>CAYTHG010000053.1:0-14872 GCA_964437525.1 uncultured Myxococcales bacterium | reverse complement strand
TTTTTTTTTTAATTTATTTTTTTTTTATTTTTTTTTTTTTTTTTTTTTTTTAACTTTTTTTTTTTTTTTTTTTCATTTTTTTTTTTAAAAACCCAACGCCTCTTTAAAGTGCTTCTCAGCCTGCGCGAAATCCTGATCATCCAGGTAGAAGTTACCGAGATTCAAATGTGCCTCGGCAAAGTCGGGACGTTTTTCTATGGCTTTCAAAAATTGGTCGCGGGCATCCGACATGCGTTTTTCCCGCAATGCCACCAGACCCATACCATAATAAGCTTCCGCCACAGTTGTATCGATTTCAGAAACCTGCGTGAAGACCATCGAGGCCAGTTCGTGTTTATCCTGCTTCAAGAAAGCCCAACCCATGGCGAGTAGGCACATGGTGTTCTGCTCATCGCGTTTCAAAGCATTACGCGCAGTGCTTATGGCTTCATCCAGACGACCGTCCAAGACCAGTGTATAAGCCAGGTAACCATCGACATCGTTTGAATCTTCGAGCCTCTGAGACTGGCTCTTCAGATACTCCGCCGCCCTGCCGTAATCTCCCTGCGCCACGTCGACGGCGGCGCGATTGATGATGGCCTGCGGATATCTAGGCTCAATGCGGCTGGCCTCGTCGAATCTGCTTTTGGCTTCGGCATATTTTCCGGCGTGCAGAGCCAGCAAACCGAGATTGTTAAGCGCGTGGTAGCAGCGCGGGTCTTTCTGCAACGCTACCTTGAAGTATCTCTCTGCATCAAGCGGATGGTGAGCGGCGATAGTTGTACCCGCTTCAAGATCCGGCTTGCACAAGTCGCTTGCCTCGAAAGGATAGACATCCTTCTTTTCGGCTTCTTCTATTGCTTTTTCTTCGGGAGTCTTCTCTTTTTCGACAGCCTTCTCTTCGACTTCAGCCGCTACAGGCTCTTCTACAGGTGCGGTCGGCTCATCGAGCGTATCTTCCAAGGACGGCTTGGCCTCTTTTGTGGTGGCACAGGCAAACGAAAGCAATGCAATCAAAAGCAGGATCAACCCGAAATGAGCTTTACGGTAAATGTTCATGGCTACCCTTTCAGCTTTCCGAATCATTGGGGAGCCTCCTCGGTCTCTTGTGTTTGCTCTGGCTGCGCTTCGGTTTCTTCTAAAGCTTTCTGCTCTCCGGTCTTGGCTGTTTCTTCCGGCTTGGCGGCAGCCTTGACCTTGACGTGCTTGAGTCCGTTATCCACAGGCATGGGCAGATAAATTTCATCCTGGAACTTGGATTTTTCGTTCTTGCGCATCTTGAACTCGCCTGTCAGGAACATGGACAGGTTGGGATGCGCCAAAGCCTTGAAGACCTTTTTGGTCCAGGGCGAACCGAACAGCTTTTGCTTACGGGCGATATCAAGCGCCTCCATAAACGACCCGGCGGCCATTTTGTATAAAGGCTGCGAGAAATCGAAGAGCTGCTGCTGGTAGATGATGATGGCGTCTTCGCCGAGTCTCTTGACTTCGCGCGGCACAGGAGCGTCGAACAACTGGTCGGCGAAAGACTCGATTGCCTCACCCTGGCGATACTTGGAAGCGACCCAGTATTCGGGAGAAGCGAATTCTCGCACCGTATTGTAGACCTTGACTACCTCGGTCATGGCCGTGGTTTTTGCCTCGTAGGTCTTCATCAACTTTTTGCCGGAACCGGTAACTTTGACACGGCGGTATTTGTCGTAGTCTTGTTCTAAAAGCTCGAAATGCGCTTTGGCGGCCAGCTTGTTGGAAAGGAAATCTTTTTCGATGGAAGGCTTGGACTTGAAGAAGCTGATCGCCTTTTCGTAATATTTATTGGCGTTACGGATGTTGCCACGATTCTTGAAGGCATCGCCCATCTTGGAATAAGCCATGACCACGAAGCGATAGTTATCCTTTTCCTTACCGAAGCGATCCACGAAGCTCTCATAAACGCGCGTCATGTTGCGCCAGTCTTCGAGCTTTTCGTAAATACCACCAGCCTGGAATAGTGTAACGGCGGCGTCGTTTTCGATCTTGGAGCAATCGCGGCTGTATTTTTCGTAGATACCAGCCGACTTTTTGTATTCGTGGTTAAACTCCATGACCTGCGCGTGGGCGTAGATGGCCTGGCATTTGCGTTTGTCTTCGATGTTCGGGTAGTCACGATACAAACGAGCAAAGGCCGCTGAACTTTTGTCGAAGTTGAAACTGCGATAAGCGTTTTCGGCCACGTAGAACAAGGACTCAGCCGCAAATTCGGCCTGCGGATATTCGTTGACCATGCGCTCGAACAATTCCATGGCCTTGGCCGGGCGATTGGCTGCGGAATAGTTGGCGGCGGCATTGTACAGCATAGCCGAGGCGTCTTTGTGTCCCGGATCCTGGGCAACGGCTTTCAAGAACTGCGCGGCGGCCTTCTCGAATTCCTTGCGCTTCTGCAACTCGAATGCATATGAAGCGATGGCGGAACCGCGAATACGTTTCATCTCGGCCTGCATACGGCCACGCTCTTCGCCTTCGCCCAATTCCATCATGGCGATCTTTTCGGACCACTCGGCCACCCTTACCCAGTCCTGGGTGATGGTATAGGTATCGACGATACGCTTGGCCGAAGCAACGGCGCGTTCTCCCTTGGGGAAACGCTGAATAAGATCGATGTAGCGCTTACGAGCCCCTTCGAGGTGGTTGTACTCGAACAGAATCTCGGCGATGTTGTAGGCTATGCCTTCGCGGTTGCGAGGCGACTTGGAATTCTGTACGTAAAAATCTCCGGCCTCGATGTACTGCTGCTTGAGCTTGGGAATTTCATTTTTGTCGGTCTGACCCTTCAAGCGTTCTTCCTGCTTGACCTGATATTCTTCTTCGGTCTGGGTCAGGCGCTCGCCTTCGGACTCGATCATTTCCCAGTAACACAAAACGACCGCTTCGGAAGACTGGTCGAAATATTCCTTGTTGGATTTGTCGTCCCGCACTGAAACGAAAATAGGCGCGGCCTTGACATAATCCCCGGCCCAGTAATTGGCATCCGCCATACGATAAGTCAGCACATACGCTTCCTTGTCGTGGGGGAATTTTTTCAAGAAATCGTCATAAGCCTTTGCTGCAGCTTTGTAGAAAGTGCGGGCTTTATCGGTTTCTTCAAGCTCGGCATATCTCTGGGCCTGAGCATGTTGGTAGTACGCCCACTGCTTCAAGGAATCAAGCGCCATCTCCTGGGCGGCCTTGACCGCATCCGGGTCATCGGCATTCTGCATGGCCCAGTCGGAACCTTCGCCATAAGCGGTAATCAACTTGGAGCGCTCGATATTGCCCTGCTCGTTGTTTTTCAAGACCAGATAAATATCAATGATTTTTTTCTGGATGAAGGGGTTATCGCGATTCCACGGATCTTTGTTGACAGCTATCTTATAGGAGGCCACGGCCTCGTTATAAATGGTCTGCTGCAGGAAGTTTTCGCCGAGCTTACGATAAACGGCTGCCTCATAAGGCTTTTCGCCGCTCCTGGCGAAGAAATTCTTCAAGCCATCCACACCGACTTCCGACCAGTACTCTTTTCCCTGCGAATAACAGAAGGCTATGTAATCGATGGATTCCTGACGGAAATACGAATGCCTGCCCTTCTTTTTGAATGTTTTCTCCGAGTGATCGCAAACATCTGCAAAAGCCTGAACCGCTTTACCGAAACGGTTGGTGATGTAGTAGGTCGAAGCCAGCTTATAAAGGATACCGTCATAAAAGCGGCTGTCGGAGAACTTGGATGCGTTTTCATACGCGAAGAGAGCCTGCTCGTACATCATTTCATCGAAGTAGGCGTTACCTATGTAGAGGTATGCCTCGGCGACATACTTGCTGTCCGGCCTGATGGCAATCATGTTCTCGAAAGCGTCGCGCACGTTGGGCAGGTCGTTATGCTGTTTGTAGGCATAGGCCATCAGATAGTAGACCGCATCTATGTAACGATAGCGCGGGAACTTGACAGAAATATCCTTGTACATATTGATGGAACGCGAGTAATCGGCGTGGGGAGCCCTGGGCTCGACCGAAAGCCTGCCTTCATCGAACAGATTCAGATCCTTTTCGTATCTGGCCCATAAAGCCTTGGAACGAGAATCGAAACCGTCTTTATCCAGAAGGAAATACAATTCTGCCAGACGGAACATTACGTCGGGCGTATGCTTGGGCTCTCTAGGATATTTTCGGATAAAACGCTCGAAATGCTCGGTGGAGTTGACGATAACTTTCTTTTCGTCGGCCTCCAGACGCTTGACGTCTTTTTCGTAGCGTTTTTCGATTTCCTGCTGATAACGCTTGTATTGCTCTTCGACACGCTCGACTATATCGGCGTGAAATTCCGTCACTCTTGCGGCAAAGCGATTTATTGCGTCATCGACTTCCTGTCGGGTCAATGCAATGTCTTCGCCGCCGATTTCGAGCTTGGTCGGCCCGTCGGGCACATCTCCGCCCTCACCGTCTTGCGATTGAGCGTACAAATTGACGGGGATAGTTATTGCCAGGGCCACAAACAGGAACGCGGCCCACGAGAATTTAGCTTTCAATCTCATAAGCTCCCCTCACGGACGGCCCTGAAACCTTCGTCAAGCGCTTCCATGTCCTGAGCGCGTTGTTCCAGAAGTTCGTCTATCCTGCCACGGATGCGCTGTCGTTTTTCCCAGGAAATATCGACCATTCCCATATCTGCCCGCAGTACGTAATCGTAGAAACGATCATGCACGGCCTGTAAATTGTGATAAGCGATAATGCCGGAAAGCATTTCGGACTCGCGTCTGTAGCGCTCTATCTGCTGGTTGTAACCGAGAATCATGCGTTTCTCAGATTCAAGTTTGCGGCTGTAACCAGCCACCGCCTCGACAACCAGCTTTTCCAGATCCCCGAAATAGACTTCCACATTTCCGTTGAGTCTTTCGGCTCTTTTTCTGTTCTCTTCTATCTGTTTAAAGAGCAGACGCCCTTCTTCTGTAAATCCTGCGCCCAGCCTGGCTACAAGATCTTCTTCTTCCTTAGAAATACGTACGATTTCTTTTCTTATGGCCTCATCACGCTGATCGGCTTCTTCGCCTATCTTGGCCATTTCCATTTCGCGCTGAACCTCGCCCACCAGACCACCCATGTCGTTGAGCATTGTACTCATCTGTTTCTGCTCACGTATTATTTTTTGGGAGACTTTCCGAATATAGTCCTGCGACATTTTGGGATTGCCGCGTACGTTTTCCTGGCGAGACTCTATATCGGCGATTAGTTCGTTAAGACCGTCAAGCTGCAATTGGAGCTTGTAAATTTCCTTGTCTACGTCGCTCATTCTATCAACATGACGTGAACGCCTGTCGTGGCGGTCAGCCATTGTCTTGGGCATCTCGGCGTATTTTTTCTCAAGCTCCTTACGGCGATTGCGAAGCTTCTCAAGCTTTTTTTTGTCTTCCGGCGAGAACTTGCCGACAAGATTGGTAGCCAGAGTCGCAAGAATCGAGGATTCTTCTGTCAAGTTGCTTTTCAACTCAATACCCCTCTCGCGCCCGATTCTCAACTGCGGGAAGAGGTTGGCTTTGTTTTTCTGAGAAAGATGCAAATCCAAAGTCTCCACAACCTTCTCGGATTCTTTCAAGCCCTCGGAACTCTGTTCGAGTTCGTCGCAGATCGCAAGAGAATCCGAAACCAGTTCTTCCTGAGACAACCACACCCTGACGATGGGCGGCAGCTTGGAATCTTTGCTCAATACGTCGCGCTGAATTTCTTCGGCGCGCTTGCCCTTGGAGACGTTCAATAAACGTTCCAGGCGCTCGACCACGGTTTCGTATTTGTCGGAGACATGACGGAAGGACATGTTGGCCTTGTCGTAGTCGCCGCTCCAGAGATTGATACTGCCCTTTAAGAGCCTGAACTCCGGCTCGTATTTTGAATCGGGTCGGGCGATCAGCAGAATATCGAGGGTATTGGCGGCTTCATCGGCCTTTTCCCTCTTGACATAAATCCAGCAGATTTCGTGGTAAGCCTGATCGAAGAAAGGCGACTCGACCGGAATATCGCGGTAGACAGAAAGCGCTTCGTCGAATTGCCCGAGGTCGAACAACACGCGGGCGGTGGCAAGAGTTGCCAACTCGCGCAGACGCAAATCCTTGATATCTTTGGTCTCTATGTTCCTCAAGCCCTGAAAAATCTTCAAGGCTTCCTTGAGCTTTTTCTGCTCTACCTTTATGACACCACGAAAATAAGCCGCGCGCGGATACATGGCAGAATCACTAGGAATCTTGGCAAATGTGCGCTCGGACTTATCGAGGTCCATTTTTTTGTGCAGCATCTTGGCGTATTCATATTGGATAGAGTCCCAACCGCTTTGACCGCTGACACGCGATATGAGCTTGTAATAACGCTCGGCGCCGGTAAAATCGCGCTGGGTAACATAAATCTCGATCATCTCCAGAATAGCTTCGCGGAAATGCTCGCCTATCTGGCCGTAATCGACTACTTTTTCAAGATACTTACGAGCCGAAATGTAATTGCCCTGATGGAAAAGCGAACTGCCCAGGTAAAACTGTATATCGTAGAACTGGCGCTTGGCTTTTGCATTGGGGTAATCCATGAGATCGACGCAGATGATAGCGGCGTTTACATAATCTCCGGCGCGATAAAGCTTTTCGGCGGTTTCAAAACGATTAACGAAAACCTTGGCCTGATTTATAAATTGAGTAGTGACATACCTGCCGCGCATACGGTCAAGCTGCCCCGAATATGAGTCTATGCGACCGTTCGAGAATACTACGCCCTTTTGGACCTCTTCCAGATCCACGGCAGCCCAAGCGGAAACAGACAGGCCGACAAGAATACATGTCGTCGTTATTATGTTCAGGATTCTTAAGATAGTCTTATTCACCTTCCCAGCTCTCCTTTCAAACTAGGAAAGTCCTACTTCTGTTCCGTGGCCTGCTCACGCTGCATGGCCTCGGCATCTTTTTCCGTCAAGTCCACCAGGTCGGTTTTGTACTTGACAGCCGGACGCTCCTCGAAGCGGGAAGTCACGCCGCCTTTGTCATAACCTATCACCTCGATCTGGGTGATCTTACCCTCTTCGGCACGGAAGGTGTAATTGGATTTAAGCTTGACTTTGACACCTTCGACGTAATTGAAAAGCCCTGATTGTCCGCGATATACCATGTATACGGATACCAAGTGGTTACCGGGGGCAAGAGAACCGTTGTAGATTTCTATCTGCTTGCGCTTATCCAGGTCGCCGTCAATGTCGATTTTTCCGAAGATAGGAGCACCATCAAGGTAATAAGCAACCGATTCGAGCTTGAACGGTCCGCCCATCTTGTTGTGGTGCGACAAAACTATCTTAGAACCGGCAATGACTCCATGCATCAGTGTTTCCTGCAGAAGCATAAGCCGGGTCTTGGAACGGAATATTTTCTCTTTCAACTGGTTGACTTTTTCTTCGAGGCTTTTCAGCTTTACCTCGTAAGCCTCGTCAGCCGAAGAGATCTGACCTTCGCCGGTGCTGCCGTTATCCGGCGGGACATTGATTTCTCCTTCTCCGGAACCGGCCAGACTTTCGTCGGTTGCCTTTTCAGCGGCCAGTGCAAATCCGCAGAAGAGAAGAAGGAATGACACTATTAATGCACTCCCTCGGAATGTCCTCCCCATGGTGCCCTCCTAAACAGATATATTGAATCGCTTTATCTCGCTCAAAATCACCCTGATTGTGGAGTCAAGTGACGCCTTTGAATATTAGCTTATATCAGGTAATTTCAAAACATGTCAATTAATTTCCATATTCCTACAGCATATCGCAAGACATCGCCGCAATCGATCCACAAGATTTGACAATCCTTTGCACAACCGCGAAAATACCTTAAAACTATCCCTAATGGGAAATCGCGACAAATTTCCAACTTTGCCGTGATGGAGGTATTTTAACCCAAACCGAAGGGCACCGCAATGCCACAAGACAAAATTCATCCTCCATACATGAAATCTGGAGACAAAATAGCCCTGCTTGCTCCTGCCAGCCCCTTCGATATAAGAAAATGGGACAGGGCGGTAGACTTTATAAAAAGCAGAGGCTTCGAACCGATCTGGAACGAAAACGTTTTTTCGTCCCAAAGCTATCTTGCCGGAAGCGACGAACTGAGAAGTTCGGAGTTTATGAAAGCCTGGCTCGATCCCGAAGTAAAAGCCGTCATCGCGGTGCGCGGCGGATACGGTACCATGCGCCTTTTAGATCATCTCGATTTCGACCTGATTTCCAAAAATCCCAAGCCCTTTATCGGTTTTTCCGACAACACCGCCCTGCACATGGCGCTTTCAAAGCAAGCCGGGCTGGTATCGATTCACGGACCGCACTTTCTGACTCTGCCTGATCTACCCGAAAACACAGCCGACAGGTATTTCGATCTTTTGACAAACACGAAAGCTCCCGGTGCCTGCTGTAATGAAAATCTCAAAGTGCTGCGGGAAGGAAAAGCGGAGGGAAAACTATACCCGGCCAACCTGACCATGCTGACACACCTGACGGGAACGCCCTATATGCCAGAGCTTGAAGGAGCTATTCTCGTACTGGAAGATGTCAACGAAGAGGCTTATAAGGTTGACCGCGCACTGACTCACCTGGCCCTTACAGGTGTCTTCGATCTCGTTTCAGGCGTTATACTGGGTGCTTTCACTCACAATACAAATCAGGAAGCATTAAACGGACAGGTTGAAGATAGAATTCTGGAATTGACGCAGAAACGCGGGCTGCCCGTCATGGCTAGCTTGCCTGTCGGACACATAGACGACAACCACCCGCTGCCCTGCGGAGTAAATGCCCTGATGGATACCGAAGCCCGCACACTGGAACTTCTGGAAGCGGCTGTTAAATAGAATTCACGATGGAGAACAAGTTGAAACTCGAAGGCAGTATCTCACTGATTGAAAAAGCCATAAAAGACAAGCAGTTTTCCGCTGCTCAGCTATGCATTTCCCAAAAAGGAGAAATCGTTTTCTCCCAAGGATTCGGAAAATGCAGTTTCAAAGAAGACTCAGGCGATGTCCATGAATCGAGCCTGTTCGATCTGGCCTCCCTCACCAAACCGCTTGCCACCGCCACAGCCTCAGCCCTGCTGATATCCGAAGGCAAACTGTCCCTCAACGATCCTGTTTTCAAGTATTTCGATTCATGGAAAACAGACGACAAGGCCAAGGTGACGGTCAAGATGCTTTTAGAACATACATCCGGTCTGCCAGCCTGGATGCCTTATTATGAAGAAGTAGCCGACTTGGACAACCAGCAGGCCAGATGCAAAGTTTTCGATCTGGCAATAGATCAAAAGCTGGAGAACCCGCCCGCGACAAAAGAAACATATAGTGATATCGGCTATATAATCACGGCAGCGATCATAGAGAAGATCACATCCACTCGCCTCGATCTTTTCGTGGAAAACGAAATATATGCACGTTTGGGCATCAAAGAGCTTTTCTTTCTACCCGTAGATGCATCCAACAACAAAGAAAAACTGGCCGGGAAAAGCGTAGTCGAGACTGGAAACGAGTTGCGCGGGCAGCTTTCAGGCGTAGTTCACGATGACAACAGCTACGCCGCCGGGGGAATCTCGGGACAGGCCGGGCTGTTTGGAACAGCAAAAAGCGTGACACAACTCCTACTCGAATGGCGAAAGGCGCTTTCGGGCCAATCGAAGTTGATACCCAAAGAAACGGCGCTTGATTTTCAGCATCCTTATACAAGCCTGCCGCGCCAGTGCCATACTCCCGGCTGGGACAGACCGACTTGGAAGGTTTCGCAGGCCGGGCGCTATATTTCGCCCCACTCCATCGGACATCTCGGCTTCACCGGAACTTCCTGCTGGCTGGATACCGATCACGATTTGACTATAACGCTTTTGACAAACCGCGTTTTAGGCGAATGCACCACCGAAAGCATGGGTGCATTCAGAAAAAGCATACACGAAACCTTATATAAGGAACTTGCTGCCACCGGACGCGGCCCGTGGCGCAGGATAGACAAAATCGGCTCCAAAACCGAAGTTCATCTCTCGGCCATCGCCGGAACCGCAATGGGATCGCTTGCCGGACTCTTGAAAGAAGCAGGTTATAAGGTTAGAGGTTCGGACGAAGCCATCTACCCGCCCATGTCGGATCAGCTTGCCGAATTGGGAATAGAAGTCGAAACACCCTTTTCAATATCCAACCTGCAACCCGCACCGGATGCGGTGGTAGTAGGCAATGTCTGTTCGCGCAACCACCCCGAAGCCGTCCAGACTCAGCGTCTGGGGCTACCCTATGAGTCGCTGCCATCAGCCATCGACAGGTTCTTCCTGCCGGGCCGGACATCATTGGTTGCGACGGGAACCCACGGCAAAACCACCACAAGTTCGCTGCTGGCATGGCTGCTCGATGCCTGCGGATACGATCCCGGATTTATGATAGGCGGCGTGCTGGAGAATTTCGGACGCAGCTTCAGACTAGGTACAGGCCCGGAATTCGTACTGGAAGGCGACGAATACGACTCGGCCTACTTCGACAAATATCCCAAGTTCATGCACTACCGACCGCAGGGTGCCATACTGACTTCCATAGAATTCGACCACGCCGACATCTACGATTCCATAGAAGAAATAGAGGAGCGCTTCAAAGAATTCGTGGACATCATTCCGGAAAGCGGCATTCTTTTGGCCTGTCGCGAAAGCGAGCGCGTGGTCAAGATAGCCTCAAAAGCCAAGTGCCGCGTGGTTTATTATGGACTGACAAAAGACTGTCAGTGGTGCGCCGAGGAAATCTCGACCGACTCAAAAGGCACGCGCCTCACGCTTTTGAAAGACGGCCAAAAAGTTATCGGGCTTGAAACTCAACTGACAGGCAAACACAACCTGATGAACATCTGCGCCGCTTGCGCCCTTTTGGTGGAACGCGGACTGGATCCTGCGAAACTTCCGGCGGCGCTGAAGTCATTCAAGGGCATCGCCAGACGCCAGAACATCTACGGCCCTTATGCGGGAGTGAGAATAATCGACGATTTCGCCCACCACCCCACAGCCATAGCCCTGACACTCGAAGGCCTGCGCCGGGCATATCCTGAGGGAAAAATGCTGGTGGCCTTCGACCCGGCCACCAACACCACCAGCCGCAATATCTTCCAAAAAGAGTTGTCCGAATGCTTTGAAGGTGCGGACACCGTCGTCTTGGGGCCGCCTTCGCGCCCTGATAGAATTCCACCTGAGGAGCGGCTGGATATGAACAGGCTGATTTCGGATTTGCAGGCAAGGGGCATCAAGGCGTATCATAGACAGGATGTAACGGAAATTCTGAAAGTCCTTTTGGAACAGGCAAAAGCGGGAGACAGCATCGTGGTGATGTCCAACAGGAGTTTCGGCGGCTTGCGGATAAAACTTGTAGACGCGCTTTCAAACCGGGCGGTTTAGGCAAGGAGCGAAATGCATAAGGCTTTTAAAACGGCATTGCTTTTGATACTGGCGGGACTCTGCGCCTGCTCGGTGGATCACTCAAAAGAATCCCAGCCGGTCATACTGGACGTGCAGGTCGCTCAAGGAGAATTGCGCGGCGATATCCCCTTGAAATTCATGCTCAAAGACGATGGCGGAGAACTCCTCAAGGTGGACGCTTATTACCTCAAGGATTCCTCGTGGAACAAGGCTACGCCCTCCCCCGCTGCCGGTTCAGGCGGCGGCTTCGTGGCATCAGTTGAAGGCCTAAGCCATAGCTTCGTATGGGACAGCGCCAGCGACATGCCCGGTAAAAGAAGCGAGTTGCGTCTCAAAGTCGTGGCCGAAAATTCTTTCAATGCCGCCGAGGGCCAGTCGCCGCTTTTCACGCTCGCAAACGACAACAAACTGCCCCGCGCTTCTTTCATGGAAATAGAGTCTCTGCCGGACAATATTCAGGCAATCACCTTCGGCGTTGCCGACCCTGAAGAGAAGCCCATGACAGTCGAATTCGAATACACCTCCGACGGCGGCGAGAAATGGCACAGCGCCACAATCGAAGGCGACACCGAAGAGCTTTTGAATTCTCAGACGCACGGCGTATACACAGCTTTCTGGGACAGCGCCGCAGATCTCGGCTACACGAAATTCGACACGGTACGCCTGCGCCTGACGGCATTTGATGATCTCGGTCCGGGAGCCGGGATACAATCGCATATATTTGCAATCGACAACGTACTCGACACATCCCTTGAAATGCTGGAAACGGTAAGCACATTAAGGCAGGTGGCGGCCATATCCTACAAGCTCTACGGCAACCCCGGCAGCCATTATTCGCTCGACGTGCAATACTCACTCGATAACGGCGAGAGCTTCTCAGAATGCTCACAGAAAATCAGACAAACAGACGCCACAAAAAATCTGGCCGCCAGCCCGGACGGTGAGTTGTACACTTTTTTCTGGGACACCGAAGCCAACCTGCCGGAAAAGACAAAAACCAGAAACGTGTCGCTGCGCCTGATATTACTGAATGTGGAAGGCAAGCCGCTTGATAATGAAATCTCGATTTTGAAGGAAAACATTTCCATAGACAACGCCGAGCTGGTGGACCTGCCCGTTATATCGGAAGTCTATCTGGGCATTGACTCGGACAGCGGATTCATAGAATTGTACGGCCCGCCCGATTTCGATCTTTCGGGAATAGGATTGGTAGAATACCGCCAGAACGGAACCGAAAGCGGGGCACGTTTTTCGCTGGAAGGCTATGTCATTCCTGAGGACGGTTACGCAGTAATAGCCGGTCCCGACGCGGCCATGGCGGACTTTACCGACGAAAATTTCTCATCCTTCTTCAGATACGGGAATATCAACAGCCTGGTATTGTACAAAGAAGAAATCGAATACACATACGACGCGCTCGGCTACGGCGACTTCGGCGACCTGAGCTTTTTGGGCGAAGGCGAACCCGCATCCGCTCCGGGACTGGGCTTGTCGCTGCAACGTGACCGCACCAACACCGACGCAGACGACAACAGCGTAGATTTCATCATAGCCGAACCCACACCGGGTGCAGGAATTATCTGGGAATAAAAAACCAATCCGAACGGCGAATGTCGAATGGCGAATGGCGAATTGATGTAGCATTCCGCATTCAGCATTTTTTTATGGACACCATAAAAACGCACTTGACAATATTGCCAACTCGCCATATAGTTTCAAGCGTGAAATGTGAACGAGAGAAACAGACATGAAATGCGAATGTGAAAAAAAGAAGTGCAGAGAAGATTTCAAGCGTCAGGCGCGTATACATAAGGCTCTGGCGAACGAGGCGCGGCTCTTGATAATAGACCGGCTGCGCGACTGCGAATGCTCGGTGGGCGGATTGACCGAGGCCGTCGAGTTGGATCAGTCTACCGTTTCCAAGCATTTATCGACATTGCTGGCCGCCGGAATCGTTGACAACCGCAAGGAGGGCAACACCATTTTTTACCGCCTTCTGACTCCCTGCGTGCTTGACATGTTTGCCTGCACCAGCCGTGTTTTAAAAGGCGAGTGATTTTTTTTGAGATGCTTTATGGCTATATTGGAATATATAAATATTCCATGATTTCAAGAAAGAAGCGAATATGAAAGAGCGGAAAATATTTTTGTGGTTCCTGGGCATCTTCGCACTGCTGTGGTTTCTGCCCATAGAGTCCGAACGCTTTTCGGGCGCCATTTACGAATCGCTGGCGCTTCTAAAATGGTACACCCGCGAGCATGTCATCTTGTGTCTGGTTCCGGCATTCTTTATCGCCGGGGCAATCGCCACCTTTGTTTCGCAAGCTTCGGTAATGAAGTATCTGGGCGCGGGGGCAAGGCGCGTTACGGCTTACGGCGTCGCTTCGGTCTCGGGCTCCATACTGGCGGTCTGTTCCTGCACTGTCCTGCCGCTTTTTGCCGGGATCTACAAACGCGGCGCGGGTCTGGGGCCAGCTACCGCTTTCTTGTATTCCGGCCCGGCCATAAACGTTTTGGCTATCATACTTACAGCGCGGGTTCTGGGAATGGAAATCGGCATCGCCCGTGCCGTGGGCGCGATTGTGTTTTCCATCGTGATCGGGATCTTGATGCAATTCTTTTTCCGCAAGGACGAAGAAGAAAAAAACAAAGGTTTGGCAGCCATGCCCGAGGTGAAACCCTCCCGGCATTTGTGGCAGGACGCCTTGTACTTTGCCTTGATGGTCGGCGTGCTGGTCTTTGCCAACTGGGGCAAGCCGGGAGAGGGAGACGAGGGTCTGTGGGCGCTGATCTATTCGGCCAAGTGGTATATCAGTGCGGCATTGCTGGTTCTTTTGGCGTTTGCTATCAAATTCTGGTTTGTAAAAGACGAGCTTAAAAGCTGGTCGGCTTCGTCCTGGGAATACGCAAAATTGATAATGCCCTTGCTTTTGATAGGCGTACTGGCAGCCGGATTCCTTTTGGGACGCCCCGGTCACGAGGGACTGATTCCTTCGGCCTGGGTTTCGGATCTTGTCGGCGGGAACTCGCTGTGGGCAAATCTTTTCGCATCCATAGTGGGCGCCTTCATGTATTTCGCCACATTGACCGAAGTGCCGATATTGGAAGGCTTGATGGGCGCGGGTATGGGCAAAGGCCCGGCTCTAGCGCTGTTATTGGCGGGCCCGGCCCTGTCTTTGCCTAACATGCTTGTCATACGCGGAGTTTTAGGAACTAAAAAAACCGCTGTTTACGTGCTCTTGGTGGTCGTCATGGCGACCTTGAGCGGACTTATATTCGGAACATTATTCGCATAGGAGAAAACAATGAAAAAACTGGAAATACTCGGAACGGGCTGCCCCAAATGCAATCAGCTTTACCAGCAGTCGGAATTGGCGGCAAAGGAATTGGGCATTGATTACACCATCGGCAAGGTTTCGGACATCAACGAAATCCTCGATCGCGGTGTGATGATGACACCG
>CAYTHG010000052.1:0-14943 GCA_964437525.1 uncultured Myxococcales bacterium | reverse complement strand
TGGCAGGATTACCCGAAATGACACACCGGCGCCCGGACGGTTTTCAATGTGCAGGTATCCCCCGAGAGTTTCAATCTTTTCCCGGATAATCCCCATTCCCAATCCCCTGCCGGAAAGATCGGTTACAATAGGACTGGCCGAGACATCAGACTGAAAAATAAGCGCCAGGGCTTCTTCATTGCTAAGTCTGTCCGCTTTCTCTTTTGATATATGCCTACGTTTCAGGGCTATCTTTTTTATTTGCTCCAGGTCAATTCCGGCTCCATCATCCGATATAAGAATCTCGACCTTGCTGCCGTCCTGCACTTCCCAGTAACGCGGAATGGTAAATTCGATGCGCTTGTATCCGGCCAGACCCTGCAACATGATGTCTTTTTCTATGTACAGGTCTTTCTCGAAGTTGATTTCTCCACGTTCCGCAGGCTGCCACTTGGACGCCTTTTGCGAGTACTTCGCCTCGTAGGTTTCGCCGGTTATGGCACCGCCTATCTGCGCCCAGGCTACCGAGGATAATGTCAACATCAACAATACCGACGCCAGAAGCGACAGGACCGGGGCAATCCGCTTGCCTTGTTTGCTCCGCATGGTCCACCTCCAATTTCTTATGCTTGCCATATTTTTTACTTCGTTTATAAAAACTTTTTTGAGCATTAGCTCTAATCTCCAAAATCGTACAATCGCCTGATAGCCTCGTTTATGTCTTCCTTGGAGGCCATCACGTAATTGATCTTCATCATCGGGAAACGCCTCTCGAAATCGCATACATCTTCCAGCTTGAAGGTATACGACAGGGCGCAGGTAAGGGTGTTTTCGTACAAATGCAAAGGCACCATAAGACGCGAGGTTGCCTCATCAAGTGGGAATACGCCAGCTAGATCCTTATCCGGTCTATCCATTATTTTGATGTGCGGCAGGAAAAGATCGTCGGCATATACTTCAAGGAGATTGCTTTCTTTGACGAAACCGCCGTCAACAAGTATCTCGCCTAAGCGTTGACCGTTATTCTTTTGTATATCCAAGGCATCTTGCAATGCCTTTTCATTTATATGTCCCGCCTCAAGGAGCCTGTTTCCAAGCAGGTGATGACGGGCTATGGCTCCGTTGATATTGTCGAAACAGACCTTCATTGCCACAGAAACATTGTCATCCGGTGCCAGGAAGAGATCTACAGGCTTACCGAAGCGATGCTCCAGCATCTCAGCCATAGCCCCGCGAGCCATGTTGGAAACAGCGATCTTGATATGCCCGTTTTTAGCAGAGATCGGCAAAGCGCGATGAATAGCGCAAAAGGCTCTTGGGAACTGCTGCAAAAATCCCAGGTCTATTTCTTCCGGCGTTACCATATGGAAACCGACTCCGTATGTTTCACGGAAATAGCTGTCCAAATCGGATTCTTTAATCAGTCCCATACATAACAACAACTCGCCTATGGGTTTGCCGTTTGTCTTCTGTTTATAAAGCGCCTGCTTCAATTGAGATTCGTTTATCAGGCCACGCTCAATAAAAGCCTCGCCGATCTGACGGCGCTTGTGCTTCTGCTCGCGCAAAACGTGTTCAAGCTGGGATTCGTTGATAAAACCACGATTGAGAAGTATCTCTCCAATAGGACGACGACTCTCAGCCTGCTCGTGCAAAGCTTCAGAAAGCTGGTCTTCACTCAAGATTCCCTTAGTGAGCAAAATATAACCGATACGCGGGACGTGCGAAGCTTCTTGACCTACGGCCAAGCCATATGCGCGGCGACGCGAGAAATCGATGTCGGACTGGTAGGTTATTACCACCTTGACGTGTCGCCCGGTTTTATGCTCCAGAAGAAGCTTTTCCTGCGTGCTGATGGGATTTGAGGCTGCCAAAATAAGGCTACCGGTTTCATCGATAGCCAAAGGCACGACCTGATGTTTCTCGGCCAGATCTTCAGGGATCATTTTCAAAACTTTGCGGTCAATGCGGAAAGGGTCAATCTCCTGAGCAGGCATGGCAAGTTGCTGTGCGTAAAGAAGAGAGAAGCCCACTTCATCCAGATACCCCATCTCGCACAAAACGTCTCCAAGCTTTTTGCCGCTTTCGCTTTGACGAGTCAAAGCTTCCTGCAACTGCTTTTCTTCTATCAACCTTGCTCTCAAAGCCAACTGCCCGATGGGATTGACGTACTCGCGCATCTGTTCGTCCGAGAGATACTGGTGGTCGGTCTTTCCCCAGACCGGACGTTCTTCTTCATCTTCTTCGTGTTCTACTTCCAGACCGGTAACTGCATCTTTTTTAGTGACGGTTGTTTTCTTTTTGGTCGCAAAAGCAGACTTGAAAATGTAAGTCAGATAACGTCGAGTGGCCGCAATGGTTGCCATAAAATTGATAAGATTACCCAAAAGCAATCCGACCAACATGAAGGTGCGCATCAGGTAATAAATGGCATGTCGCGGACCGTAGATTTTTTGGACTGCGTTGAAACGCTGCAGGAAACGCTCGATCATCAGAATGGTATTGAAGAACACCAGCCACCATATATAAGAGTGGTAGGGGAAAATCTTGGAGAAGGACCATTCGTAGTCGATAAAGGCCACCATCAACAACTTTGTAAGACAGTAAATGAATACAAAGTAACCGAGCATGTTGATGTAGTTGGTCAAAAGCGCCTTGCGGTCGCGGAAAAGCGTGTACTTGGTTACAAGGCTACCCTGCCATCCCTCTGACATATCCGACCAGGAACCTTCCCTTTTTTCAGGGAACATGGTCTGGTAGGTAATACCCATGACCCAGCGCGCCTTCTGGCGCACGGCTGCCATTACGGTGTCAGGGAAATACTCCTTGGTGGCGACGTATTCTTCAACTTCTTCCGTCACATTGACATCGGCGTCCTTGAACTTGAGCATTGTGACAGGCTCGATGGCAAAGAACTGGTTGGCACCAAGATTTTTGAGCTTCAGACTGATTTCGTAGTCTTCTGCCAGATGGACATCGTTGAAGATGCCCTTGGGATTCTCGGATTCGAGAATTTCAAGATATTTGCGGTTGATGCCCGTGCCGACGCCAGCCGAAGGAACCAGACCTTTGATATTGCGGCGGACTATCATGTCCTTGGTGTGGTGCTCGGCGAATTCTTCCATGTAGGTTGCACTGACGGAATAACGGAAGAGGTTGTCGATGAATATCCTCGAAAGCTTCAAGGACTGCCAAAGCAGTCGAGGCAAAAAGCGTACCCAGGTTATCGGGTTATACCAATGAATCCGCGACAGCGTCGCTCTCACAGGAGCCATCTGGTTCAGGTCCGGTTGCAGATCCACTTCAAGAGGGAAAACGGGAGTCTGTACGAAGTCGTATCTTTCCAAATGCGGATCTTCTGATTTTCTCTCGTCATGCGGTTTGTTGGTCATCAGGTAGTTGAAAAGTTTCAACTCCTTGGGATGGATAACATCTTCACAGTCGTGCATCACGAAGATCTCGAAAGGACGATCCAGATCGCCCTTGATCATCAATTCTTTTTCTATGTTCTTGATGGAACGGAAAACAGTATTGAGATTGTCGGCTTTGTTGGTCGGTCCCGGCTTCGGTGTCACGATCTTATGAATGAAATCGACTTTGGCCGAACTCCCCTGCGCAACCCTAATTCTCCTGTAATATGCAATGGCAGCATCTACTTCATGCTGGGTTTCGTGATCGTTTGGATAAGTGCCGACGAAGATGTGGTAGTTGACATAATCGATATTGGCAACATTACGCATCAGCATTCCGCGAATAACCGAAGCCTCCTGCCAGGCAGGAACCATTACCGCAATAGGTTTCTCGGGTTGCTTTTCGGCTTCGATCATCTTGATCTGAGCGCCGGTGACTCGCTCTATACGCTCACGGAAAATGACATTGAGCACGTAGCGGATATCTATATAGAGGTCGTCTATTCCGGAGATAAAGAATCCCCAGACAGCGATAATCGCCATGACGCTGACGAACTCATCTGAGATGAGCAAATTTAAAATGTCTGTCAGCCAGGACCAGTCCATAAAGCCTTAATGCTCCTTACCAGTAATACGAGAACAAAACGCCTATACGTCCGTCATGATATGGCGAACTGTAGGGGTTGTTCTCTTCGTCACGCGGGAAATAGAATCCCATAAGATACTCTGCATAAAATTGCAAATGCAACCAGTCCCAGGGCATGACACGCATACCCGGACCGACCTCTATGGCGTTATTGTAGAAAACGCCGTCAACATCGTATTTGAGATTGGCTCTCAAATAGAGCTGATCCAAAAGCATTCCCCACTGCAAAAGGTTAATACCTTCCTTAATAGTGAAGAAGCCTATCCAGTTGTTGTCAAAACGGTAATACCAGGCGAAATCGGTGTAAAATTCACCGAAGAAAGTCAAAGGCCAGATAAGGTTTTTCTCGATGTTTTTGACGGGCTTGTGATGCTGCCATTGATAACTCAAGGCGACACCGCCGCGCATGTCAAGTTCTACCTGACTCTGCCCAGCGGGAGTGTCGTACAAGGCAATAGCCGCACCCAATTCGAAATAGAACACAAATCCCAGCGTCGGAACAACAGTAGCCAGCGGCGATATTTCGACACCCAGCATGGGCACCATTACGTTGTCTTCATATATCTGCGAGGTCACAAACCCCTTGGAGCGCAGGTCGCGTGTCAGTCTCAAGCCGAGGTAAACCTTCATGGGCACCACCGGGACTTTGATTCCTTCTCTGACCCTGCCTGTAAAAACGAGGTTAGGGTGGCGGGCGGTGAAGAAAAGGTGCGTGTACAGATCGCCGAAGAAGATATCGCTGCCAGAACTTCCGGTAGCGGAAGCGGCTTCACGCCTGCGGGCTTCCTCTTCGCTACGTTTTATGCCCTCAAGCGATTTTCTGGCGCGGTCCGAGGAATTGCGATCCTCTTCCTGCCCGGAAACTTTCTGCAATTGACCCTTGGCCTCTTCCATCATCAAATAAGCAAGTTCAAGTCTCAGGTAATGCTGATCGGGTTCATTTTCCAGTACCCAGCGAATCTCACGTTTGGCATCGTCTTTGCGCTCGGCATCCAGATAAAGGTAGGCCAACTGGCGATGAATTTCTTTGTTTTCCGGCTCTTTTTCCACGATAAGCTCGAAATTGCCAATGGCTTTATCGCGCTTTTCCTGCTTGAGTTGCAGATAGGCAAGCTGTTTGCGGGCCAGCACGTCGTCTGGATGATGATACAGAATTGTCTGCAATGTCCCGACTGCGGCTTCTTCATCTTTTCGCTTGATATAAAGGTAGGCGGCTTGCAGACAACAATCGCGGTCCTTGGGATCGCGGACGCAGATTCCGTCGAATTCCTTCAAGGCCAGATTGTCCTCTTTACGACCCAGACGATAATAGCCCAACTCACGATGGATAACCTTGTGGGTCTGGTGCTTGTCGCCAAGCTCTACCAAAAACTTCTCGGCTTTTTCTTTTTCGTCCGAGTTCCTCAAAGAATAAAACAGCGCGAGTTCCACTTGAACTCGCCCCGGCTTGGCCTTAAGAGCTTCTTCTTCTGTCAATTCTATATCCAGCGCCAGCTTGAAAAGATTGGCTGAATGGACGTAGTGTTTTTCCGATACCGCCTTATAGCCTTTTTTGACAAGCTCGAAACGTCTGCGCAATTTGGGAAGCTCGGATACTTCCTGCTGTTCATCCTCCAAAGTCGGCGGAGCCTCGCCGGGCTGTTCGACTATGCCCTGCAAGCTGCGCATGGCTTCGTCATGCTGATTGCGTTTCATATAAAAATAGGCGACCTGCATACAGACTTCGCGGTTGGAAGGATCACGCCTGCAAACCCCGTCGTATTCTTCGAAAGATTTCTCCGGGTTGCCGTTGGCAAGATAAAGCCTGCCCAACTCGCTGTGAATCTCATTATCTTCGGGGAACTGTTTTCCCTGATCCTTCAGGACAATAAAAGCTTCGTTGTACTGTTCGGAATTTTTCAATGCTAGATAATATTCGCGGGACAGACCTGCCCTGTCGGGCCTGGCTGAAGCTTCATCTTTTTTGTTAAGCTTTATCTCCAGTGCAGCCTTGAAATACTCGGCGGCCTGCTTGTATTGACTGGCTTTATTGGCATCGAAACCTTTTTGCAGCAAATCGTTGCGCTCGGATAAGACTACACTGGGAGGAGCTTTATCCTCTTTCTTCCCGGTTTGCGCATCCACTGATGAGCCATCTTTCGATTTTTCATCTAAGGAGGATTGCCCATCCTTTAGAGCCTGATCGTCTTTGGACTCTGCCTGGGCGCAAACCGACGCACAAAACATCGTGACAAACAAAACCACGACAACAAGTGCATTCAGCTTCTTGAAAAGACTAAACCCCATCCAACTGCCTGATTATTACCCTTTTGTAAGAAATTCCCCTGAATATTGGTTTTTCATTCCTTCTGAAAACAGATTTCGTTCTCAAAAGGACCTAACAAGTCTATGCGAACCCATTATCTTGTTTTATTTAGATTCTCCTTATACTAAAATAATCAAAATTCCACAATTTTTAATAGATAAAGAAAATCTTTTTTCTCAATTCATTTCAAAGCTTTATTTAGCGTTTCTGAAATATATTTGATATAATTAAACACAAGCTGATGTTTTTATTTCTGTTTTGTCAATCCCTTGTGATATTTTGATTGATTGAAACTCAATATTCATTTCTGACCATTGCAAAGTCGAGGAGTATATGGACAGCCTTTTACTCACATTCGGTTCCATCAGGGTAGACTGGCAAACTGCAATTTTGTCTTTCCTGCTGGCTTTTCTGCTTTCCACTCTTTTGGCGGTAGTGTACGACCGCACTTTCCAAGGACTAAGCTGGTCCCGTGGAATGATGGAAAGCATGATTTTAGGTAGCTTGATTTCCTGCCTGCTGATGATTGCCATAGGCGACAACGTCGCTCGAGGCATAGGCATAGTAGGATCGCTGGCAATTATCCGCTTCAGGACTAACCTGCGAGACCCGCGAGACCTGATATTTTTATTCGCGGCTCTGGGCATAGGCGTGGCTGCCGGAGTGCAAAGCTACTCCACTGCAGTAGTCGGTTCGGTTATGTTCTCGCTGGTGGCCGTTTTCCTGAATCTGTCCCAGATAGGAAAACGCCGCAAGCACGATGGCTTGGTGCGTTTCCAGATTCCTTCAGGTAGCGAGGCATCGGAAAAAGTAGCCGAGATAATGAGAAACATCCCGCGCAATTTTGCCTTGGTGACCATGCGGAGTGTAGCCCAGGGCAACATGGTGGACTTTTCATACCAAGTTAAGCTGGTAAATGAAAGAGACGGAACCCGCCTTATAGCCGAGTTGGAAAAGATAGAAGGCATTCGAGGTTTGACTTACATGAACCAGCAAACCACGGTGGAAGTCTAAAATGGAACACAGGAAATACTGGTTCACGGCCTTCTGGATTTTATGCGCGATTATCGCCTTCTGGCTTTACTATGGCACCAACCTCGACCCGCAGCTTGTGGGAATAGTCGAGACCCGCACACATGCGGTAGGCGCACAGGAAGACGGCAGGGTCAAGAGCGTACTGGTTGAAATCGGACAACAGGTCAGAAGCGGCGATATTATGGCAAGGCTTGACACCTCCGATCTTGAGGCCGAAAAAGAAAGCCTTGAAAAAGAAGTCGCTGCCCTGGAAGAGGCTCTCGAATCCGACAAAAAACGGTTCTCCAAAGAATACGCCCGCCTGATACTGACGCTTGAGGCTCGTGCATCCGATATACGCGAACAAAACGCCGAACTTGAAGCGGCCAAATCCGAATTGCGCGTCATGCAGGATGAAATCAAGCGACAGGACTCGGCAGAAGAATCGGGACTCGGCACCGACCGCCGCAAGGTCGATCTGGTAGCCCGCGAAAAATACCTGCAAGGTTTTATCAGGGAACTTTCCAAAGGAAGCAGGACACGCAACAAAAAGCTTTCGGAACTATTAAAGCAGGGCGGCTCAAAACAAGACGACGAAACCGACGGCGGCATGATCTCTATGCTGGCGGATCGTATGCAACGCACCGAGGACATAAAGCGCGAGTTGCTGATAGTCAATGAACGCATCCGCAAACGCGCCGTTGTCGCGCCCACAGACGGTTACGTGGTAGATATTCTGGCTGGCACCGGCGACACGATGGAAGCTTTCCTTCCGATAATCACAGTGGACGAAGCCAAAGCCACTTACGCCAATCTATATCTGAACGAATACGACGGGCATGATATCGAAGTCGGCTACATGGTACAGATCTACTCCAAGCGCTCCGATGTCTACAACACGCTGGGCCGGGTATCCTTTATCCATCCGGGCTTCTCGCCTATTCCTTTACGATTCGTGGTTTTCGGTCAGGCGTCATGGGCTCGAAAGATCACGGTAAAATTGCCCCAAGGCCATAGCCTCTTGCCCGGCGAAGCGATACGGGCAGAAATCGTAGGTCCGGCCCCTTCGGGCTTCGAGATGGAAAAAAAATCCGAAGCGGCAGAAGCTAAACTGGCATCAAAGACCATTGCGGATGCGCCGATTCTCAAGATGTCAGTGCCGACAAGCCTCAAAATCCAAAGCCGTTTCGAACCTTCGGGAATATTGTGGCTTGACGATCTGCAACGCTATCTAGTGATAAGCGACGACACCGGACACAAAAAAGACAACAATCACGCGCCGTGGTTATTTTTGATGGACGAGCAAGGCAAGGTCGAAGCGGAACCTTTGGTTATAGAAGGAATAGACAGCGTAAACGACCTGGAAGCCATTACCACAGACGACAAGGGCGACATCATCCTGGTTTCCTCACAATCCCTCAGTAAAAAAGGCAAACGCAAAAACGACCGTCAATACATCATCCGCCTTAAACGCCAGGGCCGTAAACTTAAGGTAATCTCCAAAATAAAGTTTTACAGCCTGCTTGAAATAAGCCTGTCCAAAGCGGAGATGGCTTTACTGGGCTTGATGAACGACACTTTGAACATCGAAGCCACCGCATGGAAAGGCGGGGATCTTTACCTCGGTCTGAAACAACCCTGCGGGACAGATGGCGCTATAATCTGGCGTATGAAAGAAGCGGCGAAAGTCTTCACCAGCGGTAAGCTGCAAAAAGATCAACTGCAAATCTTCGGCAGAGTGAAAGCAGAAGCCGGCGGCCTGCCCTCTGGCATATCGGACATGGCCTTCACCGCCAAGGGCAAACTGCTTGTCTTGACAACCGTTCCCAATGTCAAAAACAAAAAACAAAAAGCCGGGCTGCACCTCGTCAGCAAAGTTGCCAATGGTGATTTGCAAACCGAGACTCTCAGAGTATTCGATGGCATAAAACCTGAAGGCTTGAGCCTGCGCGAGAACGGCGAGTTGACGATAGTTTTCGATACGGACAAGGATACACCCCTTTATTTAAAAGGGAGGCTTGAGCGCAAATGATGGCAGGAACAAGCCTTGGACATTCAAAGCTGATCCTGCTGCCGATATTGGTGGCGCTCTTAATCGGCGCACCGCAGGCGCATTCGCAGGAAACACCCACGGTCTACGATCCTCCAAGTTCACAACTCGTGGAAGATTCCGCAGATGAAGATTCCATAGACCTTCATTCGGCCATAGAAAAAGCGATACAAAACAACCGCGAACTGGCCTTGATGAAAACCAGAATAGAAATCGGTCGCGGACGCCTGCGCTCCTCGGACGGAGTGGACAACCCGGAGTTTCGCATCAGTAATATTTCTACCGGCTACATCACCGACGAATTCGACGAGTTGGAACTTGGCCTGCGCTGGCGTCCCCCGCGCATAGGCGAAATGGCGGAAAAACGCGAAGAAGCCCGCCTGCGCCTTTGGGAACGAAAGGTCGAAGCCGACCAATTTGCAATAGAGTTAGTGACACGGGTGCGTTATACGCACGCCGACGTTCTGTTGCACGAGGAACTTGTGAAGATAGAAAAACAACGCCTTGAGATAGAAACAAAAAGACTGGCGCTGGTCGAAAAAATGAAAGACCTCGGACGGCGCTCGATAGTCTATTACACCAAGGCGCGCATGTGGCTTGCTGAGTCGCGTAGCGAATATTCCCGTGAAGTGCAAAGGCGCAACCAGGCCAGACGTCATTTGGGACGACTGACAGGAATTCGAAAACCCGTTTCAGTTCCCAAAAACGGCGAGTTGCCAAAAGTTGAATTATCGCTTGAGGAATTGCAGGAGATAGCCTATCGCAGCCGCCCGATAACAAAGCTTTTAGAACCCAGCCTGGAACTTGCCCGTGCGCAGTACAACGCCGAGCGCTTTATGCTGATACCGTGGTTCTCCTACCTCGAAGTCAGCTACCATATGGAAGACCGCGACATGGACTGGGGCGAATTGATGTTCGGCCTGGAGTTGCCGCTTTTCAATTGGAACATAGGAAACATCAAGGCCACCAAGAAACGGATTAACCGCAAAAGACAACAATCTGAAGCTGTCAGCGAGCGCATAGAAGACCAGGTGCGCATCAGATACAACCGCTACCAGGAAGCGATTTTGGACTGGGAGCTTTCCAGTAAAGACGGTAAGGAAGTGATAAGCATCACAGAAGAGTTGCTAGGCGACGCCGGTCAGCACAAAACTCTTCCGGCAGACGAAATACTTGAACTGAAATTGACAATAGCCGACACAAAAAAACTGCTTGCTGAAAAACGACACCGTCTGGCTTATACGCTGGCGGACCTTCTATCCGCAGTGGGTGTAAACAAGGTGGAACAGATAAGCGGGACAGGCAATGGTCATGCAAACCGACCTGAATAAAATCAGGCGTTACGAGCTGAAGTACACCATCAGCGAGGCTAAAGCCCGTGCTATCCGCGATTATATCCAGCCCATATTTTCCACGGACCCATACGTTCCCGAAGGCGATAAGGGCTACACAGTAAACAACCTGTACCTCGACACACATGACCTGCGCTTTTACTACGATGTTAAATTCCGCAGACTGACGCGTTTCAAGCCGCGTATGCGTTATTACGGCACAGACGCCCCGAAAGAGCTTTGGCTCGAAATAAAAAACAAGCACAACAATGTCATCTGGAAAAAAAGGCGAGTGATCCCCATAGAGGCTTGGCCGCATGTGCTGGATGTTCAAGCCAGCGAGCGCCGCGAGAGTAAAATCGAGGCTTTGCCACAAACTTTCGAGGAACTGGTGCAGATTTTCGGAGCCGAGCCGGTCTTGCACGTTCGCTATTTCAGAGAGCCATATGTCAGCGATCTGGACACCTACGGCAGGATAACTTTTGACAGAAGCTTGCGTTACAGACTGGCCAACGGCTCCTATGAGGTTCATGCCCGAGAAGACGAAATGGTTTATTACGACGATGCAGTCACCACAAGATCGTGGGATTCGCCGGTGATTTTAGAAATAAAAGTCGAAACGATAATGCCCTTCTGGGCAAGCAAAATCATCAAGCGTTTCGAGTTGATGCAGCGTGGATTCTCCAAATATTGCTACGTCTGGGACAAATCACAGGAATATTCGGGAGTAAGAAACTCCGCTGTCGGCCAGAGGTTTTTATTCTGATCTAGATTATATATTTGGAAAGTTTAAAGACTGTTAAGAAATAAAGAAAACTATCATTTACCAAGTATACACTCTGAAATATTGGTGTGATATCAAAAACAACTGAAAAGATGGGTCATGAATATTCATTACAACAATATAGTGTGCACTAGAAGGTATATTTGGGTTCTATTGTTCCTTCTTCCATTTTTTTACCCTGTTTTTGAAGGAATCGAAAATTTTACTTTTTTGATTGCACATCTCTTTCACCAAAACAATACGATCAATTTTACAGATGCTCTTTTTTTACTGATATATCCTTTTTCATTAATAATTCCAATCTGGGCGTATAAATTTAAGGATAATCAATTTTTTTTCTGGATTCTCGAAAAAATAACGATTACTTTTGTTTTGCTTATATTGTTTTTTGCATTAGAGCTGATTAGAAATTGGATACGATCTCCACTCTGGCTTTCTTGGCTAAGCATATGGCAAAAAGCTTTTCTATTGTGGGCATTTGGCATACTAATATTCAATGGGAAAAAGATACAAGCTACAACCGCAAAGGGCCTCTTATTTGTTTGGGCATTGGTGAAACGAATCTTCAACAGGAAAAACATTCCAACTACAGCCATTAAGAATATCATATTAGTTATTGTCAGCTCTCTTGTTGCACTCTTTTTGGTTGAGTCTATTTTCCGCTATGTACTTCTACAAGCAATTGTACCACCAACAGAACGGGCTTTTTCCAACCGCTATTGCAACCTCTGGCCACATACTATTGAACCACAAAAACCAGAGGGGGTGTTTCGGATTCTAGGATTAGCTGATTCTTTTGGCTGGGCCGATTTTGAAAACAATTATCACTTTATTATAGAAGATAGCTTAAAAAGAAAAGGCAAAAAAGTTGAAGTAGTCAACTTTTCTATTCGCGGTTCAAGCATTTATTACGAATATCAGAACTTAAAACGACATGGAGAGCGCTTTCACCCGGATTTATTACTATTAGGATTTTTTGTTGGAAACGATTTCACAGATTTTGCTAGTGAATCCCATATGATATATCGCTATGGAGATTTCCCGACAATTATCCCAAATAATGAAAGTATCTTCTCAACTCGCATACATTTATTTGAATACATAACCGCTCTTAAACGAATTTATGAAGAAAAATCCTTTAAATTCAAAGAATTGGAAATAGGTAAAGTTGAACAAGTAGGAGGGTTTTCAAAAAAGACCTTCTTATCAATTGAAAAAGGAAGAATGGAGATTTGCAAGAAAAACCAGTCAAACACATTTGCCGATGTTTTCAGAACCATCGACGAGGTGAGAAAATATTGTAATAGCCACAAAATACCTTTTGTCATGGTCATCCACCCTGACCAATACCAAGTGGAAATATCTTTACAAAAGGAACTAAACGAGGAACTAGGAGTAGATTTTGCTGAATATGATCTAGAAAAACCACAGCGTCTCTTACTCAATTACTGCATAGAGAGAAATATTCTCTGTCTTGATCTTCTGAAAGAGTTTCAAAGAATGGGAGCAAAAGGTGGACTTTACAAATTACGCGACACCCATTATAATGTTAGAGGGAATCTGCTCTCTGCTGATTTAATTGAGTTCTTTCTACAAGAACACAACTTACTCCCATAAAATGGCATATTGTGTATTTCTTCAACTTTTCTAACTTATTTATATTTTCTCCAAACTTCCGAATTTTGGAAGTATTGCTCTTTTTCAGATAATCTAATCCAACAAAACCCAAAGACAAAACTAAAAAATCTTAGACTTAGATATTTTTTTAATTCTAAATATTTCTTGTTTCTCAGATTATTTGTATAATCAGTAAATTAGTGCAGAAACGCCAATTAAATTCGGAGACAAACCGCATGAGTAAAGACATACGTAGCGGTGTGAGATTTTCTTCAGTTATTGCGCTGGCAGGCGTCTTGATTTTATCGATCCTTTTGCTATCTGCCTGCAATGAAGACGACACCAATCTGGAAGAAGACCAAGACGCCGAGGATCTGTTCCCCGGTCCGGTCATCGATATCCCGCAGTATCAGGATGCCAAAAACGTTGTGGTCTATTACGACAACAGCGAAACAGACAAGTTCGCACAGGGCAAAATGAAGGCGGCCATGCTGGCCAACCTGCTCGGTCACTTCAAGACCAACGTGACGCTTGAAAACGTGCTGGACTATCGTCCGAACGATATTCTCGATTACGATGCGGGCTTCTACCTCGGAGTCGTTGACAACAACATGTTCCACAGGGATTTTCTAAACGACATCTACGACAACGACGTACCTTTTTATTGGATAGGTGCCAACTTTTTCAACTACCACGTCAAGCGGGCCTATGACCCGCAGCAACGCTTCGGTATCAGCTATGTAGGCAATATAGAAGACGAAGTATACGAATACGTATCTTACAAGGGTTACGATCTCGACCGCGTGACGACCGATACTTATTTTGTAGCCGTAGAACCCAGTACCGCTGGCAAATGCAGAAGCGTCGCCACCTTGAAAAACTCGATCAGAACGCGCCCCTTGATTATGGACTGCGGCAACTTCTGGTACATGAGCGACGATCCCTTCGCCTACATGCAGGGCGAGTATCTGGCCTTCGCCGACAGCCTGCATGAATTCCTGGGAACCGACATAGACGGCTATCACCGGGCGGTACTACGCATAGACGGCGTATCCCCCATCAACAAGAACTACGAGCAGATGCGCATTCTGGCCATGAGACTCGAAGACAAGGGAGTCCCTTTCTCCATCAGCGTAGTACCCGAATATCAGGATGGCAAAGGTATCCATTACGACGAAGGCGAAAGCAAGTCTCTTTCCAAATCCAAGATGTTAGTCAAAACCTTGACTTACATGCAGAAAAAAAACGGCACGGTTATCGCCAACGGTTATACGCACCAGAATCAAGGCACAACATTTTTGGATTACGAATTCTGGGACATGGACACCAACGCTCCCTTGGCAAAAGATAGCTGGGAGTGGGCCACCGAAAGAGCAGAAGCGTCCAAAGCAGCGTTTAAGGATGTAGGCTATTCCGCAAGCATCTGGCATACGCCGTCTTATTTCGCTTCCTACAGCGATTACTTCGCCATCGCCACCAGATTCAGCGCAGTTTTCGACCGTCTGCTGATGTTCGACCTTGTGGAGAAGCCGTCTTACGGCAATTACATCCCGGTGGGAGACGCCACTTTCAAGTGGCAGACCATGCCTTATTTCATTCATAAATCTTTCTACGGCTTCAAGGTCATTCCCGAGAATCTGGGCTATCTGGCCTACGATCAATACGATGAATTCGACCATAAACTCGATGTCGAAACCATCAGAAAGAACGCCCGCGACCACTTGGTTATCAGAGACGGCGTGGTCGGTCTCAGATACTTTATGTGGGAAAACGAAAAAGATCTTTTCCGCAGTATCAAGCTGATACA
>CAYTHG010000051.1:0-15218 GCA_964437525.1 uncultured Myxococcales bacterium | reverse complement strand
TGTTTACATGCGGCTTGGTTCGTTCAAATTTTTTCTTGGCCATTACGCCCTCCCTTAAGAAACCTTATTTGGCTAAGTGCTCAATAATTTTCGGGCTACCTTTTATAAACTACTGTTATGTTTTTTGCAAGCCCGTATCAAGAATAAATTATTCAACCACTGATCATTTCATTTTGCAGCTTTTTAGGCAAAGCTGCATAGCTTGAAAATTCCATTGTATAAGTCGCGCGTCCCTGCGTTGCGGAACGCAAATCGGTAGCATAACCGAACATCTTTCGCAAAGGCACCAAGCCGTTTACGGCCTGCGCTCCCGGACGTTGACTGGTTCCGCGAATCTCGCCGTTCCTGCTGTTCAAATCGCCGATAACCTCGCCCAGGAAATCGTCGGGCGTAGTCACTTCGACCTTCATTATCGGTTCCATTATAACAGGTGCAGCCTTTGACATAACCTCACGCATACACATATTTGCAGCGACACGGAAAGCATGTTCGTTCGATTCTTCGTCGCGCATCAGGGCATCTGTCAGCTTGACTTTCAAGCCGATAACCGGATATCCCACCAGCGGACCACTGTTCATTGCATCCTGCACACCGGATTCGATAGCCTGCAAAAACTCCTTCGGGAATTTTTTCGACTCAATCGCGTTCTCAAAAACCAAGCTGCTGCCCGGGTCATCGGCTTCGATTTTTATAGCAATCTCGGCAAACTGGTTCTTGCCACCGAGAATCTTGTCGTAAACATATTTGTGGGAAACAGCTTTCGTAACCGACTCTCTGTAAGCAACCTGAGGATTGCCCACGCGAGCCTCTACCTTGAACTCCCGGCGAATGCGCTCGACGATTACGTCAATATGCAACTCACCCATACCGGAAATGATTGTTTGTCCGGTCTCGAGATCCGCATGAACTTTGAACGTCGGATCTTCCAGGGCCATGCGACTCAAGGCATCGCCCATTTTTTTCTCGTCTTCGGTGGTTTTGGGTTCGATTGCAATCGAAATCACCGGACGGGGAAAACGGATTGACTCAAGCAGAATAGGATTTTTCTTCGTGCACAAGGTATCACCAGTGGCAGTTTGCTTGAGTCCAACAGCAGCTACAATATCTCCAGCACATACTTCTTTAAGGTCTTCCCGTTTATCCGCATGCATACGGAACAAACGCATTACTCTTTCTTTACGATCTCGCGTCGAATTGTGAATAGCTTCACCCGCTTTGAGGGTTCCGCTATATACACGGATGAATGTCAGATGCTCGACGTATGGATCACTCCAAACCTTGAAAGCCAGCGCGGCCAGAGGCTCGGAGTCATCGGCATAGACCTCGACCACCGATTCGTCCTTGGGGTGCAAGCCCTTGACAGGAGGAATATCCAGGGGTGAAGGAAGCAGATCTATAACAGCATTCAATAATTGCTGAACACCCTTGTTTTTGAAAGCGCTGCCGCAGAAAACCGGCACAACCTGATTGGAAATAGTGGCTTTTCTAAGTGAGGCGATTATTTCTTCCTCGCTCAATTTGCCTCCATCCAGATAACGCTCCAAAAGCTCTTCATCCTGTTCGGCGGCAATCTCAGTCAACTTGAGATTGTATTCTTCTGCCGTTTCACGCAAATCTTCAGGGATTTCACCTTCGACAACATCGGAGCCTAAAGATTCTTCTGTGTAGCGATAAGATTTCATGCGAACCAAATCGACAACACCTTCAAATTTTTCTTCGGCACCTATGGGAATCTGCAATGGCAGAGGATTGGCTTTGAGTTTGTCTTCTATCATACCGACAGCACGGAAAAAATCGGCTCCGAGCCTGTCCATTTTGTTGATAAAGACTATACGGGGCACATTATATTTATCGGCCTGGCGCCAGACGGTTTCGGATTGGGGTTCTACCCCGCCGACTCCGCACAAAACGCAGATAACGCCATCAAGCACGCGCAAACTGCGCTCTACTTCGGCGGTAAAATCGACATGGCCGGGAGTGTCGATAATATTGATCTTGTGGTCCCTCCAGAATGTCGTGGTAGCAGCAGAGGTAATAGTGATACCGCGTTCCTGCTCCTGCTCCATCCAGTCCATAACTGCATTGCCGTCATGAACTTCGCCCATTTTATAGGAAACACCTGAATAGTAGAGGATACGTTCAGTCGTAGTTGTCTTGCCAGCATCGATATGTGCAGCGATACCAATATTGCGAGTCTGATGTAATCCAAATTTGGAAGCCACTTGAATTCCTCGACTGAAACAACCTATTGATCGAAGAAAAATATGCTTATACGGCTGTATTTATACAAAACTAGGCCCGCGCCGAAACTAATCGTCCGCGGGCCATGTCCTAATTGCAAATTTTCCTATTACCAGCGGTAATGGGCAAAGGCTTTGTTAGCCTCGGCCATACGGTGAACATCTTCGCGCTTTTTGAACGCGTTGCCGCGCTTATTGAAAGCGTCCATGATTTCACCGGCAAGACGCTCTCTCATAGTGCGCTCGCTGCGGCCTTTCGAATAACTGACCAGCCATCTGATAGCCAGAGCCTGCTTACGGCTTCCAGGAACCTCGATTGGAACCTGATAAGTCGCACCACCTACACGGCGGGACTTGACTTCAACGATCGGCTTGATATTGTCGATAGCTTTTTTAAGAACCTGTACGGGTTCGTCTTTTATCTTTGCAGATACGATGTCAAGGCTATCGTAGAGTATCTTTTCAGCAATACTCTTTTTGCCTTTGCGCATCAAGCCCTTGATGACCTTCGAGATCAAAACATCTTTGAACTTAGGATCAGGCAGGACTGTCCTTTTCTCTACTTCCCTTCTTCTCGGCATCAGATTCCCTTTTTATTTCAAGTGTTCATTCACTTGCTGAATTATTTAGGTTTCTTGGTTCCGTAATGACTACGGCCAGCTCTACGGCTCTCGACACCCACGGTATCCAAGGTTCCTCGGATGACATGGTAGCGAACACCCGGCAAGTCCTTTACACGACCGCCTCTGATCAAAACCACGGAATGCTCCTGAAGGTTATGACCCTCTCCCGGGATATAAGCCGTAGCTTCATAGCCGGAAGTCAAGCGAACACGGGCAACCTTACGAAGTGCTGAGTTCGGTTTTTTGGGAGTAACGGTGTAAATGCGGATACAAACGCCTCGACGCTGCGGACAAGCCTTCAAAGCCGGGGATGCCGTCTTCTTCGTTATCTTCTTACGGCCTTTGCGCACCAACTGGTTGATGGTCGGCATCTCTATGTACCTTTCAGTCCATTCAAATTACAGGTTATCTTCAATAACCCTAAAAGGGCTCATATTGTAAAGTTCTTATCTCCAGTGTCAAGAACCTTTTAACGAAATCGTTATTTTTTAGATTCTAGACAAACACCGGAAATAATCAACAAAACTTTCAAGTCGCTTTAATCTTCGGAATCCGAGCCTTCTGATTCGTCATCAAAGCGATGATAAACGGTCCTGCGATTGCCAAGTCTGTCGGAGCGTCTCTCCGTCGGCTTACTACGACGCTCTTCGACCTTGACAGTCTCTACAACAACTTCGGCAACATCTTTATCTTCTACAGTCGCTTCCACCTCAGTGTTATCGGTGGAAATGCCAAGCCTGGTGTATTTCTGAGATCCTGTACCGGCAGGAATCAAACGTCCCATAATGACGTTTTCTTTCAAGCCGCGCAGGAAGTCCACCTTGCCGGACAGTGCCGCTCCGGTGAGAACCCTGGTGGTCTCCTGGAAGGAAGCCGCAGAGATGAAACTTTCTGTAACCAGAGAAGCTTTGGTGATACCGAGCAACAAAGGTTCACCGATAGCAGGCTTGCCGCCCTTCTGCTGGATACGACGGTTCTCACGCAGGAAGTGGAACTTATCGACCTGCTCATCAACCAGGAAGTCGGTGTCACCGACGTTCTTGATACGAATGCGGCGCAGCATCTGGCGAACGATGGTCTCGATGTGCTTGTCATTGATGCGAACACCCTGCAAGCGGTAAACTCTCTGAATTTCATCGACGAGGTATTTGGCAAGACCTTTCTCACCCAGAACATTGAGGATGTCAGCCGGGTCCGAAGAACCGTCCATCAGAGCTTCACCAGCCTGAACATAGTCGCCTTCATGAACCGAGACAAACTTACCGCGCGGAATCAGGTATTCACGCGATTCACCCACATCAGGAGTAGCGATGACCTTACGTTTACCCTTTACGTCCTTACCGAAGGAAATACGTCCATCGATCTCGGAAATAACGGCATGGTCTTTCGGCTTGCGAGCTTCGAACAACTCGGCAACACGCGGCAGACCACCGGTAATGTCCTTGGTCTTGGTAGTTTCACGCGGGATTCTAGCAAGAACCTCACCGACCGAAACTTCTTGACCGTCTTCTACATAAATATTGGCACCGACCGGGAAGAGGTATTTGGCAGCCTGCTCGCTCTCGGGCAACTTGAGCAGCTGTCCGGTCTCGCTGTCTTTGACTGTGATACCCGGTCTCATGTCACTCTTACGGCTTTCGGTAATAACCTTTCTGGAGAGGAAGGTCACTTCATCGACCTGCTCCTTCATGGTTACACCTTCGGCGATGTCGGAATATTTAACCAGACCGGCAACTTCGGTCAGAATCGGCACTGAGTAGGGGTCCCACTCAGCCACTAGCATTCCGGCCTTGATGGGATCGCCCTCACGAACGTGCAGAGTTGCACCGTAGGTGATGGTGTAACGTTCACGCTCACGACCTGAACCGTCCACATTGACAATTTCACCGTTACGGTTCATGCAGACCGTGACTCCGTCAAGGCGTGTTGCTATGCGCATGTTACGGAACTTGGTAGTACCGTCATGACGCATCTCAATGCTTGACTGTTCAACGCGTCTGGATGCCGTACCACCGATATGGAAGGTACGCATTGTAAGCTGCGTTCCCGGCTCACCGATTGACTGCGCTGCGATGACGCCCACGGACTCGCCGAGGTTGACCATCATACCGCGAGACAAATCGCGACCGTAACACTTACAGCAAACACCACGTTCTGTGGAACAGGTCAGAACCGAACGAATCATTACACGCTCAATACCCGAGTCCTCGACCGCCATAGCTTTGGCTTCGTCGATTCCCTCGTTAGCGCTGACGATAACTTCGTCCGTGTACGGATCGCGGATATCATGCAGGGCTACACGACCGAGCAGACGCTCGGACAGTGCCTGAATGATTTCACCGCCTTCGGTCAGAGGTTCTATCTCGATACCGTCGATGGTTCCGCAGTCGACCTCACGGATAATGCTGTCCTGGGCGACATCGACCAGACGGCGTGTGAGGTAACCGGAGTTTGCTGTCTTCAACGCGGTATCGGCCAGACCCTTACGAGCACCATGTGTCGAGATGAAGTACTGTAATACGTTCAATCCCTCACGGAAGTTGGCTGTAATGGGCGACTCAATGATTTCACCGGAAGGCTTAGCCATCAAACCACGCATACCGGCCAACTGACGGATCTGCTGTGCAGAACCACGGGCACCGGAGTCGGCCATGATGTAAATCGAGTTTTTGGACGGAACCTTGTGGATCTTGCCCTTCTCGTCTTTATACTCTTCATGTGCCAGATTTCTCATCATGGCACTGGCGATATCGTCTGTGGCCTGTGTCCAGATATCGATTGTTTTATTGTAGCGCTCACCGTCGGAAATATATCCGTCTTCGTACTGAGATTGAATCTCACGTACGCGTTCTTCGGCTTTTTCGCGCAGAGTATGTTTTTCATCCGGGATCGCCATGTCATCGAGACAAATGGAGATTCCGGCCCTGGTTGCCATTTGGTACCCGAGGGTACGCAGACGGTCAGCCAGAAGAACTGTGGGCTTTCCACCTGTGCGACGGAAACAAAGGTCGATCAGCTCACCGATGGTTTTTTTATCCATAACGCGGTTGATATGATCGAACTCAATTTCCTTGGGCAGCAGATTGGAAAGAATGACGCGGCCCGGAGTTGTGTCGGTCAATTCATCGCTGTCAGGGTTCATGCGAACCTTTACCGACGCCTGAAGACTTACCTGGTCGTGGTCTACGGCCTGGATAGCTTCTTGGTTGTTGGCAAAGATCATGCCTTCACCCTTGCTGAAGGGCATTTCGCGTGTCAGGTAGTAAAGACCCAATACAATGTCCTGTGTCGGTATGATGATCGGCTTGCCGCTGGCCAGCGACAGGATGTTGTTGGTGGACATCATCAAAACGCGGGCTTCCAACTGAGATTCAATCGAAAGCGGCAAGTGAACGGCCATCTGGTCACCGTCGAAGTCGGCGTTGAAGGCGGTACATACCAGCGGATGAAGCTGAATAGCCTTGCCTTCGATAAGCTTGGGCTCAAACGCCTGAATACCGAGACGATGAAGGGTCGGAGCACGGTTTAAAAGAACGGGATGCTCGCGAATCACTTCTTCCAGTGCGTCCCAGACCTCTTCGCGCTCTTTTTCAACCATCCGCTTGGATGATTTGATGGTAGCTGCCAGACCTTTGTCTATCAAACGGTTGTATACAAAGGGTTTGAACAGTTCCAGAGCAATCTTTTTGGGGAGACCGCACTGGTGCAATTTCAGTTCAGGACCGACTACGATAACCGAACGACCGGAATAGTCGACACGTTTACCGAGCAAGTTCTGACGGAAACGACCCTGTTTACCTTTGAGCATGTCCGACAGAGATTTGAGCGGGCGCTTGTTGGAACCGACGATGGTTTTACCACGGCGGCCATTATCGAACAGCGCGTCCACTGCTTCCTGAAGCATACGCTTCTCATTGCGGACGATGATCTCGGGTGCGCTCAACTCAAGCAGTCTCTTAAGACGGTTATTACGGTTGATAACGCGGCGATAAAGGTCGTTCAAATCCGAGGTGGCGAAACGTCCGCCATCCAGGGGAACCAGCGGGCGCAGATCGGGAGGCAGAACCGGTACACGGGTCAAAACCATCCACTCGGCGCGGTTGCCGGAATCTTTCAACGAACCGACGACTTTGAGGCGCTTGGCGATTTTTTTACGCTTGGCCTCGGAGTTCGTCTCCTTCATCTCGCGGCGCAGTTCTTCTGCTGTGGCTACTATGTCTATTTCAGACAATAGCTGCCTGATTGGTTCCGCTCCCATTCCGGCTTCGAATGCGTCGTCGCCGAATGTCTCTACCGCCTCGTAAAACTCCTCCTCGGTCAGAAGTTGTTTTTTGCTCAATCCTGTGTCACGCGGGTTGGTGACGATGTAGGTTTCGCAGTAGATAACACGTTCGAGATCCCTCAATGTAAGGTCAAGTAGATTGCCGATACGAGAAGGAAGCGATTTGAGGAACCAAATATGAACGACCGGGGTCGCCAGGTCGATATGACCCATGCGGTCACGGCGTACTTTGGACTGAGTGACTTCGACACCACATTTATCGCAGATAACACCACGATGCTTCATGCGTTTATACTTACCGCACAGGCATTCGTAGTCCTTCACAGGACCGAAGATCTTGGCACAGAAAAGGCCATCGCGCTCCGGCTTGAAGGTACGATAATTAATGGTCTCCGGTTTTTTTACTTCACCGTGCGACCATTGCAATATTGTTTCGGGTGACGCCAGCGAAATTTTCACAGCGGTGAAGTCAACCGATTCTTTTGGTCTGTCGAAGAAGGAAAGAATGTCTCTCACGGCCTTCTCCTTATCGTGGATAGGTCAAGACAAAATCTCAACGTTAATTTGTCGAACCACATCAACTGGGATCCTTTTCGTCCAACAACTCGACGTTCAATCCCAGAGACTGCAATTCTTTGACGAGAACATTGAAGGATTCGGGCACACCCATCTCGGTTTCGTGCTCGCCCTTGACAATAGCCTCGTACATCCTGGTACGTCCCATTACGTCATCGGACTTGAGGGTCAGGAATTCCTGCAAGAGATATGCAGCACCATATGCCTCTAGCGCCCAGACTTCCATCTCACCGAGACGCTGTCCACCGAATTGAGCTTTGCCGCCCAAAGGTTGCTGCGTAACGAGAGAATACGGTCCGATACTTCTGGCGTGAATCTTGTCGTCAACCAAATGATGCAATTTGAGCATGTACATAATGCCGACGGTTACATCCTGGAAGAACGCTTCGCCGGTACGTCCGTCGAAAAGCAGGGACTGACCGTTTTTGTTGTAATCAGCGTACTCAAGAAGATTCTTGATTTCACCTTCTGGAACACCATCGAAGACCGGCGTGGCAATATGCACTCCGCGTCCGGCTCTGGCGGCAAAATTGAGAACAGCTTCATCGCTGGCTTCATTCAAAGCCTCTTCGAAGCCTTTGTCGCTGTATACTTTCTTGAGCTCTTCACGAACTTTCGAAGGCTCAGTTGCATCGTCGATCAGTTTCTGGATCTTCTGACCCAGACCGTAACCAGCCCAACCAAGATGAGTTTCCAAAACCTGTCCGACGTTCATTCGAGAAGGAACACCGAGCGGATTCAATACGAAGTCTACCGGACGACCGTTTGCCAGATAAGGCATGTCCTGTATCGGCATAATGCGGGAAACAACACCCTTATTACCATGACGACCGGCCATTTTGTCACCGACTGAGAGCTTACGCTTCATGGCGACATAAACTTTGACCATCTTGATAACACCGGGGGCCAACTCGTCACCTTTTTTGAGGCGAGCGATTTTTGAGTCTATTTCCTCACGGATGCGCTCGATTTCATCATTGGTGGCTCCGACCAGTTTTTCGATACGATCTTCGACAGCAGGCTTGTTGGAAAGTCTGATCTGATCGAGATATCTTGCAGGAATATCAGCAAGATCTTCTTTGGTCAACTTAGTTCCCTTGGCAACAACAACCTTGCCGGTAGGACTGCTAAGAGTATTCTTTGCCGTATTGCCTTCCAGAATGTCGCGCACAGTAGCGTGTGTAGAAGTCTGGATGATCTTGATCTGATCATTCTGGTTTTTGAGGAGACGATTGATCTCGTATTCCTCAATCTGCTCGGCACGAAAGTCCTTGTCAACACCCTTGCGGCTGAATACCCTGGCATCAATGGCTATACCGCTGACACCCGGGGGAACTCTCAAAGAAGTATCGCGTACATCACCGGCTTTTTCACCGAAGATAGCACGCAGCAGTTTTTCTTCCGGCGAAAGCTGGGTCTCGCCCTTCGGCGTGATCTTACCGGCCAGAATATCTCCAGGACCGACCTTGGCGCCAATACGAATGATACCTGAATCATCAAGATTCCTTAAGGCTTCTTCGCCGACGTTCGGGATGTCCTTAGTAATTTCTTCGCGTCCCAGTTTAGTGTCGCGGGCAACCACTTCGAATTCTTCGATGTGTATCGATGTGAATACGTCTTCATGGACCATACGCTCGGAAAGCAGAATGGAGTCCTCGAAGTTGTAACCACCCCACGGCATGAAGGCAACGATAATGTCACGACCCAAGGCCAACTCACCGCCCTCGGTCGCGGGACCGTCGGCGATAACGTCACCTTTTCGGATCATATCGCCCTTTTTGACGATGGGTATCTGATTGGTGCAGGTGTTCTGGTTGGAACGCTGGAACTTGACCAGGTTGTAAATGTCAACGTGGGTAAGTCCCTTCTTTTTGGCCTCTTCCTTCTCATCATCAACGCGGATAACGATACGGAAAGCATCCACCAGGTCTACGATACCGTCGCGACGTGCGACCACCGAAACACCGGAGTCACGGGCAACGGCTTTTTCGATGCCGGTGCCGACAATCGGAGCTCTGGGAACCAGAAGCGGCACAGCCTGACGCTGCATGTTCGATCCCATCAAAGCGCGGTTTGCATCGTCATGCTCCAAGAAAGGAATCAAGGAAGCTGCGACAGAAACCAACTGAGTGGGCGAAACGTCCATCAGTGTCAGTGTCTCCGGCTTTTTAACGACGGATTCAAAGCTTTCACGACACGCTACATAATCGCCTTCAACATTGCCCTTTGCATCGAGCTTGGTGTTGGCCTGTGCGATGACGTGCTTGCCGTCTCCCTCTTCCAAAGCCGAGAAATAACGGATCTTGTTGACAACCTTGCCGTTTTTAACTTCGCGGTAAGGAGTCTCGATAAATCCGAATTCATTTACCTGGGCGTAAGTGGAAAGAGACGCAATCAGACCGATGTTCGGACCTTCAGGCGTTTCAATCGGACAAATACGACCATAATGTGTGACGTGAACGTCACGAACTTCGAATCCGGCGCGTTCGCGAGTCAAACCACCTGGTCCCAATGCCGAAAGTCTACGTTTATGCGTGACTTCCGAAAGCGGGTTCGTCTGGTCCATGAACTGCGAAAGCTGACTGGAACCGAAGAATTCTTTCACGACGGCAGAAACCGGCTTCGAGTTAACCAGATCGTGCGGCATCAGAGTCTCAACGTCCTGCAAGGTCATGCGCTCTTTAATGGCGCGTTCCATGCGGACCAGACCGATGCGATACTGGTTTTCGAGAAGTTCGCCGACCGAACGTACACGACGGTTTCCAAGGTTGTCGATATCATCGACATGTCCGTGACCGTCACGCAACTGGGTCAGATTCTTGACTATCTGCAAGATGTCGTTCTGGGTCAGAACCTGATTCTCCAGCGGTTCCTCCATCTTGAGCCTGTAGTTCACCTTCAGGCGACCAACAGCTGACAAAGAGTAGCGCTCGGGATTGAAGAACAAGTTGTAGAACAACCTGTTAGCAGATTCGATAGTAGGCGGATCACCGGGACGCAGACGCCTGTAGATTTCCATAATGGCGTCTTCGGGGGTGATGATTTTGTCCACAGCCAAGGTATCACGCAGATAGGAACCGACATTCACGTTGTCGATAAAGAGTGTGGAAAATTCCTTGATCTTGCGGTTGGTGATTTCTTCCATTTTCTCGGAAGTAATCATCTCGTTGACTTCGACGACCACTTCACCGGTCTTGTCGTCAACGATATCCTTCGCGGCGTACATGCCGACGATGTCTTCCATGTTGATCGGCACCGATTCAAGCTTTGCAGCTTTAATGCGGTTGATGGCTGCCCGTCCGATCTTTTTGCCTTTGCGCATCAAGATTTCACGGGTTTCGGGATTTCTAATGTCCTTGGTCGCCCTCTGTCCGATCAGAAGATCGAAATTCAAACTGCGGCTGACTTTCTGGCCATCGATTTTAACATGTTGAACGTCATAAAAGTACTGAAGCAGTTCTTCCGAACTGTATCCGAGGGCTTTGAGTAGAACCGTAACCGGCAGTTTTTTACGACGGTCTATTCTGACATAAAGAATGTCCTTGGCGTCGAATTCGAAGTCCAACCAGGAACCACGGTAAGGGATTACCCTTGCCGAATACAGCACCTTATCGGGGCCGTAGGTCTTACCCTTGTCATGCTCGAAAAATACGCCAGGTGAACGATGGAGCTGAGACACAACGACACGCTCGGTGCCGTTGATGATGAAGGTACCATTCTCGGTCATCAGGGGAATTTCCCCAAAGTAGACTTCCTGCTCCTTGATGTCGCGGATAGTCATCGTGCCGTCTTCTTCTTTATCCCAGACGACCAGACGAACTATCACCTTCATCGGAGCAGCGTATGTCATGCCGCGCTGACGGCATTCCAAAACGTCGTATTTCGGTCTTTCCAGAAAATAGCTAACGAACTCCAATGAAGAGAGTTCGTTAAAGCCTTTTATCGGAAAGACACTGTTGAAAACAGCCTGCAACCCACTGTTCCGACGTTGGTCGGAAGAAAGATCCATTTGGAGGAAGTCGTCATACGACCTCCTCTGGATCTCAATGAGCTGAGGCATATCGAGAACTGTCGGGATCTTCGCAAAGCTCCTACGGACACGAAAGTTCTCTTGAGCAAGAAAGGACATTATCGCTCTCTTTCCACGTGTCGTTGGATTCGAATTGTATCCGTAAACGGATATGCCAATTTTTCAGTAACAAGTAAAAACTACTTGACTTCGACTGTAGCGCCGACTTCTTCGAGTTTCTTCTTGATTTCTTCGGCTTCTTCCTTCGGAATGCCTTCTTTGACCTTGCTCGGGCTGCTTTCGACCAAATCTTTGGCCTCTTTGAGTCCCAGACCGGTGATGGCGCGAACTACTTTGATGACCTGAATTTTCTGATCGCCGAAGCTGGCAAGATTTACATCGAATTCAGTTTTTTCAATAACTTCTTCAGCACCGCCAGCGGCTACAGCTGCCATGGCTACGGGAGCCGGAGCAGCGGATACGCCCCATTCTTCTTCCAGTTCTTTAATAAGACCGGAAAGCTCTACTACTGTCATCGAGCCAAGAAACTCTTTTACCTGATCTTTGGTAAGCGACATAACTGTCTCCTTTCAGACTACTAAACTAGATAAGCTCTAGGATCACTCTGTTTCAAGCTGTTTGCTTTTAGCATTCAGCACATTGAGAAGTCCCTGCGGCACTGCGGCCAACAGACGGACAAAACCACCGGGCAAAGCGTCGAACATACCGAGAAGCTGGCCACGCAATTCGTCGCGGCCCGGCAACTTCGAAAGCTCTTTTACTCCGGCTTCGTCCAAATATTTTCCGTTAAGAACGCCAGCGATGATTTTGATCTTGTCGATCTTTGCTGCCGCTTTAGCGATGATCTTAGCAGGCGCGATTTCGTCTTCGAATCCGACCAGAATAGCATTCGGTCCCTTCAAATAAGGAATAAGCTCTTCCGCACCGGTTCCTTCTGCGGCCAACTTGGCAAGACGGTTCTTGACGACATGGTAATCCACGCCAGCTTCGTGACATGCATTACGAATTTCGTCTACCTGCTTGGTATCCAAACCTTCACAATGAACGACGACACTGCTGCTGGATTTACCAAAGCGTTCCCGCCACTCTTCAATTACACGTGTTTTTTGTTGCTTGTCCACAGTTCCATATCCTTATATTCGGCGTTGAACAGAAACCTTAGTTAATCTCTGCGATCAAGTCGGAGACGTCCAGACGGACACCCGGACCCATAGTCGAGGAGATAGTCACGCTACGGACATATGTTCCCTTGGCTGAAGAAGGCTTTGCTTTCAAAAGAGCATCCATCAATTCCAGGATATTCTCTTTGAGATTGCCTTTTTCAAAGGACACACGGCCTACAGGCGCATGAATGATTCCGGACTTGTCAACGCGATACTCGATACGACCGGCCTTCGCTTCTTTGACAGCACGCTCGATTTCGAACGTAACGGTGCCAACCTTGGGGTTTGGCATCAAACCGCGCGGTCCCAGAAGTTTACCGATCTTACCAACGGTACCCATCATGTCGGGAGTCGCTATCGCGGCATCAAAGTCGAACCAGCCGCCCTTGATCTTCTCAACCATGTCATCGGCTCCAACGAAATCGGCTCCCGCCTCCTTCGCCTCGGTCTCTTTTTCACCCTTGGCGAAAACGAGAACCTTGGTTGCTTTGCCGGTTCCATGCGGAAGCACAATAGCGCCTCGAACCATCTGATCTGCGTGCTTGGGGTTTACACCAAGTCTCACAGCCACGTCTACCGACTCGTTGAACTTTGCAAAGTGTGCCTTGTCCATCACGATGTCTAGGGCATCGTTGAAAGCGTAACGAGTATCGATGTCGACATTGCTGCGCGCGTCAGTATACTTTTTTCCTCTTTTCGGCATAATCTACACCTACTCTAGAATGTCAATGCCCATCGAACGAGCAGTACCCTCGACGATTTTCATGGCCATTTCGATATCATATGCATTAAGGTCCGGCATTTTGATCTCGGCGATTTCCTTGACCTGAGCCTTAGTGACCTTACCAACTTTATTACGATTGGGCTCGCCGGAACCTTTTCCGACTTTAGCCGCTTTACGCAGAAGAACCGCAGCAGGCGGAGTCTTCGTAATGAAGCTGAAAGAGCGATCGCTGTACACGGTAATGATTACCGGAACAACGTAGCCTTCCTGGCCCTTGGTCCTGGCGTTATACTGTTTGCAGAAGTCCATTATGTTTACGCCGTGCTGACCCAGGGCAGGACCAACAGGCGGAGACGGATTGGCTTTGCCGGCCTCTATCTGCAACTTGATTTGTGCAACTTCTTTTTTAGCCATCGATAAACCTCCATCACTCCTTCTCTACCTGCGAGAAGTCGAGCTCAATCGGCGTTGCGCGACCAAAGATAGAAACAGAAACGATCACCCGGCCCTTGTCCGGCTTGACTTCTTCGACAGTGCCGGAGAAGTTCGCGAAAGGTCCATCTTTAACCCTTACTGACTCACCCTCATCGAATATGACTTTGGGCTTGGGCTTGACGTAACCTTCCTCGATCTGCTGCTTCAGTGCTTCGATTTCACGTTCTGGCACCGCAGGCGGCTTAGTGCTGTTTCCAACGAAGCCGGTAATCTTTGCGGTATCTTTGACGCAATGCCATGTATGTTCATTTAGAACCATATTAACGAGCATATAGCTCGGATAAAACTTGCGACTGGTGGTGCGCTTTTTGTCTTTGACTGTCTCAACAACAGTCTCAACGGGGATCAGAACCTCATCGAAGAATCTTTCCAGTCCACGAAGACGCACATTCTCCTCCAAGCTGGCTTTCGCCTTATGCTCATGCCCGGAATAAGTATGTACAATGTACCACTTCATGTTTTGTTTCAAATCTTCGCCATCCATCTCAGCTCTCCCCTATCAGTAAATAAGGTTGGTAATCGACGACCAGAAGAAGTCGAAAACACCAAGAATTACCGACATAATAGTCACCATCACCAAAACTACGATGGTAGAAGCCCTAGTCTCTATAAATCCGGGCCAAGTAACCTTCTTCGTTTCTTTGATCACTTCCATACCGAATTCGCTAGCCTTGGGATGCTTATACAAAACAATGAATATAACCAAACCCACAACAAGCCCTACGATATTGGCCACAGGGAAAACACTGCGCAACGGATCCTCAATCTCAAGCAGACCAAAAGCGGCTTCGGTCATTTTCAGACCCAAGTAAATTCCGATCAGTGCCAGCATTGCAAAGCTGAAGAGCAGCCATTTTTGATTCGAGGACATATCGCCTCCGCAAAAATTAAGAGAAAAGAAGTGGCAGGCCAGGAGGGAGTCGAACCCCCAACCTTCGGATTTGGAGTCCGCCGCTCTACCATTAGAGCTACTGGCCTACCATAACCCTTCTTAAATACTTACTTACTTCTTTTCAGTGAACCAGACGTGCTTGCGAACGACTGGGTCATACTTTTTGAACCGCAGTTTCTGTGGGGTCGTCTTC
>CAYTHG010000050.1:0-15342 GCA_964437525.1 uncultured Myxococcales bacterium | reverse complement strand
ACAGCAGGCGCGAGCATCCCTCGGATATTCTCGACTACTTTATGCCCAAGGCTGATGCGGAAGCGCAAGGCTTGATGCCGGCTTTGATGCGGAATTATTTGGATAAGCATGAAGCCATAAACAATACGGCAAAGGCTCTGACCGAAAAAGGCTTGTCGTTTGTAGCGGCTCGGAATCTGCACAAGGGCGCTTTTGGGAATTGATGGAAATTTAAACCTCGAAATGGGGGAGGGTGACATGGATAAAAAGAAACTGGGAATTCTGGATTTTAGAAAAATGAAGGAAAACAAAGAAAAGGTCGTCTACATGACGGCTTACGACTACCACACTGCGGTTTTAGCCGAGCGTGCCGGGCTTGACATGCTCTTGGTGGGCGACTCTTTGGGGATGACTGTCTACGGCTATGAAAGCACTATACCTGTTACCATGGATCAGATGATCTATCATTCCGAAGCCGTCAGGCGCGGCGCTCCGAACACCTTTGTAATTGGTGACATGCCCTTTATGTCTTACCAGAAAAGCTGGGAAGAAGCCGTTGACAACGCCGGGCGCTTTTACAAGGAAGCCGGTTGCGACGCCATCAAACTCGAAGGTGGAATGCGTGTTTGTGAGCAGATTTCCGCCATTGTCGATGCTGGAATGCTGGTGATGGGGCATATCGGATTGACGCCGCAATCCACAGGGCAATTCGGCGGCTACAAGGCTCAAGGGACCACAGCAGAGTCGGGTATGTCGCTGGTGGAAGACGCGCTTGCCATTCAGGAAGCCGGCGCTTTTTCTTTGTTGCTTGAAGCCGTGACGCCCAAGGTTGCAGGACTGATTACCGAGCTGCTTGATATCCCGGTATTCAGCATAGGTGCCGGTCCCGACTGCGACGGACAATTGATAATCGTCCACGACATCCTCGGTATCTTCGAGGCTTTCACGCCGCGCTTCGTAAAACGCTTTTCAGAAGCCGGAGCGGAGATGTATAAGGGTATAGAAGCCTATGCAAAAGAGGTGCGCGAGGGTACTTTTCCTGCTAAAGAGCATGTTTATCTGATGAAAAAAGGCGAATTCGCCAAGCTTAAGGGCATGTTGGACTCGATGATGAAAATTGAAGAATAAAGATATTTCAAGCACCTAGAAATCCTTTGAAAATTCGACTTGCGATATATTAAATATGGTGATAGCTAATGACTGAGCATTATCATTAGCTATTGCTTTTTTGCATTAAAAAACGGGGGGAATGTTTCCCTAAGGAGAGTATCATGGCGCATGTCGTTATTCCCGAAGCAGAAAAACTTTTGGACAAGGAAATTCCCGTCTTGAATCGCGGTTTTGTCCGCATGGTCGATTACATGGGCGGCGATGATCGTATCGTCCAATCGGCAAGGGTATCTTACGGTGAAGGAACCAAGACTGTTCGTGAGGATCGCGGCCTGATAAATTACCTGATTCGCAACGAGCATATGTCACCCTTCGAGCAGGTGATTTTCACTTTCCATATCAAGCTGCCGATCTTTGTCGCGCGTCAGATGATACGCCACCGTACAGCGCGCCTGAACGAAATATCGGGTCGTTACAGCGTCATGACCAACGAATTCTACCTGCCTTCGGAAGAGGAGATTCGCTTCCAGTCTACACGTAATAAACAAGGCTCCGACGACGAAAAAGAAGTTCCTGCCGAGCTTCGCCAGCGTGTGCTTGAAACCTTGAAGAAAGACCACGAAAGCGTTTACCAGAACTATCAGGATTTGATAGATGAAGATATCGCCCGCGAGTTGGCCAGAATCAATCTACCCTTGAGTCTGTACACACAGTGGTATTGGCAGTGCGACCTGCGCAATCTGCTGCATTTCCTGCGTTTGAGAATGGATTGGCACGCCCAGTACGAAATCCGGGTTTATGCCGAGGCGATGATGCAATGCGTGCGGGCTGTCGCTCCCATGGCGACCGAAGCTTTTGAAGAGCATGTAATGAATGCCAAGCGCATCAGCGGCAGCAATCTTGAAAAGCTCAAACAGGTACTTTCAGAAAAAGCGCCGGAAATGATAGACGAACTGGACCTGTAATCCATCTTCAGGTATCTTATCCAAGTTGAATTCTTAGAGCCTATCTAAATCCAGGCGATGTTAGGTTTACTGGGATAGGTTCTTAATCTAGAACGTACAAAGTCCGTATTATAAAACCTGCTAGATGATTTGCGGAGTTAGTCGATGGGATCAAGAATAGAGGTGACGTTTAAAGACCCCGCGCAAGATGCACAGGGGCGCTCGATCAAGCACACCATCCTGCAAGACCTCGATATCAATGTGGAAAATGCACGGGTGGTGAATACTTACTCGCTTGAGAAGGATCTTTCGCAAGAACAGGTAGAAACCTGTCGCAACGGGCTCTTTACCGACCCGATAACGCAGTTTTCCACAGTCGATGAATTGATCGACCTGGAATTCAGTTGGGCCATAGAAATCGGATTTCTGCCCGGCGTTACCGACAACGAGGGAACCACCTCACGCGAGGGAATCGAAGACCTCCTGAAAGTCGATTTTGCCGAAGGCGAAGCCGTTTATACATCGAAGCGCATTTTGCTTAAAGGCGACTTGGCCCGCGAACAGGTGGAGCGCATCTCCGGTTGGCTGGCAAACGATTTGATTCAGCGTGTGGCTTGCAAAAACTTCGAAGAATTCAAAAATGACGGCGGTATGGGATTCGCCCTGCCGAAAGTCGTTTTGCCCGCCAGCGATAGAGTGGACACCGTGAACTTGAATGTCTCCGACGAGGATCTTCTGGTCTTGAGCAAAAAGGGCATTCTGGATCATGTAGATGACGAGGGCCGCGAAGTGCGACGCGGACCGCTGGCGCTTGAGATGGATTACATCTACGCCATACGCGACTACTTCAACGATGTGGAAAAACGCGATCCCACCGACGCCGAGCTTGAAGTTCTGGCGCAAACCTGGTCGGAGCATTGCAAGCACACCATATTCGCTGCCAACATCGACGATGTAAAGAGCATCTATAAATCCTTCATTCGCCGCGCCACCGAAGACATCAGGCGCGAGCTTGGCGATGATGACTGGTGCCTGTCGGTTTTCAAAGACAATTCGGGTGTAATCGCCTTTACCGAAGATTACAACCTTTGCTACAAAGTCGAAACGCATAACAGCCCGTCGGCGCTCGACCCTTACGGCGGAGCGATAACCGGTATCGTCGGAGTCAACCGCGACCCGATGGGAACCGGCAAAGGTTCGCGCCTGGTTACGAACATGTACGGCTTTTGTTTCGGAAATCCATATTACGACAAGCCCTTGCCCTGTCGCGACAAGGAATGCACAGACCCCATTCTGCACCCGAAAGTGATATTCGAAGGTGTGCGTCTGGGAGTCGAGCACGGCGGTAACAAGTCGGGCATTCCCACGCCGTGGGGATTTATCAACTTCGATGACCGCTACATGGGTAAGCCTCTGGTGTTTGTCGGTACTGTCGGTTTGATGCACAAAGAAATCAACGGACAGCCCAGCCACGAAAAGTGTGCCCGTCCCGGAGACATGATCATCATGGCCGGTGGACGCGTCGGTAAAGACGGCATTCACGGCGCTACTTTCTCTTCCGAAGGGTTGCACGAAGGCAGCCCGGCTACGGCGGTTCAGATTGGCGACCCGATAACGCAAAAGAAGATGTGCGACGCCCAGCAGGAAGCCATGATGCTGGGATTGTACAGCAGTATAACCGACAACGGCGCGGGCGGACTTTCGAGTTCGGTCGGTGAGATGGCCTTGGAGTCGGGCGGCTGTCTTGTGCATCTGGACAAAATTCCCATAAAATATTCCGGCATCCTGCCATACGAGATCTGGATCAGCGAATCGCAGGAACGCATGAACTACGCCGTTCCGCCGGAGAACGTTGACGCATTTTTGAAGCTGATGGAATCGCGCGGCGTCGAGGCCAAGGTGATAGGAGAATTCACCCAAAGTGGTCGCTGTCAGGTGACACTCAACGGCAAATCGGTAATCGATCTTGACTTGGATTTCATGCACGACGGTCTGCCTGAGAAATTTCTCAAATCCACCTGGACCATACCGCAGAACATTGAACCGGAATTTGTCACGCCAGCCGATCTGACACTTGATCTTTCCGACATGCTTGGCAGGTTGAACATATGCAGCCGAGAATACGTCTCACGCCAGTATGACCACGAGGTTCAGGGCGGCTCGGTTATCAAGCCGCTGATCGGCAGAGATCTGGATATTCATACAGACGCCTCCGTCACGCGTCCGCTACTCGATAGTAACGTCGGCTTTGCGCTTTCAAACGGCATTCTGCCTTCCTACGGCGACATCGACACCTACCACATGACTTCTTGTGGTATAGACACCGCCATTCGTAACGTGGTAGCCGTCGGTGCTGACCCGAAACGGATTGCGCTTTTAGACAACTTCTGCTGGTGTTCATCAAACGAGCCGGAAAGACTCGGCCAGCTCATGCGCTCGGTTAAAGCCTGCTATGATTATTCAACGCGCTACAAAGCTCCTTTCATTTCCGGTAAAGACAGCATGTTCAACGACTTCAAGGGCTTTGACGGCGAAGGAAATCCCGTAAAGATTTCTGTCCCGCCGACTTTGCTGCTTTCATCCATTGCTCGCGTAAACGATATTAACAAGTGCATGACGCTGGATGCCAAGATCGCCGGAGACCTGGTGTATGTATTGGGCTTGACCCGTGACGAGTTGGGAGCCAGTGAATATTTCGCATACAAGGGCGAGAGACTGGAAGAAAAATTTGTCGGTAACAACGTCCCGCAGGTTCGTACCGATGAGACCATCCCGCTTTATGATGCAATGCATGAAGCCATAGACAAAGAATTGCTGGCTTCCTGCCAGAGCATAGGCTTAGGTGGTCTGGGAGTAGCTCTGGCCAAGTGTGCGATGGGCGGAATGCTGGGAATGCAGCTTGATCTGTCCGACTTGCCGCGTGTAGGTGAAATAGAAGATTGGCAACTGCTCTTCTCCGAGTCGCAGGGTCGCTTCTTGGTCACGATCAACCCTGAATTGAGAGACGAATTCGAGCGGCATTTCTCCCGCTTCAATCTCGGATTGCTGGGAACCGTCAACGACGGCCAGATGTTGGAAATCAAGGGCAGTGGCGGAATAGACAGGATTTCCGCTCAATTGTCTGAAATCAAAGAATCCTACAAAAAGACATTACGGTGGTGAAAATGGCACAACCGAAAGCATTGATACTGACAGGGTATGGAATAAACTGTGACAACGAGGCCGAGTTCGCCTTCAATACGGCGGGAGCCGCAGCCAGGCGGGTTCATATAAACGACCTCATCTCGGGAGCCGTCAAACTGGACGATTTTCAGATCATGGTCTTTCCGGGAGGCTTTTCCTTCGGTGACGATATTGCCGCCGGAAAAGTTTTGGCAAACAAAATTTCTTCCAACCTCGGCGACGAAGTTAAAAAATTCGCCGAAGCCGACAAGTTGATGATAGGCATCTGCAACGGCTTTCAGGTGATGATAAAGTGCGGACTGTTGCAGGCCGAAGGCCCGCTTCTGAGTGCTCAGGAAGGAACGCTGTCCATCAACGATTCGGGTCGCTTTGAAGATCGCTGGGCCTACCTCAAGCGTTCCTCCGACAAATGCGTTTTCACTCGTGGTATAGAGCAAGTGTTCTTCCCTGTAGCCCACGGTGAAGGCAAGCTGGTCGTCTCCGATGAAAACCTGCAAAAGCTGATAGCCGACGATCAGGTGGTGTTCCGTTATGTCCACGACGACGGCAGGCTTGCAAATGGCGAGTTCCCCGCCAATCCCAACGGCTCGGTAGCCGATATCGCCGGTATCTGCGACAAGAGCGGGCGTATCTTCGGCCTGATGCCGCATCCCGAACGCTACCTGTTTAGCACCAACAACCCATACTGGACGCGCCTGCGCGAAGTCTTGAAGCGTCAGGGAATCGAATTGAATCCAGAAGGGCAGGGCTTGAAGATATTCACGAACGCGGTGGAATACTTCGCCTGATAGAAAGGGCTTGTATATGAGCCTTGTACCTATTCACGATCCGGGCAAGGGAGTCTTGAAGCTTGTAGGCTTGATGTCCGGCTCCGGTACCAACCTGCGCAAGATACTCGAACATCAAAAAAAACTCGAAGAAGAACGCGGCAAAGCGCCTTATGAAGTCAGCGTAATCTTCAGCGACAATATAAAAAGCAGCGCCTTGGAAATTGCCAAGGAATACGATCTGCCCGTTGTGGTGCGCGACATACGCGGCTTTTATAAAATGCGCGGACTAAAGCGCATGGATCTTTCCAACCGCCACATGTTTGACCGCGAGACGCTCAAGGCACTTGCGCCCTACGATGTCAAGATCGCCATCTACGCCGGATACATGAGCGTTGCAAGCGAAGTGTTAATAAGCGCATACCTTGGTATCAACGTTCATCCCGGAGATTTGTCGAAACAAAAAGACGGCAAACGTCTGTGGGTCGGGGATCATGCCGTGCGCGACGCTATCGTCGCCGGAGAAAAAACGCTTTCTTCCAGTACGCATATAATCGAGCCGCAGGTGGACGGCGGCAGGTTGTTTATGATCTCCAAGCCTCTAGCCGTGGAGCTTTCGCCCGGCGTGGACTTGAGCGACAAGGACACAGCCAAAGAAGCCGAGCGTCACAATCAGGAGCGTCTGAAAGAAGCCGGTGACTGGCTTATATTCCCGAAGACCATAGAGTACATTGCCGACGGGCGCTTTGCGCTTGACTCGGAAAGCGCAATACATTTCGATGGCGAGCCGATTTCGCAGGGGCTCAAGCTTTCCTGATCTTTTATAGATTGTAATTCATACAAAAAAAGGCCGGGCTGCTTTCGCAGCCCGGCCTTTTTATTTGGAATTTACGAGACTAGCCTTTGTTCTTAGCCAGCAGTTCTGTGATTTTCATTTTCTTGTTGACGTTTTTGCGGGCCGGGAAACGGCTGACAATATTGGCGGGAATGGCCAACGGGGTCTTGTCGCCCGGCTTCCAGTCGTTGGGTACAGAGCCCTTGAGCTTTTTGCTGCCACCAAGCGAGTAGATGGAAATCGGTCCCTGCTTGGCCGCCTTGATCTTGACCAGCGCCAGTCCGACCATGTTGCCTGCGGGATCGCCGGCGGCGGAGGTCACATAGCCTATCATTTCGCCGCGAGTAGAAACGACGGGGTCTCCTGTCCGCGCTGCGCGAACGCCCTTGGTGGTGACCATGAAGCGAACCAGGATGTCCTTGCGTTTGCGCTCTTTGGCTAAAACAGGCTGCTTGCCGATGAAGAAGGGCTTGTGGAATTTGACGTATCCGGGGAATCCGGCGGCGTTGGGCCAGATGCCGAGGTCGCCTGCCAACTCGTGTCCGTAAAGCGGGAAGCCTGCTTCGACGCGCAGAGAGTCGCGGGCGCCCAAACCGATAGGCACGACACCCATGTCTTTTCCTGTATCCAGAATAGTGTTCCACAAGGTTGATGCTTTTTCAGGATGCACGAACAATTCATAGCTGAATTCCTCGCCCGTGTAGCCGGTGCGGGAAACAGCGATGGCGATACCGGCGACAGTCAATTCCATGCAGCCGTTACGTTTCAATATGGAGAGACGGAAACGCTCGTTCTCGTTGTCGCACAGGCTCATAAGAATTTTCAGAGATTTCGGTCCCTGGAAAGCGATATCGACTTTGCGGTCTTCGCCGTGAGCTTCGTCTTTCAGGTTGCGGAGAATAGCCTTGTTCATGTTGCGGCGCTGGGGAACCTGGCGGTCTATCAGAACTTCGCCGTTGTTGACCTTAGTGAGCCAGTCCCAGTCCTTGGCTTCGTTGGAGGCGTTGACTACCATCAGGTAGCGGTCGTATGCATAGCGATATACGTAAATGTCGTCAATGACATTGCCGTCGGGATCGAACAGATAGCTGTAATGGGCTTCGCCGTCGCCTATCCAGCGGATATAGTTGGCTGTCACCAGATCCAGGAAGTCGGCGGCGTTGGGGCCGGAGATTCCGAAGCAACCCATGTGGGAAACATCGAAGAGTCCCGCCGTGGTGCGCACTGCAGTGTGTTCTTCTTCAAACGAGGTATACCAGACCGGCATTTCATGTCCGGCGAAGGGTACGATGCGAGCGCTCGCTTTGACGTGGTCTTCATACAGTGGTGTGCGCTTGATTTCGCCTTCGACTTCTTCCCAACTAAATTCCGGCAGTTCTTTTTCGGGGGCGACGCCTTCGGCTATTTTAAGCTGGCCTATGAAATAAGGCTTGTAAAGATCGAACCACTCTTTGCCGTTTTCTTCTGCAAATATTTTAGCGTCAATCGGGCCGTCTGCATGTATCGGCAGCTTGATCGACTCGCGCCATTCTTTTTCGCTTTCCATGCTTGATGGAGCGATATCTGCGTCTTTGCATTTTGCAAGCGCGTCTTCGAGCTTCAAATATGGCACGGTCACGATGGCGTCGTCTGCGTCATTGATCTTTATCAATAAAGCTTCGTCACCGATGACTTTTGCCAGCTTGGCGGCCTTGGATACTGCGTCCTTGCCAATGATGTGCATTAAAGCGCGGCGCTTCTCCGGGGCAAAATCGCTACCGCCGAAGTCCTCGACTACTGCCGGGCCTTCGACTTTGGCGGTGATGTCGGTCGGCTCGAACAGCAGGTAGCCATCGGCGTGACCGCGCATCCATTTAAGGACTTTGTCGCAGTTGCAGGTTGTCGGGATGATACAGAAGCCGGTTTCGCGGTCTTCCCAGCGGCGTCCGACTCTGATGACTACCACGTCATCAAGTATCGTCCCGTCTGGGTTGAGCATCAATGAACGCATGGCCTCGCCATCGGCCAGGTTGCTGATGTCGTGGGTCAGGAGGTTCTGAACGTGAGAATCTACGCGCGGGCCGGTGACTTTAATCATGCGTGTGGGAATCACGACAGCCTTGGTGTCTGCATCCGATTTTTCGGCAACAGGCTTGGTTTCGATGGCGGTGTTGAAATGGTAATGCGGGTAATTTGAATGCGCGTCGGTTTTAACATCGAGCTTGGCTGCAAGTTCGTCTACGCTCTGACGTACTTCATCTAAAACATTCAGATCGACTTTGCCGCGCGGCAGGGCGCGGGTTACGCCATCGTAATGGAAGGGCTGAACGTTTGAAAGCAGCTTGACCATCAGGTGAGACAATTCGGCAATCTGTTCTTTGTTGATGCCGCGCTGAGTGATCCACGGCGTACCCATGCGGATACCCGTGCAGAGCGGGGTTTCCTTGTCGCCGGGGATGGTGTTTTTGTTGGTGACTACTCCTGCCATCTCTAATATGCGTGCTGCCGGTTCGCCCAAAAGATACTCGCCGTTCTTTTTGCCGAGGGTCTTTAAGTCGGCTAAGAACAGGTGAGTGTCGGTGCCGCCGTAGGACAAGCCGAGACCTTCTTTTTGCAGGCATTCGGCCATATACTTTGCGTTGTCCACGATGTCGAAGGCCAGCTTTTTGAACTTGTCGGTTTTGGCGATTTTGAAAGCCACAGCCAAAGCCGCGATGGTGTTCTCATGCGGTCCGCCCTGTTGTCCGGGGAATACCGCCATGTTGATGCGGTTGGCCATTTCTTCGTTAGTCGAGAGAATGACTGCACCGCGTGGGCCCATCAGCGTTTTGTGGGTAGTGAATGAAATCACGTCTGCGTAACCTATCGGACTCGGGTAAGCCCCTGCAATTGCCAGTCCTGCCGGATGGGCGATATCGGCCATCAGGTATGCGCCGACTTCATCGGCGATGGCACGGAATTTCTCCCAGTCCGGAGCCCAGGGATAGCTTGTGAATCCGGCGATTATCAGTTTGGGTCTGTGCTTTTTGGCAAAGGCCATAATCTCGTCGTAATCGAATTTCTCTGTTTTGAGGTCGATTCCGTAAGAGACGATGCGATAGTTGCGGCCCGTTACGTGGAAGGGGCTGCCGTGCGAGAGATGGCCGCCCTGCATCAGGTCCATGCCCATCATTACGTCGCCGGGGTTCAGTAAAGCGTCCAGAATCGCCAGGTTGGCCGGAGCGCCCGAGAGCGGCTGGACATTGGCGAAGATTTGCTCGGAAGGAACTTTATCATTGGCAAAGCATTCGGCGGCGCGGCGGCGGCAGATGGCTTCGATGCTGTTTACGTAATCGCTACCTTTGTAGAAACGCCTGTCTGAATAGCGTCTGTAGTGTGTCAACTGGAAGGGCAGGTCGGACAAATCGTCTTCGAAAAGCCGGTTAGTGGAGTTGGAAGGATAACCTTCGGCATATAGGTTGGACAGCGGGCTGTCTAAAACCTTACGCACCATGGGCGAACAGATCGATTCCGAGGGGACCAGCACTATGCGACGCGACTGACGTTCCGTTTCCAGTTTTATCAGCTCATCAAGTATGGGGTCCTGCTCGGCGAGTTGCTCGTCGAAAATGAAACTATCGAATTTCTCTTCCATCTTCCTGTCCGACATTTCATACGTCCTTTCTGTACTCGCCCGGATTATTCGCCGGGAATTTACTACGGCCCTCGCTACAAACCCGGTGGATAGTTCGGGCTAGAAAAAGCGCTATGCATATAATGCGTAGATCGCCGACTTTCGATGAAGGTGGTATAACACAGCTTTAGGAGTAACCACAAGCTTGATTTTTCGCCTTTTTAATACGCTTTTTGCGGCTTGACTTGACGTTAAATCTCAAGGGTTTACACTGCGTTTAAGAATCGCGGAAATCCTTGTTTATAGGGAGTTTGTCAAATGAAATATTGCATAGGCATCGACATCGGCGGAACCAATATGAAAGGCGGCCTGCTGGATCTGGAAGGCAAGCTTTTATACAGCACCGTCAGGCGGCTTTCAAACGAAGATAAAGGCCGTGAGGGCATTCCTGTTGCGGTGTCGGAGTTGGTGGATGCACTATTGCAAGAGAAACAAATTCCGCGCGGAGAATTAGCGGGTGTCGGCTTGGGTGCGCCGGGGGCCATAGATGTTGCAGCCGGAGTGGTGACACGCTCGCCTAACCTGCCCGAATGGGAGAACTTCGCCCTGCGTGAAAGCCTCATTGCAAAGCTGGGTATGCGTGTTGAGTTGGAAAACGATGTCAATGCAATAGCTCGCGGAGAACAATGGTGCGGAGCCGTCGAAGGCGAGCGCAATTTTATCTGCATGGCGCTGGGGACCGGCTTGGGCGGTGCTTTGTGCATGGACGGCAAAATCTGGCGCGGCGAATACGGCATGGCCGGGGAAATCGGACATATCAACATCGACCCCGAAGGAGTGCCCTGCAATTGTGGAAGTAGAGGCTGCATAGAGACTTTCGCTTCAGCCAGCGCATTGGTGCGGCGCGTAAAAGAAGACGATTTTCGTGTTGTACTCGACAGTATCCAAAGCGATGCCGACATCCCGCGCAGATTGTCCGAGCTTGCCGAAGAAGGCAACGCGCAGGCACTTGCTTATTGGGAAGAAGTCGGCAAAGCGCTCGGTATTGTCACGGGCGGATTGATAAACACACTGGATATCTCGCTGATTCTTATCTGCGGCGGTCTCTCGCGTTCTTTGGAACTTTTCAAAAACAAAATGCACAAAACCCTGTTCGATTACGCTTACCCGGCCATAGCCGAGCGCGTCGAGATACGCAAGGGTAAGCTTTTGGAAGACGCCGGAGTTTATGGCGCGGCGGCAAATCTGTTGTTCGAGTCTGGCATTTTGAAAATCAAATAATCTTGAGGGAAGATAAAATGGCTTTTGCATACGAAATAAAGAAAATCCATCAGGGACGTTTCGCCGAAGGCGCAGACCTTGCTGCCACGGTACTCGAATATCTCAAGGCCAATGATATCAAGGCTGGATCGGTGCAGATCATAGGGGCGTTGTCAAAGGCGCGTCTGGGCGTCTACGATTTTGGAGACGGCGAATACAAAACCTTCGATGTCGATTGCGAAAGCGAGATTCTAAGCTGCATCGGCAATATCTCCATGCTCGAAGGTCAGCCCTTCGCGCATCTGCACATGATAATCGGCTTGCCCGGCGGCGAAACACGCGGTGGGCATGTCTTTGATAATTGCACTATCAAAGTTTGTGAATTCCAGATAACGGAATATGAAGGCGAAGCCATGCAGCGCGTAGTCGATCCCAGCACAGGCTTGAAGCTTTGGGAGCCGGAGGGCTAGGTTCTTGCGTTAAAAAATGTTGGTCGTGCAGGTGATAACTGCGTCTCTTGAAAATGAGATGCAGTTCATCTGCATTTTCGTTTAACCAGTTTCTTGTTGTAGTCGAGAAGATATTTGGCCATGTAGAATTGCCCGGCGCTCATGTCGCCGGGTTGCAGTGACGAACCGAGGAACTTTTCTTCGGAAACTTTAAGCGAGGAGACATCGTAAAAGCTCAATTTCATGTCGTCGAGTTGAAGTGTTGCCTTCAAACCTTCGTAAACAACTCCAGATAGATGCAATCTCTTTCTCATCTTGGTGCGTTTGTTTCGCCAGTTTTCAAGGTAAACTGGCGGGTGATCGATGTCCTTGCCAGCAGCCAGCATCGGAGCAAGGCTCGTTCCAGCCCATACATCCGGGACGTTTTCTCCTGCTTCTGCTAGGTCAAGAACGGTCGGCGCAAGATCCACCAGAGCCACGGGCTGATGATAATCTTTTGCTTCCAGTCCGGGAACGTAAATCAGCAATGGTACACGAAGCGTAGCCTCATTAAGCGCCAGTCCGTGACCTTTGATTCCCATCTCACCCATGGATTGACCGTGATCGGCGCTGAGAATGACGATAGTGTTTTCCTGTAAAGCCAGTTCCTCCAGAAAAGCAAGTATATTTCCGACGTTTCGATCGGCCACTTTTACACGATGATTATATTTTTTCCACGTTTTCGAGTTTTTGTCTTTGGGCTTTCTGTAGCACGAGTGAACGTCGAAAAGATGAACCCAGAGAAAGAAATTCTTGTCTTTAATCGAACTCAAAGCCGTTTTTGCCATTTCTACGGCTTTTGTGTCCCGCCCGTCTTTTCCTGCATAATAAACTTTTTCAAAACCCTTGGATAAACCCAGCCTGGGATCGAAAAAGCCGGTTCGTCCATCGTTGACCACGGCGACTGTGGTCAATCCCGATTTTGAAAGCATCCCGGGCAGGTTCGGCCCTTTTTCGGCCAAGGGAACCTGAAATGCTTTTTTTATTTTTATGTCATCCGTCAGTTCTTCGCGCAGGTAAAGTTTTAACTTCCTGTCCTCGAAAAGCGGGGTGAATTCTATCTGACTGGGAAACTTGGACCAGATAAAAGCCGGGACCGAGAGCGACGTCCATGCTCCTTGAGGGTAGGTTCGATGAAAACGCTGAGATTTTTCCGCGAGTGCGGCGAGTGTCGGGGTAACTTTCTTTCCTATCATGCCGGAGTAGCTCGTTTTGTCGTATCGTAAGCTGTCAACCGTGATAAAAAGGAAGTTCCAGCGTTTCTCCTGTTTCAAGATGTGTCGTTGCGGATCGGAAGTCAATTCCTCGGCGGTTGGTCTGTGCCCTGCGAGCTTGGCGGATGTCTCGAATCTTTGAACGAAGTCGTCTTTTGGATAATTGGAAATCTTGCTCAATTTGCAAACTGCAGCTTTTTGCTTTCCCGCCGCCAGGCCGGTTGTTCTGAAAACCTCTGCGATGGTGCGGTTTTTTTCGGCCAGTCCAGAATGGGACAAGGTCAAGCCCTTGGGTTTGCCGTTGAACGGCACCAAAAACAGCAATCCTGCCATCAGTATCAGAGCTGTCACAGGCGCAAGCAATTTTATCGGCGGATAGACCCGAATGGCGGATAGGCCGTAGATTACGGCGATAAAAGAGAATAAGGCCGAGGCTTGGTAAATTGTTTGATAATGTATGTATATGACGCCGGGTGCCAAGAATACAATAGCCATACCGCAAGCGAAAGAGAAAGCCGCTTCTGCCCCGAAGAAAACCGGCGGCTTATCCACCAGCGATTGCGCCAGTCGAACCAGCAGGACACTCATAGCCACCGTGCCGCCGCTAATGAGAAACAGGACAATGCTCGGTAGGTCGAAGATGTCTTGACCTGCGCGCACTAGCAAGCCTTCGTCATCGATAATTCTGTAAAACAGCCAGGCGGAAACCAGAGCCGATATAAGCCAGGTGGTTTTGAGTTCTATATGTTTCCAGATGAAAGAAAGCAGAAAAAACAGTATGCTTGCTATGGATAGCGAGACGATCAGGAATCCGCCGCTCAATGAACGCTGTGTGAATATCAAAAATACCAAAGGGTAAACGGCAGTGAGTGTTACGAAGGCAACGCCGACAAACTTGAACTTGTTCAAGTAAATATCGCCCCTGGTAAACAGCGGTGTCAACAGCCTCACGGTCATGGAAAGCGCCAGTCCGCCGATTACGAATAAGGCCAGAGCACCGATTATCTCTTTGCCATTCAACTTGCCGGCAAACAAAGTGTCCGATACGGTTGCAAGTCCATACACCAAGCCGCTGAGGAGCGACAGCGTCAGTATTCGTCGCAGATCCTTATTGAAACCACTACAGCATAATTTTGTTGTCACAGCAGATTCCATTTAAAAATTAATACATACCGGAACAAATTTACGCATACGAATTTACAAGTATTCATCCATCAAATCAATCTGTTTGCGATAAAATCATATGAAATCTCTTTAACCACGGGATCTACTATCGCTTAAGCCCGGTGGTAGGGTGGGTGGGAATAGGCGCGGAATTTGCCGCTCCATGAGCGTGCAAATTGCGTGACGATTGGGAATCCGCCGGGCGTGGAAGCTCGGCAACGGACTTTTTTTGATTCATCTCAAAATGCGGCAGCTTAAAACAGCGCCTCTGTAAAGTCCTTGGCCGAAAAGGGGCGCAGGTCTTGTATGCCTTCGCCTACGCCTATGTAATGTATGGGCAAGCCGAGTTGGTCGGTGATGGCGATTACCACGCCGCCCTTGGCTGTGCCGTCAAGCTTGGTCAGAACCAATCCAGTCAATACGATGTCTTCGTGGAATTTCTCGGTCTGGTTTACTGCGTTCTGTCCGGTGTTGGCGTCGATTACAAGCCAAGTGTGATCCGGATCGCGTCCGAGTGTCTTGACCACCACGCCGCGCATCTTCTTCATCTCTTCCATCAGGTTGTACTTGGTGTGCAGGCGTCCTGCCGTATCGACTATCAAAACGTCCACGCCTTGAGCCTTGGCTGCCTGAACCGCATTGTATACGACACTTGCAGGCGGCGCTTTGTCGTCGCCCTTGATGACGGGCACTTTGTTGCGGTCGCCCCATATACAGAGCTGTTCGACCGCTGCGGCGCGGAATGTGTCGGCTGCCGCCAGCATGACCGTTTTGCCTTCCTGCATATAGCGCCAGGTAAGCTTACC
>CAYTHG010000049.1:9413-15538 GCA_964437525.1 uncultured Myxococcales bacterium | reverse complement strand
TGCATTCGGTATCGTCCGGCAGCTTCTCGTTGGCGCATCCCAGACCGACCGTGCAGATATCGTTTGTGCATTCCTCGTCGTCGTTGCACAGGGAATCGTTGGCGGTATAGGAACACTCGTCAAGTTCGGGATCGCACCAGTCGCCGGTGGTACATGAAAAACCGTCGTTGCAACTGGGCGCGGTGCCATCCTGGCAACCCAACTCGGGATTGCAGATCTCGGCTCCGTCGCAGAATACTTCGTTATAGCAAACGCTATCGTCGGTTGCTATTACACACAGGAATGCTTCGGTGTCGCAAAGTTCGCTGGTACAATCAAATTCATCGATGCAGTCTTCATCCACGTTGCAGCCCTTGACACAAACACCAGCGGAGCAGACCTCCACCAAATCGGGATCGACATCACAGACAACTCCGTCTTCCGCGTTTGTATTGACGCAGCCCTGCTCGTCATCGCAGAAATCTATGGTGCAGACCAGACTGTCATCGCAATAGTCGTCGTCCGGCACAAAGTCGCACTCGCCCGTATCGGGAATGCAAGCATCCTCGGTGCAGTCTACATCGTCGTTGCAGACCACCGCCACGCCCGGCTGACAATCGTTATCCATATGGCACCATTCTTCGCCGTTACACAGATCCTGATCTATGCAATTGAAGCTGTTGGGCGTATGGACAATTTCTCCCAGATTGTCTTCTATGCTTTGACCTTCGTCACAAGTGTCGTCCGTGCAATCGACATCATCTGACAAATCCGGTGCCACACCCGACTGGCAGTCGTTGTTCAAATCGCAGGTTTCTGCGCCGTTGCAGTATAAGCCATCCTGACAGTTATCGTTGTCAGGCGTGTGGACAACCTGCCCGAGGTTGTCCTGCTGGTTTTCGCCTTCGTCGCAGGTATCCACAGTGCAATCGACATTATCGGACAAGCTGACGGCTTCCCCGGACTGGCAGTCGCTTAGCTCATCGCAGAATTCCACGCCGTTGCAGTACAGACCGTCCTGACAGGAGGTGTTGTCTGACGCGTGCAGGACAGTACCCAGATTGTCGGTAACATTCGCGCCTTCGTCACAGGAATCAACAGTGCAGTCAACGCCATCGGACAGGCTTATGGCAACCCCCGACTGGCAGTCGTTTACGACATCGCAGCTTTCCACGCCGTTGCAGTACAGGCCATCCTGACAGGAAGCGTTATCCGCCGTATGTACAACCTGACCTATATTATCCTGAGTATCCGCGCCTTCATCGCATGTATCCACGGTACAGCCCACGCCATCGTCTGTCACCGGAGCGACACCGGCACGACAATCCTGCACCTGGTCGCAGACTTCTGCGCCGTTGCAGTACAAGCCATCTTGACAAAGAGAATCGTTGGGGGTGGATTCGCACTGGTGGCTGCTCTCGTTACACTCTTCGACCGTACATGAAATGCCATCGTCGGGACAGACAACAGGAGTTCCCGGCTGGCAATCATTTACAGCATGGCAGATCTCGACGCCATTGCAGAACTTGCTATCGTCGCACCAGTTGTCAACCGGAGTGTGCGAACAGGAACTTGCCGCTTCTTCGCACTGGTCACGGGTGCAGGAAACTCCGTCGGAGCAGTCGGGGTCGGGACCGTCCTGACAGCCGAAACCTATGATGCAGATTTCCTCGCCGTTGCAGTAGGTGCCGTCCTGACACAAGGAACTGTCGGCATAGTAGACACAGACATCGTTGTCACAGACATCAGTTGTACATTCTATCTGGTCGTCGCAGTCTTCATTGTTCTGGCATTCCACACCGACCGGGACGCAATAGCCGTTCAAGCAGCGCTCATCTAGACTGGAGTTGATATCGCAGGGCGCATCGTCAGCCAGCAGATCGTACTGACAGCCCTCGGTCAGGTGACAGGCGATAAGCGGCTGGCAGGGATTGGAGTCGCTGCAGTTGGAATCATTGGGAATGTTCGAACATCCGCCCGTGGCCGGATTACAGTCATCGTCTGTGCAGTCCACAAAGTCGTTGCAACCCACGGCAACACCGTCTTGGCAACCATAGATTTCGCTGCATGTCTCGACACCATCGCACAGATCGCCGTTAGCGCACAGCGAGTCGTAAGGTTCCTGATCGCAATAGTAGCCACTGGGCGTCAACTCCACACACGAACCGACGGTACAGTCTATGCCGTCCGAGCAGACTACTTCCTGACCCGCCACGCAGCCGTTTGTCAGATGTGCAGGGTCAAGCGGGCTACAGGTTTCCGTGCCATTGCAGGACAGATCGTCCGAGCAATAATTATCATTGGGCTCAAATACACAGCCGCCCTGTCCGTTATCACAGTAATCGCTGGTGCAGTCGAATTCATCAGCGCAGACAATATCCACGCCCGCCACGCAGCCAAGCTGGTCGGCCCCGGAATCTAAGGGATCACATATTTCATCGCCGTTGCAGACGGATGAATCGACGCATTTAGAGTCGTCCGCTTCATTTGAACAGCGGTCGTTGACTTCATCACAGGAATCGTCGGTGCAGTAGAAAGTATCGGAACAGACCGGAGCTTCCCCCTGATAGCAGCCTATGTATTCACTGCAATACTCGGGGCCGTTGCACCACAAGTCGTCGTCGCATTCGCCATTGTCTGGTGCAAAATCACACTGATCGGTGGATTCATTGCATGAATCGACCGTGCAGGGAATTTCATCATCGCACTGCACTTGTGTACCATCGACACAACCCACATCCAGAACACAGGTTTCGTTTCCATCGCAGAAGTCGCCATTGTCACACAGCGTGTCGTTGGCAGCATGATAGCAATTGTCGTTCTGTTCATCGCATTCGTCACCGGTGCAGGCTATGTCATCGTCGCAATCGGGTTCCGTACCCGCAACACATCCTGCGGCATCGGCATTCACGTCATAGGGAGAACACATCTCCGAGCCGTTGCAATACAGATCATCGCCGCAAGACGAGTTATCCGACTGATGGCGGCAGACATCCTGGGCTTCGTCGCAGGAATCCACAGTGCAGGAAAAATCGTCCGAACAATCCGGGTCGGCTCCGTCCTGACACCCTGCGGTCTCATCGCAAATTTCTTCGCCGTTACACCACTGACTGTCGGAACAGGCGGAGTTGTCGGGAGCATTGACGCAGCCGCTGGATTCCTCGCAGGTATCGACGGTACAGCCCACGCTGTCGTCGCAATCAAGGGCCACACCGGACTGGCAACCGAGTTCGCTATCACAGACCTCTTCACCGTTGCAGGCGTTACTGTCGCCACACGTCGAATTATCGGGCGTGTTCTCACAACCATCAACGGAATTACAGGTGTCCACGGTGCAGACGACACCGTCATCGCAGTCGAGAGAAGAGGAAGAAACACAGCCGTCCGAGCCAGCGTTGGGATGATTGGGATTGCATTCTTCGACACCGTTGCAGACATCAAAGTCGTTGCAGTAGAAATTGTCGTTTGTAAACTTGCACAGTCCTCCGTCGCAGACTGCGGTAACACAGGCCGGAGCCGGGCAGTCCTCGTTGAAGGTGCACGTCTCCAGGCACACGCCGTCGGAGCAGACGCCCATTACAAAAGGATTGAGCTGGCAAACCGAACTGTTGGCGACGTTCGAAGACTGGCAGTCGCCGGTGACATCGCAGTATTCGCTTGTGCAGTCGTTGTAATCCTCGCAATTGCCGTCCTCGGCAACATTGCTGCACTGATCCTGATCCTCATCGCAAGTATCCTCGGTGCAGGCTACGCTGTCATCGCATTCGGGAGCCACGCCAGCCTGACAATCGAGTTCGGAATCGCAAGTCTCATCGCCGTTGCACCATAAGTTGTCGTCGCAGTTGTCGTCGTTGACATAGTTGGCGCAATCGTACGTGCTTTCGGTACATGAATCGTCTGTGCAGCCTACACTGTCATCGCAGGGCTGAGGACCATCCGTACAGCCGGATTCGACATCACAGTATTCGGCGCCGTTGCACCAGACGGTATCGTCGCATTGACTGTCATCGGGTATGTTGTCACAACGGTCATCGACATCGTTGCAGGAATCGTCGGTGCAGGTGACCTGGTCATCGCAAACAGGTGCCGCCCCAAGCAGGCAACCGTCAACATCGGCTGATGGATCGCCGGGAACACAGGTCTCTGTGCCATTGCACCACAGATCGTCGTCGCAATTGGAATCGGTCGCAGTGTAGATGCAGGTTTCATTCTCGGTATCACAGGTATCTTCTGTACAGGCCACCCCATCGTCACAATCGTTATTGGTGGCGCATCCGGTGGTACAAGCACCGCTTTTGCAGATTCCGGGGCCGCCGCCCTGCAATGTACAGGAAGTGTAGTCCGGCAGATAAGGGCTGTAGCAGTCGTTCAACTCGTGACAAGTATCCGGTCCGGTGCAGGGATTAAGGTCGTCGCAGTTGGAGTTCTCTGCCGTGTTGGTACAGATATCCTGATCTTCGTCGCAAGTGTCGTCTGTGCAGCCTACGCCGTCATTGCAATCGACAGCAGTGCCGACGACACAGCCGTCGGTTCCGGCCTCGCCGGACAAAGGATTGCAAAATTCCACACCTGTACAGAAAAAAGTGTCATCGCAATAGCCATTGTTGGGAATATTTGAACACTGGTTGTTCTGTTCGTCGCAGGAATCGACCGTGCATTCATAATCGTCCACGCAGTCCGGGACAACGCCGTCTATACAGCCAAGCGGGTCGGCCTCAGCGTCGCCGGGGGCGCAAATCTCTTCGCCGTTGCACCACAATTCGTCGGCGCAGATGTTATTCTCGGGAATATAGCTGCATTCATAGCTGTTGCTGCCAAGGTCGGTGCATATATTGGTGGTACAGGCCCATTCGTCCACACAAGGGTCGTTGCCGGCGACACATCCTGTTCCGATTTCACAGGTTTCGATACCGTTGCAGCCGTCAAGGTCGTCGCAAATGGCGTTGTCGGCGGTGTAGTCGCAACTGTTGCTGGCTTCATTGCATTCACCCAAAACACATTCGGGCAGTCCCGAACTGCAATCGATCTCCAGACCCTGAGCGCAACCGTCGGCCAATGCTTCGGGATTGTCGGGATCGCAGGTTTCATCGCCGTTGCAGTAGTATCCATCGCTGCAAAACAGGTTGTCTGCAACCCATTCGCAAACATTGGAATTACAGAGATCTACGGTACAGGCCTTGCCATCATCGCAGTCTTCGTTGTTTTCACAGGTCACTACAGCCCAAGCTGAACCGGATTGCAGTAAAATAAATAAGATCAAAACCGCATTGGCAACAAGAAGCGAACTTTGCTTAAAAAGCATGTTTTTCTCCCAAAACATGAGTGAAATCCATAACTATTTTCCTCAATCTACAATGATACCGCATTGGCCGGTGCTTAACAAATAAACTTGGGGAGTATAGGGGGAAGATTTAAAATTTGAATCGTCGGAAGAACTACCTGTCCTTACGGGCCACCAGCACCTGAAAACCTGCCAGACGAGCCATCAGTCCCGATGAGGCTGCAAACTCGGCTTGACGCAACGCTGATCCAAGAAGGGGCAGGTCGTGCATCATGGCAAAGGGGGTAAATACCCTCACGCCGCGCACTCCCTCAAAAGAAACGCCTTCCGGCAGGTATGAAATCGCCTTCTGCAAGGTGTCGTAGCGCGTGTAAACCTGCTCGTCGTTGGTGGTGTCGTTTATGCGCGTGGCTGGTTTGAGCCTTTTGAGCAAGCCGCGCATACTGACAGGATTGTAAAATTCTAAAAGCATATGACCGCCGGGGCGCGTCACTCTTGCAATTTCGCGCAAAGCGTCTTCGATAGGCGGCACATGAGCTAAAACCTTGAAGGAATAAACCGTATCGAAGGATTCATCCTCGAATGGAATGTTTATAAGATCGCCCTGGCAGACATCCAGCCCGCGCTTTTTAGCAAACTCCAACATGCCCGTCGAGAGATCGAAACCTTTTGCGCTTGCAGCCATAGAAGCCGCACGTTCGAGTACCAGTCCGGTACCGCAACCGGCTTCCAGTACGTCTTTATCGGTCACGTATGGTTTCAGGATATCGGTTTCAAGTTCATCCAGAAACAGGTGATAACCTTTATCGCGCGGTTTGTCGTAAACTTTCGAAAAATCGTCGTAGTAGTCTTTGGGGTCACGCGG
>CAYTHG010000049.1:0-9403 GCA_964437525.1 uncultured Myxococcales bacterium | reverse complement strand
GCATTACTTCTCTTCCTCCAGTTCACGATAAAGCTTTTCATATTCGCGACCCAGCTTTTCCATGGAAAAAGAATCGCGCATCAATTCGACAGAACGCAAGCCGGTCATATCACGCAGGCTGCTATCCTTCGACCATTCCGAAATCGCGGCGGCCCATGCTGACACATCGTCAGGCGCTATAAGCCTGCCGACGGAATCATCCGGGAACAGCTCGCGCAAGGGCGGTAGATCGGCAGATAAAACCGGCAGCCCGCGCCCCATAGCTTCCATCAATACCAGCGGCAGATCCATCTTTCCGTAAAGATCGTCCACCGGGAAAATCTGAAAATCCACGGCGTCGAACAATGAGGGCATGTCTTCCAGCTTGCTCAGCATACGCAAACGCTGGCCCAGCCCCGCTTTTTCGGCCAGATCCTTCAGGTGTTTTTTATAGGTCGGCGTGGCTTCGGTCTTGTCGCGGCAGGCCACAAGCAAAATCAGGTTTTCGTCTTCGACTCCGGCCAGAATCTCCACCAGTTTTTCGGCCAGCTTCTCAGATTGCAGGTCTCCTGCAAAAAGCGCCACCGGAACTCCCTCAGCAAGACCGTATTTTTCGCGGGCTTTCCTGCGCTCTTCATTTGATGAGCGCCCCGGAGCTTCAACCGCAGGGTAGATGCAACTTATGTTCTTAACGCCTTCGGCCTTGAGCTTTTCTGCCGTCCAACGGCTGACGGTAACTATACGGTCGGCGAACAGATGCTTGGCCGCTTTTGTAAAATCACCCGGCGCGCAGGTCAAGGTATGCATGGATTGAGTGTGGGCCTTGATCTCCATGGCCATCCAGCACATCTTTAAAGTAAGCGGGTTGGGCTGAAAAAACATGTGCACCAGATCTATCTCTTCCGGTCGCAACATGCGGAAAAACAGCCGCATTTTCATCCACATGCCCGGCGAATAGCCCGAGTTAACGTCGAAGTAAAACGGCTCTTCGCGGGCGTTGTCGGCTCCTATACGATGATTGGGAATCGACAGCAGGTGAAAACGTCTCTCCGGCACGGAGAAAACGATATCCCGCGCCATATTTTTTGCGCTGTCGTCCCAGGGCGGGGCCATGGGCTTTGTTATCATCAAGGTTCTGAACATGGTTCAACCCATCTCAATAAATTTTCCGGCAATCTGCGGACCTATGACCTTCCAGTCGTATTTTTCGACTTTCTGTCTGGCCGTTTCACCCAACTTACGGCGCAAGCCTCCGTTTTGCAAGGCAATATTTATCATATCCGCAAGAGCTTTATAGTCGCCTTCGGCAAAAACCAGAGCGTTTTCGCTGTTTTTAATTACATCCAAAAGGCCGCCCGAGTCGGATGCTATCAAACACGCTCCGGCAGCCATGGCTTCTAAAGCCACCTGCGGCAAGCCTTCGCGGCGTCCGTTTCGCAGACTGCGTGAAGGCAGCACGACCAATGGAGCCTGCTTCAAGAGCCGTGCTCTTTCCGGCAAGGAAACCTGCCCCAGAAATTCTATATGAACACCTAGCCTGCCGGCCCTGTCTCTTAGGCGCCTTTGCTGGGAACCGTCGCCCGCCACAGTCAGCTTGACCGTGTATGGCAGTCGCGCCAGTGCGTCTATAAGAATATCCAGACCTTTGATAAGCTCCAGTCTCCCCAGAAAAAGGACGTGTCTATCTTCCAGCACCGCCGCCGGAAGACCGTCCTGCCTCCTGAAATCGGCGGTATCCGCTCCCATGGGAAGCACACGCACCTTATCGGAAATCTCAGTCGTCATTTCATAAGGCAAGGCTTCAAGCAAATCTCGCTTGATGACAGACGAGACGGCCACGATATCGCCAGAGCGTTTTATGATGCATGTGGCCAGACGTGCGCCGTAATTGCTTTTGAGCAACTCATGCAAGCCGCCGCCGTGCATAATCACCTGTAAAGGCAATGGCTTTATTTTCGTTACCAGAGCTGACAGAAGCCCCGCCGGGAGAGCCCAGTGGGCAACTATTCTTTCGGCTTTGGGCAGTTCTTTTAAGAGCGCCGCCAGCATTGCGGCAGACGCTCCCAAACCCAAAGGATAAGCCATACGGCTGCGGGCCAGATTTTCGGGTCCGCCTGAAGCATAGAAAGGCCCACGAAAATGCCTGAAGCGCTTGATCTTGAAGGGCAGACGCCTGTCATGGTCTTTATCCACGGCTGCATCATACGGACAAACCACTGTTACAGGACCGGCGTCGAGATAACAGCGGGAAAGCCTTTCCACAAAAGCCCCGGCATAGTCGCCCGAGTAGCGCGGAAAGGAACTTGCAAGAACGATTGTGCCGCTGGATTTCATAAATTGTTCTGCAATGCGGAGATACTCTTGACGTTATGGGAAACTCGCTTGAGCCACAGACGCGCCAGCAATAAGGATATGGAAAAAGGCACAATGCGCATGTTCATGCGACTGGAGCCGTTTGAATACCTGACCTTGACGGGCCGCTCGGCGACTCTGGCACCCAGCATCTTGAGGCGCACCAAAAGATCGTTGGGCACTCCATAACCGTGATAGATTCCTTTTTCAAGAATTCTGCAAAGCGTTTCGGCTGATATGGCGGTGTAGCCGCATTGACTGTCGAATACGTCCCAGTAACCCGTAACGGGTTTAGACAAAAGCGAGAGCGTCACGTTTCCTAACTGGCGCGCAACAGGCATAAGCTTTAGAAACTCGGGAGATAAAAACCGGTTTCCTTTTACGTAGTCGGCTTGATCCATAACTATCGGAACCAGCAGAGATTCAAGATCATCGGGGTCCATCTGACCGTCACCGGCCATGACCGCCAGTATCTCGCAACCATAATCAATACCGGCTCTATAACCCGTCTCCATGGCCGCCCCGACACCGCGCCTTTGCGGATGACTCAAAAAAACGAGCCCTTCCCGTTTGACTTTACGGGCGATTTCCTCGGTCTCGTCAGTGCTGCCGTCGTTTACAAACAGGATATTGTCTACATACTCGGGAATGCTTTTAAGAACTTCTTCTATGTGTTCAGATGTATTGAAGGCCGGAACTACTACTCCGATACGTCTAGCTAAGAACATTTCTTACCTCTTGTACATCCTTTGCAATCTGAGCCTTCAAAGCCTCGATGGAATCGAATTTTTTCTCGCCGCGCAGACGCTGGACGAAATCCAGTTGCAGAGTTTTTCCGTAAAGGTCGCCGTCGTAATCAATCAGAAATACCTCAAGGCGTTTGGGAGTATCCTTGAATGTCGGGCTGATGCCTATATTCAAAGCGCCCATATAGCTTTTGTCATCGAACTTGACGCGCACGGCATAGATGCCTTCCAAGGGCAACTGGCGCGGTTTGGTCTCCATGTTGGCGGTCGGAAAACCCAAAAGCTTACCGCCGCGCCCGACGCCCTCGACAACCTTACCCGACAGGCAGTATTCTCTGCCCAAAAGCTCGTTGACGCCTTTGATTTTCCCTACGGCCAAAGCCCGCCTGATCCTTGAAGAACTGACCGGGCTATCCTTGAAGTCTATGGCTTCTAAAGCGATGACTTCGAAGCCGTATTTCTCACCCAACTGGCGCATGGTTTCGACCGAGCCGGACCTGTTGCGCCCGAAGTTGTGGTTGAAGCCTATGATGACTGTTTTCAGATCGAAGAAAGCCAGCAGCTTTTCGGTGACGAATTCCTCGGGAGTGTGGTTTGCAAATTCCCTGTTGAATGCCAGCACCATGGAGATATCCATATCATAGCGGGCAATGCATTCAAGACGTTCTGGCAGAGGTTGCAGAGGAACGAACTGGCGTTCTTTGTTCAAGGTGATGGGATGCGGCCAGAATGTAACGGCAACGCTGTTGCCGTCAATTTTTGCCGCCTGCTCACGGGCACAGCGCAAAAGCTCCTGATGCCCGAGATGTACACCGTCGAAATTGCCAATGGCCAGCACCGCTTTTTCAACGCGCTTATCCAGTTGTTCAGTGTCCTTGATTATTCTCAACGAAACCTCCCAATCGACCCTGCTTCAAAAAATTCGCTGCAAGATATTAACAGATTTTCAGCATTCAAACAAGAATCCTCAGGGACTCCTTTCTATGCTTTCAAGCTTGTCAGTCTTTACTTGAATTGTCGGCTGTGCTAGCTTTGGGTTTACGTCCAATTCACAATAAGTAAGGGAATCCGATGAAATTGATTTTCGAGCCAATTCGTATCAAAAATCTGAAATTGCGCAACAGAATACTGATGCCAGCTCTGCACATGAATCACACCTCGGATGGCACCATTGGCGAAAAGATAATCCGCTTCTACGAAGAACGCGCCAAGGGCGGCTGCGGACTGATTATGATCGGCGGCTGCATTGTCAACGAAGACGCCGGCGGTCAGTTCATGATAGGAGCTTACGACGACAAATTCCTGCCGGGCATGACTAAACTGGCAGACACCCTGCGTAAACACGGCGCGGCCTCCTGCTTGCAGCTATATCACGCCGGGCGCTACTCTTACAGTTTCATTCTCAACGGCAGAACCGCTCCCTCGGCATCGGAAACTCTTTCTCCCTTGACAAAAGAGATGTCGCGCGAGTTGAGCCTGGAAGAGATCGAGAAAACCATACAGGATTTCGCCAAGGCCGCCTTGAGAGTCAAGCAGGCCGGATTCGACATGGTAGAGGTGATTTCTTCCGCCGGATACCTGATAAGCCAGTTCCTCTCGCCCGTCACCAACTTGAGAACCGACAAATACGGCGGCAGCTTTGAAAACCGTATGCGTTTCGGCTGCGAAGTCATTAAGGCCATCGTCGAGGCCGTCGGTCCCGACTATCCCATTTCCGTCCGGCTGGGCGGAAACGATTTTGTCAAAGGATCTTTGACCAACAAAGAAATCTGTCAGTACGCCAAAAAGCTCGAAGAGGCCGGAGCGTCGCTTTTGGATGTAACCGGCGGCTGGCATGAAACACGCGTGCCGCAGTTGACAGGCGCTTTGCCCAAGGCGGGCCTGGCCTATCTGGGGCGCAATATCCGCCAGAACGTATCCATCCCGGTTTCCATGGCCAACCGCATTCACGACGACGAGTTGGCCGAAAGGCTGTTGTCGGAAGGCTGGTTCGATATGATCTCGCTCGGCAGGCCGCTGGTGGCGGATCCTTATCTGCCTGTAAAACTTAAAGAAGGTCGCGCCGATGAAATCATCCGCTGCACTTCCTGCAATCAGGGCTGTCTTGACAACGTATTCAAGCTGATGCCTGTCGGCTGTCTGGCAAATCCTGAAGCGGGTGATGAGGAAAGAGTCATCAAGCCCGCCAAGGAGAAAAAACGCATTCTGGTTGCCGGTGGCGGCGTGGCCGGAATGACGGCAGCGGCTTATCTGGCGAGGCGCGGACACAGTGTCGAGCTTTTTGAAAAAGGCGAATTGGGCGGACAAATAAACGTCTGCTGGCGCACTCCCCACAAAGATGAATTTTTGACTCTGATCGCAAGCTGGGAAGCCCAGTGCAAAAAATACGGCGTCAAAATCCACACCGGACGCGAGGTCGATGCCGCTTTGGTGAAAGAATTCAAACCCGAGGTATTGGTAGTCGCCAGCGGCAGCGAATCCGTTGTTCCACCCATCCCCGGAGTGGACAAGCCCGGCGTGATCGACGCACTGTCCTACCTGCACGAAATGCCGTCACTCGGTAAAAACATAGTTGTGATCGGCGCCGGACCTGTCGGTGTCGAGGTTTCGCAGCAGATAGCATCTATTGGAACCATAGACGGCGAAACGGCGGCTTACCTGACCATGTACGATGGAGAAACTCCCGAGGTCGTAAAGGATCTCCTGTGGCACGGCCACAAACAGGTCACGCTGGTGGAAATGCAATCGCGCATCGGTAGCGGCATAGGCAAATCCACTCGCTGGGTCGCCTTGCAAGACCTGCAAATGCGCGGTGTGCGCAGCATGGCCGAAACCAGAGTACTTTCCATAGAGGACTCCGTGGTTGTGGTTGAGAACGCCAAGGGGCGCGAAGAACTGCCCTATGATAACGTGATTCTGGCTGTCGGCTCAAAACCAAAAAATAATCTTTTGGAGGAAGCGGCAGGATTGTGCGATAGAATCGAGAGCGTGGGCGATTGCAAAAAAATCGAGGACGCCTACGCGGCCATCAAGGCCGGATACGAACTCGGCTTGTCGATTTGATCTTGTGAGGTGTTTTGAAAATGGCGGCATGTAGTATCGCCGCCAAAATACTGAATGCGCTTAGAGGCGATATGGCGGCTGGAATAAAATCCCAACTCAGCGGCTGGGCTCGAAAGAAGCTCGGTTTTGAATACGGCAGCAGTCCGCCTGTCAGAGTTTTATTGTATCCAAGCTCTGAAGAAAACCCCTACGTCTGGACGCTTAAAAAAGAACTTGAAGAACTCGGCGTCAGGGTGGCTTTTTTGCAAAAGTTCGATCTCTGGGAACTGTCGCGCCTTAGACCGTTTTACGAAGTCCTGCATATCGTCAATGTGCGCGGCTATCACAACCCACTGGAAAGCGTCGAGTTACGCGACCAGATTAATAAGCTTTCACGGCACGTAGGAGTTCTGGCAGCAGCACGAGCAATGGGCTACAAAATTTTCTACACCACCTACAATCACCTCAACGAAAACTGGGAGAACTCCATAGAGCGAGCAGCCCGCAAGCTGATCTGGAAACAGACACACAAGGTTTTCTGTCTCTCTCAAAGCGATGTGGATAAAATGCGCAAGGTCTGGTCCGATCTGCCGCGTGACCGTTTCGCCTATCTGCCGCATCATCTGTTAAGCGATTACTACGATCACGAAGATTGTACTTCATGCAAACAGGAAGCCATGCGGCAACTGGAACTGAAACCGGAAGGCCGCGTTTTTCTCGCTTTCGGGGCAGTCCATCCATACAAAGGGCTGATAGATCTGATTCCCATCTTCGGACGCGAGCCTTTCAAAAAACATACTCTCATCATCGCTGGTTCGCCTTCGAACCCACAATACGCCCGTACCATCAAGGGACTTGCCGAACCTTACCCGAACATAAAAACTTACGTGCGTTACATCGCCCGACAGGAAGTCCACAACTTCTTCAAGGTCGCCGACTTTTTCGTGATACCGCCCAAGCGCATGTCAAATATAGGCTCGGCCATGCTGGCTCTGTCTTTCGGCCTGCCGATCATCGCTCCGCAAAACGACAGCTTAAATGAAGTCTTCACATCAAGGGCGTCTCTGCTTTACGAATACGATGGTGCAAAACCGCTCAGGCACGCCTTGAAAAGAGCGCTGGAGGTAAATCCCGAAACCTACAGACACGAAGCCCGCCGCATATCAAAGGTTTTCAGTGTGGACAAGGTGACACGCAGGCTCGTCAATTATTACCTCGACGCCTTCCCCGGTCGCGAACGAATTCCTGAAGAGGAAACATACGAAATATGAAGAAGCAGCCGCGCGTCCTTATTCTCTCAAAAGGCTCCAGAGAAAACCCCGCCAGCAGGTACAGGCACTACAACATGCTGCCGTATCTTGAACGAGCCGGGTTTAAGGTCGATATCTTTCCACTCTTCGAGGATGTCTACTACAAAAGCATCCTGCTTGAAAAAGACGCAAAAAAAAGAATCCTTCGCAAAAGTCTGTATTCCATGAAGCGCTTTATAAAGCGTATTTCGCACATTCCCTTTCTGGGACATTACGATCTGGTGGTAATCGAAAACCAGCTTTTCCCATACGAGCAGGGTTTTTTAGAGTGGATAGCCACACGCATCAACGGCAAGCTGGTAATCGAATTCGACGACGCCATCTTTTTGACAAAGCTGCATAGCGGCAAGTTGGCCCGGACATTGAAACTGGCAGAACACGTCATCGTCGGCAATCCCAACCTGGCCGAGTTCGCCCGACGTTATAATGATTCTGTCAGCGTCATCCCGACAGTCTTCGACCTGCGCCACTACGACAAGCTGCCGGAGCGTGAACCTAAAGCGCGCCCTGCCATAGGCTGGCTCGGACAACCCGTCGGCCTGCAATACTTAAAAGTCGTCGCTCCCGCCTTGCAGGAACTGGCCAAGACCCATGATTTCGAGTTGCGCATACTCTCACGCGAGAGTGTCGAAATCCCCGGCGTTGATGTGCACCTTGTGCCGTGGAACCTTGAACACGAAAAGCAAGACCTCGTGCAACTGGACGTGGGCATCATGCCGCTCTTCGACGACATCTGGTCGCGCCATAAATGCGCCGGGAAACTACTGCACTACATGGCTCTGGGCATCGCCTCGCTCGCAAGTCCGGTCGGTGTCAATACCGATATCATCAAAGATGGCGTAAACGGATTTTTAGCCGCCGATACAAAGCAGTGGACAGACAAGCTTGCCAGACTGCTGGATGATGAAACGCTGAGATTGAAGATGGGCAAGGCAGGCAGGCTTACCGCCAAGGAATATTCGCTGCAGGTCTGGGCTCCTAAAGTGGCCGAGTTGTACCGACATCTGATAGAAAAGTAATTCAGGCTAAGCGCAATCCTTCAAGGTTTTCTCAAAACGCAGAATCTCCCAGTCCCGTTTTTTAGCTTCCCGAAGCAAGCGCGGGTCCGGGTTGACTATTTTCGGATGACCGACTTTCTCCAGTAGCGGCATGTCGGAGGACGAGTCTGTATAGAAATAGCAGTCTTCCAGTCCAACACCTTTTTCCTCGCAGACGCGCCGCGCATGTTCAAGCTTGCCTTCGCCGTAAGGAATGGGATCGACCACTATCGCCGTGTAAGTGTCGTTTTCGATGACGGCTTCGGCGGCGATATAATCTATATCGAGATACCTTGCAATAGGAGCGGCCAGATCGAAGGACGTGCTTGTCAAAAGCAGCACCAGGTCGCCGTCGTTTTTGTGTTTATTGATTGCATCGAGCGCATCGCAATAAATTAAAGGCTGGATGTGACGCTCGAAGACAATATCCATATCACGCTTGATTTTACTGTGGCTGTGCCCGACAAAGGGCTCCAGTCCCAACTGCACCATGCGCTTGGGGTCTGCCAGATTCAGATAATGCAGAATGCTGAAGACGATGCTCAAGATGATGAGCTTCCAGCCCGCATAGCCGCGCTTGACAAAATATTTGAGCGCAAGAATGGCCGTGGATTTGGCCACCAGTGTTTTATCTACATCTACGAAAACGATCTTCATGAATTAGCTCCTTTAACGCACTTGAGGACATTATAAAGCAATAGCGTTTGCTGACAAACATCTTTCAATCTCGAATCATCGGCACTGTGGATACGCCGGACTTGCCCGCTGGCCCACGATAGGATATAGCTTATATATTCATCCGCACCCGGATAGATTGAAGAGGAGAATAAAATGAAAATAACCTGGCACGGTAACGCCTGCTTGAAAATACAGTCCGGCGAAAACACCTTGATTTTCGATCCCTTCTTCTCGCGCAATCCAAAGCTTAAACCGCTGG
>CAYTHG010000048.1:0-15605 GCA_964437525.1 uncultured Myxococcales bacterium | reverse complement strand
CTTGATATAGACAAAAATCCCCCAGCGCACAAGCAAAACATAAACAGCGATTTCAAGATAAAACACCTGTATCTCATTGCACACGGCTCTATTGTAAAGGACATCGGGTTTGCAATAGGATTCCAAAGCCTGGATGTGGGCATACATAAATCCCATGCAGAGATGGACTTGATTCCCTGCGATCTTTTTCTGGATTTCTCAGCAATCAAAGAGAAACTGAAAATTGCAACCGGTCTCATCAGACCGGGATTTGCCCGCGACAACTCCATATCGGCATCTTTCATGCATAGTGTCGATGGTCATAATAAATTGACGAACCTCTCTACTGCTAAACGTGAACTCGGCATCCTGTTCAGAGGTCTGTTGATCGACAAATTCATGGATTACAGGATTGCGGCAAGCTACGAGCTGCAAACGCAGGATGGCGACATAAGTATAAAAGAAAAAGACCTGCCGGGCTTTTCCGGAAGATTAGGGTTCAATTTCTTCGATGCTGAAGAAAGCTATTTCCTTTCTCAAAGCTATCTGGGATCAAAAAAGATAGTTTCTTTTGGCTTGAGTCTGGATCTTAGACCCCAACTTGAAAACAAAAAGAATACATATTCTGCCGCTCTGGATTTCGTTACGGATTTCCCGGTCAACGAAAACATAGGCATAGTCTTTCTTTTAACCGCTTATTTTCATGGCCCCGATAAGGATATAGAAGAAGGCTATGGCTTATGGTCGGACTTCGGTATTCGTATTGGGAACTTCGAGCCTTTGATCGCGGTAGACTACTACAAACGCAAGGATGACAAGCTGGGAAGCATTTTGTCAATGCTGGCTGGAATCAATTATTTTGTAAATGGCCACAAGCTCAAGTTTTCTTCCAACTTCGGCACATCAAGACATCCCTTCACAAAAGAGTGGAGCATGGTTTTCAGAAACCAGATGCAACTTAAGTTTTGAGATGAGTTCTAGAAGACTTATTTGGCCTGTCGATACCTTGAGTGCCATTTAATATGGAGTGGATAACTTGTCGCTTACAGGTATCTGTGATAAAAATTCTGCGTTGGGTAAATTAATGAACTATGGAGGATAAAATGCGCGGCAGAATCTTTTGGTTCGCGTTTACGGCAATGATGATTGTGGCTTTGTTCGCTATCGCCTGCGGCGACGACGACTCCGGCGAAGAAGAACAGGAAGCTGTCTGTACTCAAGCCAGCGATTGCGGCCCTCGTGAGGCATGGGTCTGCGAGGAAGGCGCCTGCTACCTGCGTGGGGATTTCTGCCGCAATAATGAAGAGTGCAACGGCGAATGCGGGGCCAATCACAAATGCACCGAAGGCAAAATCCAGACCTCGTCGAATTTTTGCATCAATGTCTGCTACAAGATCATGCAATGTTCCGACACACCCCAGGACTGGCCGAATGAATGCATTCCCGCCTGCACGGAAGTCGCAGACTATGTACAGAATCTGACCGAAGTATATGAATGTCTGCCCATGGACTCCTGCGATATCTTCACAGATGCCAAAAGCGTCTTGGATTATGCAGACGGCAACTGCAGCACCTCGTACCCCGAAGGCTACGACCCAAACGGAAACGGGAACGGAGAACTTTGCCAATTCGACTGCTGCTCGGATGAAGATTGCAACGCTGGCTTCAAATGCGATCTGGAAACTCATTCCTGCTATTATTCCCCGAATTGCACGGAAGAATGCTGCGAAGATGCCGATTGCCATAACAATCCTGACTTTGGCCCCTCCTATGTTTGCAAATTCAACAAGTGCATAGACCCCGAGGCCACCTGCCCCTGGGAGTGCTGCGAGGATGAAGACTGCGCCCCGCATGAATATTGCAATATGGGTGCCTGCGAAGAAATCACTATCCACTGCTCGCCCGGTGAAAGACAATGCTGCCTGGCAAACGAATCGAACCCGGACTGTATCAAGCAGGGAGAACTCGCCTCTGAATTTTACCTGGTCTGCAATGCAGCGGGAAGCGGCTGGACAATGGAAGGCTGCCCTTCCTTCAACGATTGCCAGACAATGCCCCCTGACGACATTCAATGCCTGCCTAACGGACGTTGCGAAAGCGATGTAGACTGTAACGAACCTATGGTCTGCATGGATGGTGACGAAGGCAAACACTGCCATCTGCCCGAGCTGAACGCAGGCGACGAATGTTGGGATGGCGACAAGTACGTGGGCGATTGCCCTTCAGGATACTACTGCTGCCCGATCAGCGCCGGCAATCCCGGTTACTGCGTAGATGAAGAATGCTGATTTGAGTCTACGAATATGAATTAAAAAAGGGAGAGCATCGGCTCTCCCTTTTTTTTACAATTCAAAGGGTTTATTCAAGTCGGAGAGAACCACACCGGGAGCGTGATAGCGCTTGAAAATGCGAGTGAATGTCGTGTAAGCGAAGATTCTATTGAAGAATGTAAAGTCGTTTAAAAATCTGAAGAGCTTGTACGATGCGAATATGACCAGATACAAATAAATCAAATCAAGTAAGTTAATCAACAAGCCAGCCTCGATGGACAATAAAGAAGCAAATTCGATTTCCAGAATCGACAATCCCCAAAGGCTGGTCGGATAAAAGGCTAGTACCATCAATATCACCATCCAGGAATGGCTTGACTCTATGGCTTCATACGGACAGTATCCCATACAACGCATACAGCTTTCGCATTTGTAATTCCAGTAGGGGATTTTCTTCTTTCCTTTAAGGCTCACAGCTTCCAGTGGACAGTTTTGCACGCATAAGCCACAGCTATTGCATTCCTCATTGACAAAAAATATCTTTGCAAGAAAGAAATGCCCCATAGTCAGGTAAAGAAATGAAAGCCAGCTAAGAGCCAGTCCACTTACTAATTCATACAGGTTATTGAGCGTAAACCAGATTCTTTTTTCTTCTGCAATCTGAGATACAAACCTTAAGGCAAGCGGCTTAGAGCGCTGTGTAACCATTTCAACACTTTTCGAAGACAAACCCGGATGCATGCTGATCCAGTTGGAAGGCATATTGATGCTTGCTGTACCCCTGACAGCATAGCCTTTTAAGAAGAGTATTAAAGCCAAAAGGAATGTCGCCGTTCCTGCCATGCCGGGCGGCTGTAATCTGCCGACTCTGATTCCTGCTCGACTAGCTAGGCAAAAAGCATGACATCCTTTACCGCGTGGCATTCTCATAGCAAACTTTATCATCGCCCAAGGAGCAGTGAAACCGTGAGTGGGAGTCATTAAGCCAACAAGGTCAACTCCATCCAACTCGTCTTCAAGTCTTTCGGGGGAGGCATTGACAGGATATGATTTGCAACGAATACCCTTTGATTGCAACTCCTCCGCCGTCCAGCGAGCGAGTAAATATGTATTACCGGTACCGCTTAATATAAAAAACATCGATTTTTTGTAGAACATGGTTGCGCTCCGGTAGAGCTAGAAGATTGCAACTAATCATTCGCTAATCAAACCGAAGTAGCGCCCCATCCAGTAGGACAGCAGCCAGCCGGTGGCGTCGTATTCTTTTTTGCCGCCCACATCCAAATCCGACACGGCGCCCTCCCATTCGCATTCATATGGATTGCCGTCTATGGGAACAAACTTGCGCTGTGACTGCGGCAGAACTTCGGTCAAGAGCAATGGTTCTCCTGCAACACCGCTACCTTCTTCTATGGTGACATCCTTGCGCTCACAGGTATCGATTCGCCAGTCCAGCAAGTCAACAGGCCAGTCGCGCAGGACTTCGACTGTCTCGTCCAGCATGAAATCGTTATGGAAGAAGGCTCCATAGGTCATGTTTGCAATCGGATTGAGCTGTTTTTTCTCGGCTTCAAAAGCTTCTATCAAGCTTTTGTTATAGCTCTGCCTGAACTTATCCAGCTTGGCAAAGCGCATAAGCACCATATAGCTCAAATAACTTGTAAGATCGTTTCTGTAGTCGTCCCAGCGCGAGGCGGCCCATTTTTTTTGGGTTTCGGTCGAAAGGGCATAGTTTTTCTGCTCTGCAAGTTCAATGTATTTGTCGAATACAAGCTGGTTCCCAGTCACGGCATAAGCACCGCGCAGAATCGCCAAAGCCTGCAAAGCGGCCAGACCGCCTGTGCCCCGTGTATCGCCGGTGGTATGTTCTTCATCCCAGTAGCCTTCGTCGGTAGGCTGGCCGTCTTTGTCTATCAAACGCATATCGTTGGCTATCAGCGTTTCGACAAAATGATTCAACACTCCGGCAATGGATTTTTTGGCGTTATCATCAGCTATCAACTGGTGATAGTAAACCATGGCCGCTATATAAGCTGCCAATGTAGCTCTGTCCACATTGCCGCGCCAGTCGTAATCATCACTTCTATACCAGTAAGCATTCTCCACCGGCCCCTCGCCACGATCCGCAATAATAGTCGCCGGAGCGCCGACAACGCCGTTTTCACGGCTGGCGGTAAACATCTCCAAAACCGTCTCGAACACCTTGCGGGCATGTTCCAGGCCGCTGTGATCTCCCAAATTGTTGAGCGCCGCTGCACGGAAAGTCATCGCTAAAGAATACATGGCAGTATAGAAAGCTTCGTTTTCATGCATCGCAGGCTGACAATTTTCAATATCTCCAGGATCTTCCATTTCGCACAGACCCAGATACTTGGATTCCCGCATATGGCGCAGCTTGGTTTTGTGTATGTATTCCTCGGATTTCTGCTCAAGCGTCCAATCCTCATTGTAAAGCCTGGATACACCAACGGAGGTAGTCACCCAGAGTGAACCTTCGTAATCGTATCCGACCATGCGGACCTTGTCTTCTATGAGCCAGCGGGGACTGTTGAATTTATCCCATCTGTCCGAGACATCGGGCCTTTGCCTGATAATTGCGTTCTTGCCGCTGCCCCAGACCACGCCATCGGAACCGATTGCAAGCCTGTACAAGCTGTCAACCGGAAGTTGCCCTGTAGTTGGCGTATAGGTTTTAAAATGCTTGAGATGATCCATAACCTGCAGACCGGCATCCGAGACCAGCCATACTTCTTTGCGCGGCATATAAAGCGCTAAAGACCTGTGTACGGAGTTGGACAAGCCCTGTTCGCTGGATATTCCTTCCCAGATCCCATCGGTCAGACGCCACAGGCGGTCGGATTGACCGCTTTCTCTGGTAAGAGCAACGAACTGCTTGTCAACATTCCCGCTGTCTACATCGTTGTACTCGCCGCTGTCGATATCGACAACCGTGCCGCTGACATCGCCCCAATTGGTGCATGATTGCTCGTTGAAGATGAAAATTCCACCGGATGTTCCGATATGAACCAAGCCTTCACGCGTGGTCAAAGACTGTGGACTTGCCATCAGGTTGCATTCAGGTCGGGGGGAAAGCGTGTTGTATTCAACTGCATAAAGCATGGAATCAAGGTTTGTGTAGGCTGCCAGAATAAGGTGATTGTATTGGTTGACCGCCATATCGATTACCTGAATGGTGGTAATCTCTTCCGGTATTTCCGGCTTTTCGAATTCCTTTGCGGTGGGATTCCAGTAATAAAGCCCCTCCTGACCGCCGAAATATGCGCCGCCCTGAGGAACTGCCATTATGGAGTTGATATCGTGGGGGACATTGTCATCGAAGCGATAGTGGTGTTCGCTCAATAGTTGAGGATAAGGCGCATCCTGGAGCGTGTCGTTGACATACTCCGGCTCCTCCCACTCGGCATAGCCTTCTTCCACTTCGGCTTCTTCCTCAATCGCCTGCTCGTCCCAGTCCCATTCAGTAGGAGGCTCACGGTCAAGATCGCCATCCACTTCGACAGCCTTGTCATCAGAGCAGGCCGCAAAGATAAAAATCAGAATCAGAACCGGAATCAACAATAAATTCTTATGCTTCATTGGCATATTGTCCTTTGGTTCGGATAAATGCTATTGCTACCGGAAACTTCCCGGAGTCGTTTTAATTTATTATTATAGCCTTTTATTGCAGGAATTGAAAAGAGAGATGAAATTTAGAGATGAAATTTTGACGGGATACGCTCTTAGGGCTGAATAGCCCCCATTTTCACTACGCGAAATCACTCACCATGAGTGGGGTTTTAGACTTTACCTTAAAACGATAATTTACTGGAACCGGGGATACCAATACGCCTTTAAAGCGAGATTCCGCGTTTCTTGATTTTCTCAACCAAGGTCGTCCGATTCAGTTTTAAAAGACGTGCAGCCTGATTCTTATTTCCGCTGGTGCGATTGAGGGCCAGGCGGATCATTTTTTCTTCCAACTTGGCGATTTCCGAATTGAAATCAAGACCGTCCGTGGGCAATTCCATAATCTTCTGGTCGGCTAAAGCGATTCCGTTGTCGCCGCGCAATTTGCGGGGCAGATCATCGACAGTGACGACTCCATAACGCTTGATAATAACCGTTCTCTCAACAGCATTTTCAAGTTCACGGATATTTCCGGGCCAGTTGTAAAGGCTCAGGCGTTGACAGGCCTCGTCGGTAATTCCTTCTATCTCCGAACCTTTTTCCCTGTTGAAACGATCTATGAAATAGTTGGTCAAAGGAATGATATCGCCGGGATGTTTGCGCAATGGCGGAATATGCAGGGGAATGACGTTCAGTCTGTAGTATAGATCCTCGCGGAAACGCCCTTCTTCAACTTCTTTTTCAACATCGCGGTTCGTGGCTGCAACTACTCTGAAGTTGGACTGATCGCTTTTGGAAGAACCGACGGGCTCGAATTCACGTTCCTGCAAAGCTCGCAAAAGTTTGACCTGCATGTGTATCGGCAACTCGGTCACTTCGTCTAAAAACAGCGTGCCGCCATCGGCGGTTTTCAATCTACCCTGACGCGAAGCGATGGCACCGGTAAAGGCACCCTTGACATGACCGAACAATTCGCTTTCGATTAGGTTTTCGGGTATGGCACCGCTGTTTACCGGAGAAAACGGACCGCTAAAGCGTGTGGAATTCTGATGGATGAAACTGGCCATCAACTCTTTTCCGGTTCCCGATTCGCCTGATATAAATATTGTGCTGTCCGAGCCAGCCACCACTCGAGCCACCGAGAACATCTCCTGCATGTTGGCTTCCTGGCTTTCAAGCAGTTTGGTTACAAGGTTGCGTTTGGCAAGCACATTTAGATTTTTGACGGTCTGCGATTCAGGATCGAGGAACAATCCCAAAGCATCTTCTATATGGCCCTTCAATTCTTCAAGCATGATCGGCTTGGTCATAAAAGTATATGCACCATACTTCATAGCCTGTACTGCCGAGGAAACATCCCTGTCGGAACTTATTGTTATCACAGGTGTATTGGCGCTTGCTTGTTTGACATGGCGGAGCAGATCCAGCCCGTTTACCTTGCTTAATTCCAAAGACGCAACAACAAGATCTATCCCGTTACCATTTACGGCATTCCTTGCTGCTTCTCCATCTGATACAGATGTAACGTCAAAATTCATGGCGCTAAAATAGTTGGTGATAGATGTCCTGACGGTGGGCTCGCTGTCTGCAATCAAAATTCTGTGCTTATTATTCATTTCCGCATACCCCTTATAGACTCAATATATAATTATTCACAAAATAACCAAAAAAATATCCAACATTTTATTGACACTCAAGCGAGGATGAAAGAACAAGCACCGTTGGTAATTTGGCACATATGAATTTGCATTGCAAGAGTTTTTGCAAGAATTCCATATTCACCTATATAATCAACAGCTTAATGGCTCAATTGTTCTATTGAAAAATTCCATGTATTCTGTTCTCTCTTCGACACATGTCAAGATACAGACGCTATTGCACATAATTTAGGCAGTTTCACTTGGTATCAAGTGCCAGATTTGTCATTGGAAGCGGATTCGTCGAGATCGACGTGGCTGATTTCTTTGAATGAAAATCCCATATAGGGCAGGAGGATCAGACCGAGGATGATAACTGGAATCAATTGTGTGGCATGAAGTGCGGAGCTGTAGGCAAAAGCCAAACCCTGACTGACGCCGAATACCGCCAGAGCCTTGATGCAGGCAAACTGGAATATGCCTATCCCGCCCGGCGAAGAGGGAATCATCATTGACAGGTTTACTACCACCAATGTCAGCAAGGCTGCGTGCATGGGCACATCGACATTGAAGGCCTTCAGGTAGATCATGTAAACAAGCGCTTCGCATCCCCAAACGGCAAAACTGTAGGCAATCACCATCAGCAGGTCTTTAGCAGAATGCAGCATCCCCAGACCTGTTAAAAAGCGCCCCAGGATATGATTGGCGAGATCTTCAAGCTTTTTAGGAAACAGAGAAAAGATTTTAGCGGCTATCTTCATGGTGCTTTCACGCATGAACGCCAGCATGAACAGAAATGTAATGCCGCCCACAAAAATCAGGGAGGAAACCACGGACAGGTAAATCAGCCATTGCCGCTCTATCCCGGCAATGAACATCAGCATGATCAGAATAAAGACTATTGTCAGGCCGTCAAAGAGCCTTTCGAGTACCACGCTTGCAAAGGCGGCGGAGCGACTGACTTTCTCTCGTCTGCCGGTTACATAGGCACGTACAAGTTCCCCCAGTCGAGCCGGGAGGACGTTGTTAGCCATGTAACCTATAATGAGATAGCCGTACAGCGACCATATACCCATGCTGCGGCCATCGCTCAAGATAAGACGCCATCTAAGCGCACGGAAGAAGAAACAGACGAAATAGACAAACAAGGCCGGAATAAAATAAAGGGGATTCAGGTGCCGGAAGGCACCTGTAAAATCCCCAATATCTATCTTGTAGATCGCCAGAAAGAGAAACAGTGCAGTAATTACCAGGGCGATCAGATTGCGCGTTTTCATTTGTCCTTAGCTGGTTAAGCCTTGGCTTGCTCGCCGCGCTTCTCTAAGAAACGGTAAATGATAATCATGATCGGAGAAGCGATGAACACCGAAGAATAAGTACCGACCAAAACACCTATCAGCAATGCCAGAGCAAAGTCGAAGATGATTCCGCCACCGAAGATCAACAGAGCGACAACAACGACCAGGGTCGTGAATGAAGTCAACAGGGTACGGGAAAGAGTCTGGTTGATGGACTCGTTGACAACCTGCTCCAAGGGTTTGACTTTGGCTTTCGACAGGTTCTCACGGATACGGTCGTAAACGACAATCGTATCGTTTAGAGAATATCCGACAATAGTCAAAAGCGCCGCGATGGTCGGAATGGTGAACTCAATGCCTACTATGGCGAAAATACCGGCGGTGATGGAAACGTCGTGGATCAAGGCGACTACAGCACCCGGAGCGAAACGGATATCGAAACGCAGGGCGATGTAGATCAAAATACCCAAAAGGGCATAAATGATCGCCAGAATTCCTTTTTGCTTCAACTGCTCACCAACCTTGGGGCCGACGCTGTCGAGACGCAGAATCTGGAAAGAATCCTTCGCAAACTTTTCGTTCAAGGCGGTGGTGATATGCGGTCCGAGTCCTCTTAAAACGGCTCTGTAGACATGACGTCCTTCGGAACCGCTGACGGTCAACTCGTTTACACTCAAATCCACGTTATCAAAAATTTTCTCTACTTCTTTTACGTCAACTTTTTCATCCAAGGTGAATTCGACTTTGTCGCCACCGGACTCAGAGTGGAAGAAACGACGGAAGCCCTTGTTACCGTAAGCGTCCCTCAAGCCCTTTTCAAGACCTGCTTTACGTTCTTCGGTAACATAGGAGATACGGGCCAGCTTGAGCAGATACTCGTTTTTGCTGGCAGGACCGAATGTCTGCACCTCGCCGGAAATGCCCTGCATGGTTCCGATGGCGGCACGTATGTCGCTGATTTCGACTGTTTTGTCGAAACGAACCTGAATCTCCGTACCACCGGAGAAGTCAATACCGTAATTCAAACCCATAACAGCAATGATTATCCAAGAAATCAGAACAACGATTCCCGATCCGATCAGGAATTTTTTGCTATTGGGAATAAACGCTATATTTGTGTCGTGTCTAATAATTTCCATTTGACCGCCCCTTATATCTTCAAGGTTTCAGGCTTGAAACGGGATGTAATGTAATCGAAAGCCTGGCGCGTGCAGAACAGCGCTGTGAACATCGAACAGATAATACCGATTATCAGGGTAACGGCGAATCCCTTAACAGGGCCGGTACCGTAGCTCCAGAGGACGAAGCCCGCCAGAACTGTCGTGATGTTGGCATCGAAAATTGTCCAGAAAGCGCGACCGTAACCGGCTTCGATTGCAGCCTTGGCCGTCTTGCCTATCCTCAATTCCTCTCGAATACGCTCATAAATAATGACGTTCGCATCGACCGCCATACCGATTGTCAATACGATACCGGCCATGCCCGGCAGGGTCAAGGTAGCCCCGAAGCCCGCCATGATAGCCATAATGAAGAGCATGTTCAAAAGCAACGCACCATCGGCGATGAGACCGGAGCTGCGGTAGTAGATAACCATGAAGATGATAACCAGGAGGAATCCTACCATCAAAGAAAGCTGACCGCTTTCGATGGAGTCCTGTCCCAGAGTCGGACCGACGGTACGTGTTTCTTCGAAACGAACCGGAGCGGGAAGAGCACCGGCACGAAGAACGATAGAAAGGTCTTCGGCCTCTTTGAGCAACTCGTTGTAGGACTTGAGTGAATTCAAGGTAATCATTGCACGTCCGCCGGAGATCTTCGATTGAATCGAGGGGGCGGAACGAATATGGTTATCGAGTACGATGGCCATGCGGTCATGTACGTGATCGCCTGTAACCTGACCGAAGATCTTGGCTCCCTGACGGTCGAAGTTCATCGAAACGTAAGGGCGATTCTTCTGCTGGTCAATGCTGACGCGCGCATCAGTGATGGTGTCGCCTGTCAACATGACTTTGCGGTACAGGTTGTAGCTGCGAACCTTTGTCTGGTTCTTATTCTGATCTTCGAATTCCTCGAACAGAATCACGTGTTCGCTGTCGATTTTGCCCTTCAGCCATTCCTTGATGGTGGCCAGGTTTTTACCTTCGACGTCTTTGACGGCGGAGATATAAGGAGACCTGCGAATTTGGCTGTTCTTGTCTTTCTGGGAATCCCAATGCATTTCCCAGCCTTCGGGCAACTGGTCTTCAAATTTGGAGAGAGCCTTGTAGCTCTCGTCAACAATCTTGAATTCCAACTGCGCGGTCTGGCCTATCATTTTACGGGCGCGCTCGACATCCTCGATACCGGGAATCTGGATCAGGATGGATGTATCGCCCTGTTTGGCAACCAGCGCCTCGCGCACGGCCATTTCGTCGATACGATTACGCAGTGTTTCGATAGCCTGAGAAACCGCCGATTTTTTGCGGCGTTCAGCGAAATCCTCTTTGATTTCAAAGAACATCGCGAATTCCGCGCCGGGATCTTCGTCGATGACATTCATGTTACCGAGGAATTCCTCAAGAGACTGACGAGCGTCTTCAAGCTGCTTTTCGGTCTCAAATTCGACTACCAGTCTCGGTTTTCCCTCAATCGAGCGCACTTTTGCGCAATCGAGGTCTTCATCGTCGCAGTGGCGGTTGACTTCTTCAGTCAGGCGGTCAACGTAATCGACCACTGCCTTTTCGACTTCAACACCGAGAACAAGGTGAATACCGCCCTGCAAGTCGAGACCCAGATTCAAACGGGAATCGAAAAAGTCAGAGTACCAGTCCGGCACATTATCTTCGCCGAAAATAGTCGGTATCAGGTAAAGCACGGACAAAATCACCAATACGGCGATCAGGCCTGTTTTCCACCACCATTTTCTTTCCATTTACAACCTACCTTTTTGCTAAGTTATCGTGTGTGATGCATAAAGACAGAGCCGGAACGCAGAACGTCCCGACACAATTGATATTGCTTATTTCTTCACAACCGCAGCTTCGTCTACTTTAAGAGCCGCTATCTGGCTGCGCTGGACCTTTACACGAACATTCGGAGCCACTTCCAAAGTAACCACGGTATCCGTCAAGCCGACGATTTTGCCAAATATTCCGCCGGATGTGACGACTTCCTGCTCACGCTGGAGGTCGCCCAGCATATTCTGATGCTGTTTCTGGCGCTTCTGCTGAGGACGTATTAGAAGCAGATAGAAAATTACGAGAATGATAGCCACCTGAAGGATCAGATCCCACATTCCCATGCCATTCTGCTGTTCTTCGGCCTGAGCGATCAAAAAGTTGCTGAATGTAGTCCAAGGCACGCCAAAACCTCCTAGTAATTCTGCGTTATTGTCGAAACTTCCCCGATTCGAAACCGGCATAAAATACTAAAGCTGAATACTTCTACCAGAAACCCTTTACCGGGTCAAACAATTCTCGAAAAACAACCGTGTTTTATGCAAATATTCACTGTAAAGTCAAGGCAAGTCGGCCCTCGTCCGCTGCCTTTTTCCAAGGGAATTTTGCCGTATAAAAACCGGGACTCGAACGCAGGCTTACCTACTTCTTGATGCACTGTCCGCAATGCTTGGGAACGAAGGTGGCGGAGTTGGGGTAGATGGTCACTAGTTGCTTGTGTCCCAACTCTAAATCTTTGCTGCAAACCACGACCATATCATAGTCGTAGGTGGACATTTTACTGCGAAAATCTCTGACGACCTCGGGCTTGCTTTTATCCAGACAAACCCAAGTGTAGGTCTCCCAGCCCAAAAGAAGCAACTCCTCTAGGCTTTGATCCACATCCCAGCCACCGACGGGCTTGCAGTCGTCGGCGGCTCCACCGATAACCCTATATTGCAAAAGCGATGCGTCGCGGGGATAACGGTTAAAGGCGTTCAAGTCTCGCACCGGGCACAAAACACCCTCTTCCATCAGCCTCTCATAGCGCGGCCTCCAGTGCAGACCGCCCGAACCTATCATTGACCACTTGACACGCGATTGGGGATCGTTGAAAAAATCACCGCAGACAACATGGCGAAAAGGCTTGCCGGGCGGAGGCTCCGACCAGGCCAGCCATATTCTATCGGTCAAAATTTCATCTTCCAAAACAACCCACTTGGGAAAGTTCTTCTTCAAGGTTTTCTTGAAGCTCTCCGATGCGACCATATCGGAGATGAACTTGTATAGCTCTTTAGGCTGGTAACGATCCGTCTGTCCCGAAAACTCGTTTCTATCAAAGGATCGGCACAGCTTCAGCGCCCGCTCTTCCAAAGGGGTATCGGCAACAACGACCTTGTCGGCGGCGGGGGAATCCCCCGCCCGCTGACAAGCCGTAAGACAAAATCCCGTTGAAAACACAAAAAGGATGGCGACGAGCGCTAATGCACCCGACAGGTTATTTTCAGACTTCAACTTTCACTGTCCTTCGATTCCAAAGGGGTTATTCGAATTCTTCGATGATCTGACGCGCAATAACCACGCGCTGGATCTCACTGGTTCCCTCGCCGATCTGCAACAGGCGCTGATCGCGGTAATATCTCTCGGCGGAAAACTCTTCCATTAAACCATAACCCCCGTGGATTTGCACACAATGATCCGCACATTTCTTGGCCACTTCCGAGCAATATAGCTTAGCCATGGCCGCTTCGCGCTTGAAGGGCTTATGTTCCTGCTTCAACCAGGTAGCCTTGTACAGAAGGTTTCTGGCCGCTTCAATGTGCATGGCCATATCTGCGAGAACAAACTGGGTATTCTGGAAATCGACGATTCTTTTTCCGAACTGCTTGCGCTCGCAGGCATAGCGGGCTGCGGCTTCGAAGGCTCCCTGAGCGCAACCCAGCCCCATAGCCCCTATGGACAGCCGCCCGCCATCGAGAGTTGCAAGCATCTGCTTGAAGCCGTCGCCGCGCTTGCCAAGCATGTTTTCTTCAGACACTTCAACATCGGTGAAATACAACTCCGCCGTATTGGAAGCCCGCCAGACAAGCTTATGGTGCATGGCTTTGGCCTCGAAGCCGGGCATGTCGTTTTCGAGAATGAAACAGGTGTACTCCTTGCGGCCATTTTCATCCTTGCCGGTCACGCACTGCACAACAGAGCCCCAGCTTAATTCATTGGCGGCGTTCGTGATGAATATCTTGGATCCGTTGATAATCCACTTGCCGTTTTGTTTGACGGCTTTGGTTTTGGAACCGCCAGCGTCGGAACCGGCGTCGGGCTCGGTAAGCCCGAAACCGAACAGCCTGCGCCCGGTGCACAAATCGGGCAGATATTTTTGTTTCTGCTGATCGGTGCCGAAATTGAATATCGGCCAGATGCCGAGCGAGTTCCCGGCAGCCACAGTAGCCGCCTGCGAACCATCGACCCTGGCGATTTCCTCAACTGCGATAATGTAGGAAAGGTAATCCATGCCCTGTCCGTCGTAATCGGGATCGACCACGCATCCGAACAAACCCAGATCACCCATTTTTTCTGTCAACTCAACCGAAAACTTCTCGTCGCGAGACAACTGCTCAGCTACAGGCTTGATTTCGTTTTCCGCGAAATCGCGCACTGTTTTGCGCAGTATCTGGTGCTCCTGACTTAAAGAGAAGTCCATTTTCGGTACCTCACTCTTTTTTCTTGGGAACCCAGTACAAATCAAGAATGGAGTAGGTTGGATGGACAGTATTGAAACGTGGCTCTATCTCCAAACCTATTTCCGGATCGGCATCGCGCAGGACGCTCATCATTATGGTGCTGACCCCTTCGATCTCAACTGAGATAAGGTGACACGGCAACTCCAGTCGGTTGAAGGCTCCGGGGTACTTGACCGTAATATGCGTATGGACTTTGCCCTTCCAGTTGGTAACGTCTATCCATTCCATCTTTTCAAGGCAATCCGGGCAATAGACGCGCGGCGGCAAAAAAACCTGCCCTTCGACACCAGCCGGATCGCAGACGGGATTTGTGCATTTGGTGGCAAGCAGCCTGCCTTCCGTCAGTCCCCTGAAAAACGGCGTCTCGCCGCCATACGAATGAATGTGAATGGGGGCGCGGGGCTTCTCGATCACTATCGGGTCCAGTTTTCTTACAATAGTTGCCTCGGCATTGAGGTTATTGAATTTGTATACCGACATGTCCCCTCCTTTCCTATTTCAGGATGACGGCTTCAGGCCGCATCAAAATGCTGCAAGTTACATGCGATCCGACTCCGGCGTGGCTGATTGCAAGTCCGCGCTTTGCATCGGGAACCTGAAGATTCTCAATGTCATCCGGTATGGTCTTTCCGCAACGTAACCATGTCTCAGGCAGAGCGTGAAATTTGTTCCACTTGTTCTGCAACTGCCAGAAGACTTCGGCCACCTGCATGATGCCGGTAGCTCCCACTGCGTGCATACAGCCTATCAATCCACCCGAAAGATTTGAGGGCAGGCGTCCGGGCTTGCCGGTGGCGGGATCGATGAGATAAGCGTCTCCGCTCTCGACATAATCCGAGCCGCTGCCGTATGGTCGAATGCCGATATCTTCGTAGGTCTGAATATCCGAGATAGTAAAGGCATCGTGCAGCTCGACCAGATCCAGGTCGGTGCAGGGATCTTTTACCCCCGTCATTTTGTAGGCCCAGTAAGCGGCCATGCGCGCCGCTAAAAATCCTGTGAAGCCGGGATAGCGCTCTTTCTGAATAAGCGGGTTGTTTTTGTACAGTTCTTCAGTCTCGTTGGGCAATAGTGGAATCTCCATATCGCGCCTGTCGGCAGTTCTGAGCGTATGCGAACCTGCCGCAATATAAAAGCG
>CAYTHG010000047.1:0-15610 GCA_964437525.1 uncultured Myxococcales bacterium | reverse complement strand
ATCTGTATTTGATCGACAAGGGATAGCCGCTAATGCTGATTTGTTCCACATCTACGCCGACCTCGTCAATAGCCCACTGAACGGTTATGTCTATCGTTTTTGTGGCCCCAGCAGCGGACTGAATACCTGTGTCGCGCACCTGCCACTGAATCAGGTATGGGAAGTTTTCCCTGATAATCGAAGAACTGGGCTCACACCCGCACATGGCCTTGAACTCTTCTACCGTCAGTCCCTGAGCATTAACGGGAACAAGGGCCATAAGTTCATCCATGTTTTCCAGAGCTTTATCGCAGAAGAAATTACCGGTCTCGCCTTCCATGTAGTAAGAACGAGAACGCAATTCGCTAAGTTTTGCGCTCATTATTGCAGTGGCGATAGTTCTATCTCCACCAGAGATGTTGCCCTTGATGGCAGTTACCTGCAAGTTGGCTACGGCGATGATTCCAATACTCAGGATGAGAACGCTTATCAGCACTTCTAAAATCGTAAAACCTGATTCCTGTTTGATTTCCTTCAACATTCCCACACCGCCTTAATGCTCAATATAGATCAGGTCAAGCAGACCGACAGGATTTACAATTACCTCCACGAAGACCATGTCCGGATCGCAACCCTTGTGACCGAAAGAGATCGTTACTGCGGTCGGATTCTGAGCGCTATCCAAGAAGTGCCCTTTTTTCGTAAAATGCAAACCGGAAACATCCCCACCACACAGAACTGTGTTGGGAGGAGCTTCTGCAAGACCACGAGTTCCGTCACCGACACCATCATCATTGGAATCGACCAGAGTTTTCAGGTCACTACCATCGACGACTGCCAGGTAAACACTGTGACCGGAACGGATAGCTTCATATCGGGCATCCTGCAAGATAGCAAAAGCCTGCCTGGCTGCCGCAGTCGGCCCCTGGCGATCAGGCCGGGAACCTGCAACTGAAAGTGCCAGACCCGACAACACACCGATGATAACAACAACGATCATCAGTTCGATTAATGTGAAGCCTTTATCAAGTTTCCGTTTCATGCGTCCCTTTCCTTCTATTCCACGGAAATATATAGCAATTTGCATACCAAACCTGAAAACCAACGTAGTAGTCAGATCCTATTCCACCGTGTTAGCCATTTTACGATAAAACAAGAGAAATAACCAGTAATTTCAGCTTGTTTTATTGGAAAATATAGTCTTTTGAGGGAACTGAATTCTATTTTCGTCAACCGAAAATCTTCCGTTACCTACATAGCTATGCAGACTTTGCAGACTTCACGCATTTTTTAAGTAGATTTGACGCAGAAAGGCTTAATTTAATTGATTTTTTAGGCGAGCAGGCAAGCTTAGAATTTGACGTCGTTTATGTTGTTTGTCAACTGGCCAAGATTATTAATTGTCCAAGTGTCGATTGTGGCATCGGCGTCTATGTTGCACTCAGCCCTGATCAGGTAACCGGCCTGAGGGTCGGTGGAGGTAATCGTCAGATGATACTGGGCATTCGAGTCTGTCGAGTCTGCAAATTCACCTGTTTCAAGCAGTTCGGCAACGCTGTTGCTGCTTGTCAGATATGCCTTATTACGGGCATAGTAGTTTTCCATTGCGAGACGCGCAGCCTGCAAGTGCGCCACAGCCACAGCCTGACGCCCTTTAGCTATCCTGTCTCGATAATACGGAATAGCAACCGCAGCCAAAACACCAATGATGACAACAACTATCAGTACCTCAATCAGAGTAAAACCGCGTGTTTTTTTCATCATCACAAGCCTCCGGCTATACAAACAAAGACTAAACTGACACAACACTCAGGAAGTCAACAGTAACACAACTGCTACATGGCATTACCCATGGAGAACATCGGCATGTACATAGCAACCAAAGTAAAGGCGACGATACCGCCCAAAAAAACGATGGTTATAGGCTCGATAACCGACGTAAGACCTTCTACAGCGCCATCGACCTCTTCTTCATAAAAGTCGGCGATTTTTCCAAGCATGGCATCCAAAGCACCGGTGGATTCTCCAACCGCGATCATCTGAACGACCATTGCAGGAAATACCTTTGAAGCCATCAGAGGTTCCGCCATGGATTTACCTTCGGTAATCTTTTCCCTGACGTTGACAATGGCAGCTTCAATTACCTTATTACCAGCAGTTTTTTCAACAGTTTCCAATGCTTGCAAAATCGGAATACCCGAAGAAATCATGGTGGACAGTGTTCTGGTAAAACGTGCAACAGCAGTTTTCTGCACCAACTGCCCCACACCGGGCAACCTCAGTATAATATAATCAAAACCATACTTGAATTTCGGGAGTTTAAGCAATATCTTAATACCCACCCAAGCACCGGCCATGCCACCAAAAATCATCGGCCAGTATGCAATAAAGGCGTCCGAGACAGCCATCATTATAGCAGTTGGTGCAGGCAAAGAAGCATTCGGCATGTCATCAAACATTTTCGCAAATGCGGGGACAACGTAAATCATCAAACCGGCGATAACACCCAGAGAAACGAAAACAATAACCATAGGATAGGTCATTGCACTTTTGATGCGTTTCTTAAGCTGCGCTGACTTTTCGATGTAGGCACAAAGTCTTTCAAGAATGGTATCCAAAATACCACCCAATTCACCGGCGGAAACAAGCGATATATACAAGTCGTCAAAAATATGCTTATGCTTTTCAAGAGCAGAAGCAAAAGTGGAGCCAGACTCGACATCTGCCTTCACCTGATACAAAACGCCCTGCATGACCTTGTCATCGCTCTGAGCCGCAAGAATATCCAAACCCTGAACAAGCGGCAAACCGGCGTCGATCATGGTTGCGAACTGCCTTGTAAAGACAATCAATGTCTTAGGCTTCAACTTCGGCTTTGAGCCGGGCAGTCTTAATTCTATTGCCCCGGACGATTTCTTAATCATCGTCGGCGTAATCTGCTGCTGTTTTAAAATCAAAGTGGCAGTCGATTCATCAGGAGCCGCAATAGTTCCTTTTTTCACCGAGCCGTTTCGATCTTTACCTTCCCATTTGAATGCAGGCATTCAACTCCCTCTCATAAGAAGCCGTAGATACTATCCAATTTCGTTCATTGTACCGCAACAAGATGAGAAACGCCAGTCATAGATTTCAAGATGTCGTCCCCCACCTTTGTTTTCGCTATTTATTCAACATCTTATCCAATTCATCAAGGTCTTGAGAAATCGATCTGGCATCGTCGGCAGAAATTATGTTCTGTTTAATAAGCCCTACTAAAGCCTGATTCATCGTCTGCATTCCATGCTTGATCTGACCCATTTGCATCTGGCTATATATCTGGTGAGTTTTATCATCACGGATCAGGCTGCGAATGGCGGTGTTAGGCAACAATATTTCCGCAGCTACTATACGCCCGACACCAGTAGAGCGCGGCAAAAGCCTTTGGCTTATTACACCTGCCAGAATGAAGCTCAACTGAACGCGGGCCTGAACCTGCTGATGAGGCGGAAACATATCTATGATGCGACTGATGGACTGAACTGCCGAGTTCGTATGCAGGGTGGTCAAAACCAGATGCCCCGTCTCAGCAATCCTGACAGTTGCAGCCAATGACTCGAAGTCCCGAATCTCTCCGATCAAAACCACATCGGGGTCTTGGCGCAAGACGTAAGGCTCCTCTAAAAGACTGGGTGTCTCCGCCTACCTCGCGCTGATTAACGATGGAATTTTTGTGAGAGTAAACGTATTCGATAGGATCTTCGATGGTGATGATATGACAGTTGCGCTCCTGGCTGATTTTATCAACCATAGACGCAAGCGTTGTACTTTTACCTGACCCAGTTGGACCGGTCACTAATATCAAGCCGTCCTTACGCTTGGCGAGTTCGGCAACCATAGGGGGCAAACCAAGTTCGGCGAATGACATTATACGGAAAGGAATAGAACGAAAAGCGCCGGCGACGGCTCCACGCTGAACGTAAATATTTGAACGAAAACGAGCAAGACCTTTGATACCAAAGGATAGATCCAACTCGTTATCAGATTCAAAGCTGGCTTTTTGAGCTTCTGTCAAAACCGAGTAGCAAATTCTTTTCGTATCGACAGGAGACAAGGGTGGCACTTTGACAGCAATCAGGCGACCATCAATACGCAATTGAGGAGGAGCACCAGTGGTAATGTGCAAATCGCTTGCACCTCTTTCCACCATCATCCTGAGCAACTGGTGGAGATTCAACATGCCGGTTCCCTTCTAAATGATTTTACAAGCCACCAACATTTACCAAGTCAACCCAGCAAGAGTATCAATCCGGGGCAGTATTTCTCAAAACTTCGTCTATGGAGGTTACTTGCTCGAAAAGCTTGTTCAAACCAGACGCACGCAAGGTCTGCATTCCCAATCGAATGGATTCGCGCTTCAACTCGACTGCAGAAGCTCCATTTAAAACGAAGTCCTTAAGCTCGTCATGGAAAGGCATTACCTCATACAAAGCTATACGCCCCTTGTAACCGGTATTGTTGCATACCTTGCAACCCTTACCCATCATAGGTTCGGCCTGCTCGGCTCTTTCCGGATCAAGTCCCGCTTCGAGCAGTGCTTTAACTGGAATATCCACCGGTTCCTTACACTCGGCACAAACGCGACGCGCCAGACGCTGGGCGACAACACAGATAACCGATGCGACAACCAGGAAGGGCTCGACACCCATGTTCAACAGACGAGAAATGGAGGACGGTGCATCATTGGTATGCAAGGTGGATAAAACGACATGGCCTGTCAAAGCTGCCTTAATCGCGATTTCCGCCGTCTCGAAGTCTCGAATCTCACCGACCATGATGATATCCGGGTCCTGTCTGAGGAAGGCACGCAGGGAAGAAGCAAAATTCAAGCCGATGTCTTCGTGCATATGCACCTGGTTAATACCCGTCAACTGGAACTCGACCGGGTCTTCTGCGGTGGAAATATTTACATCCGGCTGGTTCAAGTCCGTCATGGCCGAGTAGAGCGTAGTGGTTTTACCGGAACCGGTCGGGCCGGTAACAAGAATCATGCCCCACGGACGATGGATGGAGCTGATGAAGTCTCCCAAAGGCTTGGTATCGAAACCGAGCTTGGTCATGTCCAACTGCAGATTATCTTTATCGAGCAGTCGCAGAACGACTTTTTCACCAAAGAGTGTCGGAAGAACAGAAACACGGAAGTCCATCTCACGGCCCTTACCGAGTTTCAATTTCATACGACCATCCTGAGGCAGACGGCGTTCGGCGATATCGAGGTTACTCATAATCTTGAGGCGCGAAACGATGGCGTTCTTCAATCTCATCGGAGGTTTCATTACCTCATACAAAACACCGTCTATTCGATAACGGACACGGAACATTTTTTCGTAAACTTCAACATGAATATCAGAGCAGTGCTTTTTGATGGCGTCGATCAGCATCAGGTTGACGAGTTTTACGACAGGAGCTTCCTCTGCCTGATTCTCCAAGTCCACGACAGTGGCATCACCTTCGTCTTCCGGTTCCATTCCTTCGCCGAACTCAATCTGAGCATCGTCGAAGTCATCCATGATTTCTTTGTAGTCTTCAAGCTCTTCGTCGTAGTAGTTCTTTATGGCATCCTTGATGGCACTTTCACCTGCAACGACGACCTCTACGTTGTAGCCAGTCAAAAACTTGATGTCGTCTACCGCAAAAATGTTGGATGGGTCTATCATAGCCACGATGATGGAGTTTCCCGCACGGTTGACGGCTACCAGCAGATGCTTCTCGGCAACTTCGCGCGGAATAAGTCTTACCACAGCGGGATCAAGTTCGAAGTCGGCCAGATTGATAGATGGAATTCCATACTGGCGACTCAAGAAATCGGTTAATTCGCTTTCTGCAAGATATCCGAGTTTGGTCAGATTGTACGCAAGACGCCCGCCATCATTAGACTGCATATCCTGAGCTTTTTTAAGCTCGGCAAGCGTTATCATGTTTTCACGAACGAGCAACTGGCCCAGTCGATTACCCATTGGTAATACCTCTTTCTCCTACTGAATAAGCCACGATAAAGAGAGCTTAACCGAATACGAAAATACTTGATGTATCTTAACAAAGAAGAAAAGAATCGGCAACTATAAAGAGTTTTCAGTATAGTGCGAAAAACTCAACAGATCGAATCGAAATCTCTACAAAATAATTATCTCGTCAAACTCATTGTTTTCCAGAAGAAGGTGAATCGTCGCTTCTATCTTCGTGCGGCTCCCCCTCGCTTTCTGCGTTTCCATTCTCATTTTCATCATCGTCATCTATTTCGTCGGTCTTGTCTTTTTTCCAGATCAACAAAAGACGCGTAGACCAGATGCCGATTTCATACAGCAGAATCAAAGGCAAAGCCAGAGCCGATTGCGTCCAGGGATCCGGCGGAGTCAAGATCGCCGCCATGAAAAATGCGATCACCACAGCATACTTGCGCTGCTTTGCAAACCATGCAGCCGAAACGAGACCCGTTGAAGACAAAAGGAAAATAAATAAAGGCGTTTCGAAGGCAACACCGAAGACCAGCAACAAAGTACCGGTAAAAGAAATATGTTCGCGTAGCGATATCTGTAGAAGGTCACCGACAGCAGCAGCAGGAACAGCGGCATCCGACAGAGCTTCTCCAAACAATACCTGCCCGGAATCAATACTGTACTTCACCAAAAAATCGAAGCCGAAGGGGAGAATCAGGAAGTAGCAGAAAGCCACGCCTGCGGAGAAAAAGAAAACGGAGAAGACCACAAAAGGCAGCACGTAGCGCTTTTCGCTTTTGTAAAGACCGGGAGCGACAAAACGCCATAGTTGAAAAAAGAGAACCGGTGAAGACAGAAATATTCCGCCCATCAGTGAAATTTTGAGATGAATGAAAAACTTGTCGACGATACGCAACAGAACGATATTGTGCATGTCGCCGGGAAGCGCGTCCATCAGGGGTTTTTTGAGAATAAACAGAAGGTCGCCGCGAAAGATCCAAGCCACCACAAAGCATATGGCAATAGCGATTGCGCACTTAACCAGACGCAAACGCAATTCGCTTAGATGTTCAATAAAGCTGACATTGCCTTCTTCGCTCAAGTTGGATCAATCTTTCTTTTCCGGGTCAGGTTCCAGGGATTCCTGTTCTTCAGGTTTCGAGGATTTATCAGCAGACTTATCAGGCTCGGCCTTGTCATCGGAAATTTTTTCGTATTTGGCTGGCATACTCTCGGCGGCTTCTTTTTCCCGCTGTTCACGCGCCAGACGGCGGGAGTAGTCTTCCGGCTTTTCGTGACCGCTTAACTCCGAGCGCAGATCGTCTGTAGCGCCACGAAACTCCCGCAGCCCCTTGCCGAGTGTCTTGGCGATTTCCGGCAGCTTTTTAGGGCCGATGAAAATCAGCACCACAGCCAGAATAACCAGAATTTCCCACATACCGAGACCGAACAATATCAAGCCTCCCTAAACTAGAAGATGTCGTCTCCCTTGAAGAACTCGTCTTCATCCACTTCGCCTTCGATTTTCATTTTTTCTTCCGGACCGGTTCCGTATTTAAAAGGCGCTCTAATAACGTGCAAAGTTCCCTTTACAGCTTCACGTCCGGTCTTTATATCGACGTACTTCCATACTATGCCGGGTGGCACCTTGAAGTCAATCACCGGCAGACCTTCATGATAAGGCTTCATAAAGTCCAGCCAGATCGGCAATGCCGCATGACCGCCGGTTTCATAGCGCCCCAAAGGACGAGAGTTGTCGTCGTGACCGATCCAGACACCCGTCACCAGGTTGGGTGTAAAACCGCAGAACCAGGCATCATAGTAATCGTTGGTCGTGCCGGTCTTGCCGCCTACCGGTCTTCCGAGAACCTTTGCAGCAGCACCCGTACCAGAGCGAACGACTTCCTGCATCAGCCAGGTAGCCAGAAAAGAAGTCTGGGCATCCAGCACTCGTTCGCGCTGTGACAGCACTTCCTCTTCAAGTTTCTCTAACTTCTCGGCCACATCGAGTTGCATATCGTAGTAGGTGCGGTTGTCTTCCAGAATCTCACCGTTGCGATCCATTATCATCTTGATATACACGGTGCGCGGTTTCAAGCCACCCTGCGGGAAGTGAGAATACGCATTGACGAGATCCTCGACAGTCAAGCAGGTGGAACCAAGCGCAACGGAGCGGTCGCCTGCCACAGGCGTGCGAATACCGAGTTTGGTTGCCAAATTACGAACGCCATCTATTCCGGCGTGATCCAAAGCCTTGATAGCCGGGATATTTATGGAATGGGAAAGAGCATAGCGCACTGATACTTCACCTTTGAAGTCCTCGCCATAGTTCTCGGGCTTCCAGCGGAATTTATGCTGGCCGGTAACTATGGGCGCATCCAGTATCATAGTGGAAACCGTCCAGCCTTTCTCCAAAGCCGCCGTATAAACCACCGGCTTGAAAGCCGAACCGGGTTGCCTGCAAGCCTGAACTGCGCGGTTGAACTCGGAATACTCGAAGGCAAAGCCGCCTATCATGGAAACCACATAACCCGACTCGGGATCTTTTGCCATCAAAGCGGAGTTGGCCTTGGGAATTTGTTCCAGATCCCAGATGATCTGGTCACGATCTACGCCTTTAAACGAACGAAAATCGAGCTTTCCCTTTATGCCCTTCTTGTCGGTCGGACGCACGTAAACCACATCGCCTTCTACAAGCGCTTTGGAAATACGGCTCAAGGGATTCCACTCCCAGTAAACATCCGGATCGGGTTTTCTTGCCCAGCGTATATTTTCAAGATGCATCTTCGCTTCAAAGTCACCGACAACTATTCTGGCCCATTCCTGCCTGTCGTTTACCTCTACAACCAGACCGGGATAGATAACATTTCTGATCGGCTGGAACTCTCCGAACTTGCCTTTGACTTTGTCTCTGAAAGACTGCCACTGGCTCTTGGGGATATTGGCAAGCGGACCACGCCAGCCCTGGCGACGATCCAAAGCTCGCAAGCCCCGCGTCAAACCCTGCTGGGCAAGCTCGGTAGCGTTCAGATCGACAGTGGTGTAAACCTGCATTCCACCTTCATACAAAGTCTTGGCGCCGTATTTGTTGTAAAGATATTTGCGGACATGTTCGCTGAAATAAGGCGCACGATCCAAAAAGAGATTAGTACTTTCAACGGTTTCGATGGGTTTTTCAAGCGCCTGACGCCGCTCTTCCTCGCTTATATAGCCTTCTTTGGCCATGCGACTCAAAACATAACGCTGACGCTTACGCGCTCGCTCTGGATGCGAAGCCGGGGAATCGCGTCCGGGCGCCTTGGGCAATCCGGCCAGAATAGCCATTTGCGATACATCCAGCTCCCAGACATCCTTACCAAAATAGATATGTGAAGCCTGCTGCACTCCGTAAGCGCCATGACCGAGATAAATCTGGTTGAGATACAGCCACAGGATTTCCTCTTTGGAGAGGTTCCATTCAAGCTCGAATATGGCCAGAAGGACTTCTTTGATCTTACGGATCAACTTCTTTTCTCTTGAAAGAAAGAAGGTTCTGGCAAGCTGCATGGTAATCGTGCTGCCGCCCTCTTTGAAACCCATCACTTTGACATTTTTTATAAAAGCACGTGAAATGGCTTCGGGATCTATACCTAAATGGTAAAAGAAATTCTGGTCTTCGGCAGAAACGAAGGCGAGAATCAGAAGCCTGGGGATCTTGTCATAAGGAACGATCATGCGCTTTTCGATGGCAAACTCGGCGATGGGTGTGCCATCGTCGGAATACATCATGGTACCCAAAAGCGGCTCGTATTGGTCCACGGAATCGAAAACAGGCAAGTCCTGCTTAAGCGTCCACAACCAGTAGCACATTCCGGCAGAGGAAAATAGCCCCAGAATCACGGCAATGAGCAACACCTTTTTCAGAAGAGAAAAGAACCCTCCTCCACCGGTGTTAACGACAACCACTTTTTTCTTATGGGCGGTCAATACTTCTTTATCAGACATCCGACCTCTCAGTGGATCAAAATGAAAAACTTGGCGGATAAGTATATATCCTTTTCAGATATTTTGCTTGTTCTTTTTGAAGATCATCAACAGAGAGCCCGCTGCCAGAAAAAGCAAGCCGGCAACACGCGTCGGACCGACTTTCTCGGAGAATAAAAACAGGCCGGAAATAAAAGGAACGATCATGGACACGACAGTGACCACAGGCATGACGATAGACACTCTGCCATGGGAAAACGAAATCTGCAGAAACAAAAAGCCTAGAATACTCCACAGAATGAAAAACCAGATACTGAAAGTCTTCAACATTGCCCACCACGTATAAGGGGAAACAATGACAAATTCCTGCCCGGAGGAAAGCACATCAATGGAAATCACCTTCATATATAGAGTGCCCATGCCGAACATAATTCCGGTGGCTATGGAAAATGGGACTTCCCAGGAGGACTTTTTCAAAAGCAAGGGCACCACCAGCGCTAAAAAAACAATGGCGACAGAAAACCCGCTAAGAACTATCAAAGGCTGCAAAGGATAACCGCCCTGCGCGACTTTTTGTGCGCCCAAGCCTATCAATAAGGCTCCACATGTGAACAGAACTACGCTTACCAGCTCAATTCCACTCAGGCGCTCATGAAGAAACAGCACACCTAGAATCACAGTGACGGCCACATTGAGATTGACCAGAGGTTGAACAACGGTTATTTCACCCTCGGACAAAGCTTGGAAAAACAAGGCGGCGGCGATGCCCTCCAGAAGCACCCCGGCAATCCAGACGGGATTGGCAATAAAACTCTTTAGAAGTTCTTTCCATTTTCCGGCAAAACCTTTCAGAGAGACTTTCCCGACTTTCTTGGAAACTCCATATTTCTGAAGCACAGCGGCTATGCCAAAGGCAAGGCAAGCAAATATAGTCAATAACAAATAATGAGGCATGAATCAGGCACTCACCTTGGGAAGATTCAGTTCCTGCTTTTCTTGTTCCGACTTCCTTTTCTCTTCATACTGACGCAATTTGTATTGAATTTTACGCTGGGAAATTCCAAGCACTTCGGAAGCTTTTCTTGTGGAACCGTTGAAGGATTCCAAAGTAGCCGTGATTGCATCTTCCTCAATGTCTGCCAAAGACCGCCCGACCATAGAAACGTTCTTATTCCGCTCATCATAGGGTCTTACACCGGCATCCGGAGTTAAAGATATCAGGTTAGTTGAACGAATCGTCTTTTCTCTGGTCAAAACCACCGCGCGCTCAATAACGTTTTCCAGTTCACGAACATTGCCCGGCCAATCGTAGGAAAGAGCCAAGGCCAGGGCTTCATCGTCTATATCGTCCACTTCTTTATTGTTACTGACGGCATATTTTTTCATGAAATGCTTAATCAAGAGTGGCACGTCACTCTTGCGTTCGCGCAGAGAAGGCAAGTTAATAGGAATAACATTCAGGCGATAGTAAATTTCTTCGCGGAAATTACCTTTTTTCACTTCGTCCTCAAGCGGTGTATTGGTCGAAGCAACAATGCGCACATTAACCTTGATCGTATTCTGACCTCCCACACGTTCAAACTCACGTTCCTGCAAAAAACGCATCAGCTTAATCTGGGTTACCTCCGGCATCATGTTGATGTCATCCAGGTACAAAGTCCCGCCATCGGCCATTTCAAAACGCCCCGCCCTGCGATTGAAGGCTCCGGTAAATGCCCCCTTCTCATGACCGAACAATTCGCTTTCCAAAAGAGTGTCAGAGAAAACCGCGCAGTTTACTCTGATAAATGGCCCACTGGCCCGGTCGGACAACTTGTGCAAAGCCTCACCAACAAGCTCTTTTCCCGTACCGGATTCTCCGTAAATAAGCACATTCGCGCTAGACGGGGCAACTTGTTCAATAATATTGAATACTTGAGTCATCTTAGGATCGCTGCCCACCAGTTTGTCGAACTTACGAGCCTGGTGAAGCTGCCCGCGCAAATATTGCGCCTCTTGCAAAAGCTCTGTTTTTTCAATAGCTTTTCTGACTATAAACTCAAGTTCATTCAAATTGACAGGCTTTGTCAGATAATTGTCAGCACCCAAGTTGATGGTATAAACGGCATCTTCGATGGTTCCATAGGCCGTAATCAGGATAACCATTATGGATGAACTGATTTCCTTGATTTTACTAAGAAAATCAATACCACTCATGCCTTTTAAGCGAATATCCGAGATAATCAGGGCAGGCATTTTTTCAAGTGCAAGGCCCAGACCTTCCTCTGCGGAGACCGCTTCAAAAACCTCGAAACCGGCGTTACGAAGCGAGTAAGCTATTGTCATCCTTTCGGATTTCTCATCGTCAACTACAAGGATCCTGTTGCCAACTGTTACGCGAGCCATTTCTTCCACACTTTTCTCTTTGCAAACCCCGAAATACAGTAAGGTCCCCTTATGGGTTTTGATTTTAACGAATCTCAGACTTGAATTCAAGCAAAAAACCGAGTTTTGCGAAATTTTTTCGCCATAGCCAATAAATTAAGCAATTAAGCGAAATATTTTTGCCATTTCTTGACACAAAACAAGGAGCTATCAAATCTTATAAATAAATTAATATTTGTTTTGCAACCGTAAGTAACTGTTATCACTAAAATATATTTGAGAATAAATCATTATATTGATTTTTTCTTGCCGTTGGCACGTATCCTGCTATATATTCTCGACGTCCCGCTCATTGAACCACTTTGCCCTCTGTACTTGGATTGACGACGGTCACCCCGACTTGAGTCAATCCTGCGATCTTCGCAATGTTGATCGCATTAAGGATTTTCCGAGCCCCCCCTACTCGGAGTATCCTACAGAATCGAGTTGCTAGTATAGGACTCGAAAAGATAAGGCGATTGGCCCCCTTTCCAATCGCCTTTTTCTTTTTTTAAAGAACCTGACCTGTTAGGCTAATTCAGATTCAGAATTAAAACAAGCATCAATAAGTCTATTGAGGGAACCATGAAGATTTTCAGGCAAGAGTTGTCGTTTAGAAGCACCTCAGACATAGACATTATGGATATTACCGACGAAATAGCCAACGTAGTGGAGAAGAGTCGAATTGAGAACGGGCAGGTAATGGCTCATATAGCCGGTTCAACAGCTTCCATCAGCACCATAGAATATGAGCCGGGAGCTGTGCGCGACCTTAAAGAAACACTGGAAAAAATCGCCCCGAAAGACAAGGATTACCACCATCATAAAACATGGAACGATGGCAACGGCTACAGTCACGTACTGGCATCCATGCTGGGCTGCTCGCGCTGCTTCCCTCTGGTATCTGCATACATTGAACTTGGGACCTGGCAACAGATAATCCTGATAGACCTAGACAACAAACCGAGAAATCGCAAAGTGCTGGTTCAGGTCATGGGCGAGTAAAATCCAGTCAAGATTCACTCCCAGAATACAAAAAACAACAGGATATATCCATCTTAAAAAAACAATCCTAATCCATAGAAAGGCTTGCACTAATATAGGTATGGACTTATACTTTTTTCCGCTCAGTTTATGTTGCTTTTCAAGTCTGACAATCGAGGATAGGAGTCGAGAACATGAGTAGAAGGAATCACTTCCTCCACCTGTCAATCAAGTTAATTTCAATTATTGCATTTACACTGATTGCTTGTGGCAGCGCGATTGCGGCCAACCACATTGCAGTAGTCGAGGACTATAGTGGCATCCTGGTAGACCTGCATCCCAGCAACGGGATTCCCCCGATGCAGAACGCAACAAACGCGTTTTACAGCATGGACGGCGTCGAAGACGAATTCGACTTCATATTCGTGTTCTTAACCGGTGCTTCAACTCTTTTCACCCCCACAGACACCATGCCGCGCGCCTACACGACCGCTCAGGCCGGCAACGGCACAGGTGCACCGGCAGCCGATGCCACTCCTCAGTCCTTCGGATCGGACGGACAGCTTAAGCTCGTCGGCGACATGTACATAGTCAGCGCTCTTCCAAGCAACCCCGAAGATGATTATTTTCCACTGGGCAACGCCATCACCGGAAGCGGCGCACCTTCTGCCGTATTCTCAGGCGTTGAGATGGTCGGCAGGATGGCAGGAAGCTACTGGATGGCCTACGCCAAGTACGGCTCCAACCAGGGCGACATGCTCGACAACCCGAGCAATCCCAGCTTCTGGTCTTTTTTCTTCCACACCGGCAGCTCCGTTATGGGCGGCAACTTCTTCCGCGACGACGGCAGCGACCGCTGGATGATAATGGACCAGGAAAAGAAATACAGCACTCTGGACCAATATTTTATGGGCATGATCGGCCCCGATGAAGTGATGGACGAAAACACCGAGTATTTCTTCGTTAATCCCACGAATAACGACTACGCACGCACCGACCTCCCGGCTCTTGGCGGTGGTTTCATGAAGGGCACCAAAGGCGATAACATCACCATGGAGCAAATCACAAGCGCCATGGGTCCGATTACTCCCGACCACACACAATCGCAAAAAAACTTCCGCTGTGCTTTCGTCCTGGTAGCCCCTCCGGGACAGGTCAACGGAATGGACGTGAACAAACTGGACATGCTCAGAAACAAGTTTGAGATATGGTTCAACCACAATACTTCCATCAACGGATATATGGACTGCACCCTTGACGGCTCGGGCGTTGACGGAGACGAAGACGGCGGTGGCAGCGATGGCGATGAAGACATGTGCGTCCCGGACAGCAAGCGCTGCAAGGGCGATATTGTAGAGCAATGCGATACCAACCATGACTGGTTGCCCATAAAGAACTGCTCCGATGACGACATGACCTGCAATTCCGGTGAGTGCGTATCTTCGGGATGCCAGGAAACCGAAGGCGGTTCTTCTTCCTGTCAAGGCACCTGCTGCGATCCTTCATTTGTAATCTGCCTCGGAAACAGCCTGTGCACATGCAAGTTCGACTCCGACACCGGAGAAGGTGTTTATACTTCGAACAACTGTGTAAATCTTTGTGAAAACAACGGCAAAGAATTCGATTTCTGCGGAGCTCCCGAAGAAGGCCTGGATGCCGCTTGCGTATGCGAGGGTGGCGTAGTATCTCCTGATGGAGAAGGTGAAGGCGAAGGCGAGGGAGAGGCTGAAGATGAATGTACCCCGCAATCAGTCGCACTGGATTGTCTTGTCAATCAGCGCTGCTTAGGCGGTAATTGCGTGGACTGCCCCGAAGGCGAAGTGCGCACGGGCAACGAGAACTTCTGCGTAGCAGGAGAAGACGACGACGATAGCGGCTCGGGCGGATGTTCAGCAACAGCTGGTGCAAGCGCCTGGCTTATGCTTCTTGCTGCAGCGGCAATCAGAAGAAAACGTCGTTAATAAAATTAAACCTGTCTTGATAACTATGGGTCTCCCCGACCTTTCATAGTTAGCCGAATAATATGCGTGGCCGCAGTTATTCGATGTATGTGTTGCCATCCATAAACCATCAGACTTGTAATTAGGAGAACAAAATGGCAGAGAGAATTATTATTATGGGTGCAGCTGGTCGTGATTTTCACAACTTCAATGTCCTGTATCGTGACAACGCAAATTACGAAGTTGTAGCTTTTACCGCTACACAGATTCCAGACATCGATGACCGCATGTATCCGCCGGTACTGGCGGGCAAATTGTATCCCAACGGGATACCGATTTTCCCCGAGGAAAAACTTATTGAACTGATCG
>CAYTHG010000046.1:0-15902 GCA_964437525.1 uncultured Myxococcales bacterium | reverse complement strand
GGAATCGAGTGAAGAGACAAAGCCTGCTTCTGCAGCCAAAAAAACCAAAAAGGCCGACGCTGAAAAAAGCGAGGGAAGCGGTCTGGTCGATGTAAACGGCAGCAAGCCCATTAACCTCAAAGAACTCAAAAGCCAGAACATTAAAGAACTGACTCATCTGGCCGTCAACGATCTCAATATCGAAGGCGCTGCCGGAATGCGTAAGCAGGACTTGATCTTCGCTATTTTGAGCCACCAGAGCGAGAAAAAGGGAGCCATCTACGGAGAAGGCGTACTCGAAACTCTGCCCGACGGCTTCGGTTTCCTGCGCTCGCCCGACTACAATTATCTTCCCGGACCAGACGATATATATGTATCGCCTTCGCAGATCAGAAGGTTCAACCTCAGAACCGGCGACACCATTTCGGGACAGATTCGTCCTCCCAAAGAAGGCGAACGCTATTACGCGCTGTTGAAAGTCGAAAAGATCAACTTCCGCGATCCCGATTTCATGCGCGACCGCATCCTGTTCGACAACCTGACGCCTCTTTATCCTTTGGAACGCATCGACCTTGAATATCATCCCAAGAACTACTCAACTCGTATTCTAAACCTGATGACTCCGCTCGGCAAAGGACAGCGCTGCCTGGTAGTATCGCCGCCTCGCGCCGGTAAGACCATGCTGTTGCAGGACATCGCCAACGCCATCACCAGCAACGATCCCGAAGTAATCCTGATCGTTCTCTTGATCGACGAACGCCCCGAGGAAGTTACCGACATGGAGCGCATGGTCAAGGGCGAAGTCGTTTCTTCGACCTTCGACGAACCGGCCACACGCCACGTCCAGGTAGCAGAAATGGTACTCGACAAAGCCAAGCGCTTAGTCGAAAACAAATACGATGTCGTCATTCTGCTGGACTCCATCACCCGCCTGGCTCGTGCTTACAATACAGTGGTTCCGCCATCGGGCAAGATTCTCTCCGGTGGTGTCGATTCAAACGCCCTGCACAAACCCAAGCGCTTCTTCGGCGCCGCCCGTAACATAGAAGAAGGCGGCTCCTTGACCATCATCGGAACCGCGCTGGTGGATACCGGATCGCGCATGGATGAGGTTATTTTTGAAGAGTTCAAGGGCACAGGCAACAGCGAACTGCACTTAGACCGCAAGCTAATGGAAAAACGTGTCTTCCCGTGTCTGGACATCAACCGTTCGGCCACACGTAAAGAAGAGTTGCTCATGCCTAGCGAAGAGTTGAGCCGCATGTGGATTCTGCGCAAACTGCTACATCCTCTTTCAGTAGTCGATGCAATGGAATTCCTCCTGGACAAACTCGCCAGGACAAACTCGAACAAAGAGTTCCTGGACTCCATGAACGGCTGACAAAATTCACAGAAAACACTTGCAAAACCTTATGTTTTGCTGTTAGTTTACTGTCCTCGCGCGGACGAGATCCGCTTTATTAACCCTTGCTCCCCGGCACTTTTTCTCAAGGCTCGGGGGGTTGCAAACCATGAGGGAATTGCACATGAAGATGAGAGAGTACGAAACCCTGTTTATATTCCGCCCCGATACCACCGAGGAGGAAATCAACAAAGTAGTCGAGCGTGTCAAAGCCGTTATCGACGAACGCAATGGCGGTCTTCTGCAAGCTCGCAGTTGGGGCAAGCGCAAACTGGCCTACGAAGTGCAAAAGCACCTGAAAGGCACCTATTTCTACGCCCGTTACGTCTCCTTGGGAGATACGGTTGATGAAATCGAGCGCTACTTCAAAATGATCGAATCGGTCATCAAATTCCAGAGTGTCAAATTAGCTGACGATGTAGAACTCGAAGCCAGAATGGCAGAGTTCAGCGACGACGACGTTCCTCCCCCGCAGGAAGTGACCATAGGTCACAGCAGTGGCATGGACGACAGAAAAGGCCCGATGAGGACTCACGACAGAGACAGAGACAGAGACAACAGAGACAACAGAGACAACAGAGACAAAGATAGAGATAAAGATGTCGTCAAAGAGCCGGTAGAAGCTGCCAAGGCAGAAAAAACCGAAGAAGCTACCAAGGAAGCTCCCAAAGAAGAAGCTACCAAAGAAGCTCTTAAAGAAGCTCCCAAAGAAGTCAAAGAAGTCAAAGAAGTCAAAGAAGTCAAGGCCGAAGAAACCGTTGCACCCAAAGTAGCTGAAGAGTCCAAGGAAACCGAAGAAGTCAAGGCTGAAGAAGAATAACCAAAATTCAATATAAATAGGGAAATAAAATGCCTAGATTCAATGGAAGAGACCAAAAGAAAAGACGTAAAAAGCGTCGTTCAACTCCGAAACGCAAAATATGTCGTCTTTGCGCCGATAAAGTCAAGCATGTGGATTACAAGGACGTTTCGCTCCTGGAGCAGTATGTAACCGACCGTGGCAAAATCATCCCGCGCCGCATTTCCGGTGCCTGCGCCAAGCATCAAAGGCAAGTCAGCCTTGCTATCAAACGCGCACGCAACATCGCTTTGCTGCCCTACATGGTACTCGACTAGCTCAAGGAGGTTCTCGTTATGAAGGTCATACTCAAGCAAGCCGTTGAAGGCCTGGGCCAAGGCGGAGACCTGGTAGAAGTTAAAGACGGTTACGCGCGCAACTTCCTTGTCCCCCAGGGACTGGTAGTAGCTGCAACCAGTGGCAACGTAAAACAGATTGAACACCAGAGAACACTCATCAAGGCCCGCCTCGAAGAAGAAAAAGGACTTGCTGAAGATCTGGCTACAAGACTGGCACAGCTTTCCTTGACCATCACCAAGCGTGTCGGTGAAAACGATAGACTGTTCGGCTCGGTAACCAACCGCGAGATCGAAGAAGCTCTGCGCGAAGAGGGCATCATGGTACCGCACAAAACTATCGTACTTCAGGAACAGATCAGATCGACCGGCGTTTACAACGTCGAGATCAAGCTGCACACAGAAGTCAAAACCGTACTCAAAGTATGGGTGGTGCCGAAATAATCATCGGTCTTTTGAATCGAGATAATGTGCTTTGAAAATGGGGGCTGTCTTTTAAAGACAGCCCCCATATAATTTTTATCCTGCTAAAAAGGCTGATTCATGGCAAACGAAGCCATTGTTCAACGGGTTCCCCCACACTCGAACGAGGCAGAGCAGGCTGTACTGGGCGCGGTCCTGCTGGATTCCTCTGCGATAAACAACGTCCTCGACATAATTAAACCTGAGCACTTCTACTTCGAAAGTCACGCATACATCTTCGAAGCGATGATGCAGCTTTCTAACACTCGCCAGCCCATCGACCTGGTGACGATGCAGAATGCATTGAAAACCACAGGACACCTTGAAGCAATAGGCGGCCTGGCTTATCTGGGCGAGTTGGCCGGAATGATTCCGACCACCACCGCCATACAGCATTACGCAAAAATCGTCGCCGAGAAATACCTGCTGCGCAAAATGATCAAGACTGGTCAGGACATCATATCCGACGGTTACAACCAGCCTGAAAGTGTCGAAGAATTTATCAACAAGGCCGAAGACGAAGTGTTCAAGGTTGGCTCAGAGCGACTGGGCAAGCCATACTACGAAGTTAAAGACATCGTCGGCGAAGCCATTCACACCATAGAAATGCTGGAATCCGGAGAAGTCGATGCCGGTATCAAGTCCGGTTATTACGATATCGACGATATCATATCCGGTTTCCGCAGTGGTGAAATGATTGTAGTCGCCGGTCGTCCCGGCATGGGAAAGACATCGCTGGCCCTCAACTTCGCCACAAACGCAGCCATAGACAGCGGCTCCTCAGTAGCAATCTTCTCCCTTGAAATGTCGCGCCAGGAATTGGTTATTCGTCTTTTATGCTCGCTGGCCCACGTCAACTCGCGCAAGTTCCGTAGCGGCAAGCTGACCGATGAAGAATGGGTGCGCCTGACTACCGCTGCCGGAGAATTGTCCAATGTCAAAATATTCATAGACGATACAGCCGGACTGTCTCCGATGGAGATGCTCGGAAAAGCCCGCCGAATCAAGCGCCGCTTCGGCTTAGACATGATAATCGTGGACTATATTCAGCTCATGCGGGCCAAGAACAAACGCCGCGAATCAAACCGCGAGCAGGAAATATCCTACATATCTTCATCCATGAAGCTCATCGCCAAAGACCTTGAAGTGCCTGTCATGGCGCTGTCCCAGCTTAATCGTGACTTGGAGAAAAGAAACGACAAAAGGCCGCAGTTATCCGACTTGAGAGAATCCGGAGCTATCGAACAGGACGCCGATATGATAATATTCATCTACAGAGATGCGTTTTATCATCCGGACGATGTTTCCGAGGAGAACGAAAAAATCTCCGAACTGATAGTAGCCAAGCATCGCGCCGGTCCAACAGGCAAGGCCAATGTCAATTACTTCGCTGAATTCACACTGTTTGAGAACCTTGCCGCATATCGAGAAGATGAATTCTCTTAGGCAATAGGTATGCAAGGGCAGAACAGACCCACGAAAAAACATTTCAAATCCGACTTCGGATTTATAATCTCCATTATAGCCGTCTCACTCGGTATGGGCGGATTGCTTTTGCCTGCCCCCAGCGCATACGAATACGGACAGGGCAATTTCTTTTTGGTTATGCTGTTGTGTCTGCCTTTGGTCGCCCTGCCCTTTTTGTTTATTGAGATTAAGCTCGGCGAAAAAACAGGCTTGAGTTTGCCTGCCGCCTTAAAAACAGAAGCAGGTCGTGCCGGGGAATTCGGAGGCTGGCTGGCAGTTCTGAACTCGACTATGCTTTTAGCGATGATGGTCTGTCTTTTAAGCCTGAGCATAGGCATGTATAGCGGCGTCTGGTCTGAGTTGTGGCAGGAATTTCTCCCGACTCCGGCCTTAGCCCCTTACATCAATCAGGCTCCCAATCCGCAGGCGTTTTTCTATAATCTGGCGACAAGCTGGAATCCCTTATATATAGCGGGAATCATCTGGACAATTGCTGCGGCGGCGATATTCGCAGGTCATCGTCTGACAGAATTCATATCCACGTATATCGTTCCTGTGCTGCTGTTTTTCACTCTCATGATCTTCATTGCAGTATCTTTGATGCCACACTCGCTCTCCGGAATGCAGGCTGTCTTCACTCCGACAATGGATACTCTGGCAAATCCCGGCCTGTGGCGTCATGCCTTGGCTTTGTCGCTTTTGGGACTGTCGCTGGGCACAGGTATCATTCCAGCTTTCGCCTCGCATAGAAAATCTCAAGGCAAGGTATTGGGAATTTCCATTTTTGCAGCATCATTAAAGTACATATTCATGCTGCTGATAATGTTGATTTTCTTCGGCATGATTTCATCCACCGCCACGAACACACAATCCGGCAACCTACTGACCACCTTTATCAGCCTGCCTGAAGCCATATCAAAGCTCTTGACGGCACATACCACCAGCGCCATCATATACCTCAGTTTTTTATCCATCGTCTCAATTCCAGCGATTCTGGCGCTATTGGAAAACCTCGCCGCATCTTTCCAAGACAGCTTCGGCACCTCACGCATAAAAACCGCCGTATTTATCCTGATCGCCGGATTCATATCGAGCTGCGCTCTATTGCTGCCGACCGTGATCGACTACAGGTTTTCACACTCAGGCACACTGGGCTTAAGCATCACAACCCTGCTCGAACACTGGGCGCCCTTTTACGGCATACTCGGTGTAGCGCTAATACAAAGCGTGGTTCTGGGCTGGCTGATGGGCAAAGACAAACTCAAAATACTCATCGGGAACAAGCATCCCCGTCTGGCCTCGATTCTTCTGCTGCAACTCCGATTCCTGATCCCGCTGCTGATTGCAGGCGTTTTAGGCTGGTCAGTTTTCAGCGAGACGAACACTGGCTTATACGGCGGTGACATAAACTTCGATAAGTTCTCCGCGCTGCCGCTGGCAGTCTTTATCTTTTGGCTTGTCTTTACAGTCGGAGGCGCGTCACTGCTTGTGTTATTGCCAAAAGAACAGGAGGCACAGAAATGAAAAAAGCCTTCTGCTTTCTGATTGCATCTCTGATATCGGCTCTGCCCTTGATATGCATGGCCCAGGATGCTGTCCCGCTGCCAAAACAAATGGCTGAGCTTATCGTGCCCGAGCATGTCTTTGCGGGTCAGGAAACCACTATTCATGTGATATCCAAAAGCACCACCATAGAACAGGGGCTGCTGCGCATAATCTACAATAACGAAAGCGTCAATGCGTCTGAAGAAAGCTTGTCCCTGCCCGGCATGGACGAGAGCCAGTCTGTCGCAGTCAAATGGACGCCTCTGGTATCGGGATCGGTTCTCATCTTGTATCAAGCCAGAGCCACTTACGGCAAATACCCGATATTCCTGCATCGCAATCTATATTGCGTTTCTCAAGACGTAAGCCCGCAGGTATTGATATACATGATCGCCAGCATCGTCATGCTTTTGGCAGCGCTGGCTTTGGGGATCATACTTTTAATCCGTAACAAAAAGACACGCCCATAAAAAAACGGGCCCGTGAAAACACGAGCCCGCATTGAAATCCCATTTACAAATCCAGATTACTCTTCGTCACGCTCCGGCAAGGCGCGGGTTTTGATCTGCTCCATCAGCCATGTCTTGAACTCGGCATAGGGCATGGATTTTTGATGTTTGAGCCCGTAGCGGCGCAGTGTAACGCTCTCTTCGCTTCTCTCACGCTCTCCGACCACCAGAACATTGGGAACCTTCCAGTGCGTGATGGCGTTGCGTATGCGTTTGTTCAAAGTCTCGCTGCTGTCGTCCACTTCGACACGAACGAAATCTTTGAAGAGGTCGTCCTTGATCTTGTTGGCATAATCGACGAACTCGGATGCGACCGGAATGATAACCACCTGTGTCGGATGCATCCAGGTCGGGAAGGCTCCGGCGAAATGCTCGGTCAAGAATGCGATAAAGCGCTCGTGGGTACCCAAAGGCGCTCGGTGCAGGACCACAGGCTTATGCTGCTCGCCGTCGGAGCCGACATAACGCAAATCAAAACGCTCGGCGGCTAAGAAGTCCACCTGATTGGTGCCGTTGGTTTCTTCGCGTCCCAGTACGTTTTTGAACTGCACGTCAACCTTGGGCCCGTAGAATGCGGCCTCGCCGATGACGGTCTTGTACGGTATGCCCATCTCGCTTAAAGCCTCGTCGCAGAAGCGCTCGGCCTTTTCCCACAATTCATCGTTGTCGAAATATTTTCCCTTGGCGTTTTCCGGATCGCGCAGGGACAGACGCATGTAGTAATCCTTCAAGCCGAAGATCTCGTAGTAGTCGAGATGCAGTTGCATGACGGCCTTGAATTCTTCTTTGAACTGGTCTTCGGTCAAGTACAGATGCCCGTCGTTCATGGCCATGCCGCGCACGCGCAGGATACCTGCCAGCTCACCGGATTTCTCGTAGCGATAAACCTGCCCGTATTCGGTCAGACGCAGGGGCAACTCTTTGTAACTGCGCGGGCGTGCCAGATAAATCAAGTGATGGTGCGGGCAGTTCATGGGCTTGAGATAAAAAGTCTCGACCTCTTCGCCTTCTTCTTTGAGCTTCAAAGGCGGGAACATGGAGTCCTTGTAATAAGGCAGATGGCCGGACTGGTAGTAGAGTTCTTCATGGGCGATGTGCGGAGTGGCCACACGCTTGTAACCGTACTGGAATTCTTTTTCTTTGGAGAGCTGTTCCAACTCATCGCGAATGACGGTACCGTTCGGCAACCAGAGCGGCAAGCCTTTGCCGACGATATCGGCCACGGTGAACATTTCGAGTTGCTTGGCCAGCTTGCGATGGTCGCGGCGCTTGGCGTCTTCGAGCCTTGCCAGATAGGCCTTCAATTCTTCTTTGGTGGCCCAGGCGGTGCCGTAGATGCGCGTCAGCATTTTGTTTTTCTCGTCGCCGCGCCAGTACGCTCCGGCCAGACTCATCAGCTTGAACGACCTGACATGCCCGGTGTGCGGGACGTGCGGTCCGCGACACATATCGGTGAAGTCGCCCTGCGTGTAAGTCGAAATGACGGTGCCTTCTTCAAGGTCTTTTATCAACTCTACCTTATAGATTTCTCCGGCAGGCTCCCACTGGTTCAAGGCTTCCTCGCGTGAGAACTCCTTGCGCTCCAGTTTGATTTTCTTTTTGACGATCTGCTTCATCTCTTTTTCGACCTTGGGCAGATCCTCGGCGGTGAAAGTCTCGTCGCCGAAATCGACATCGTAGTAAAAACCGTCCTGAATCGTCGGGCCTATGGCCAGCTTAGCCTTGGGGAACAGTCGCAATATGGCCTGAGCCATAAGGTGAGCCGCCGAATGGCGCAGAATATCGAGGCCTTCCTCGTCTGCGGAGGTCAAGGGAGTCAGCGCTCCGCCTGTAATTATGGGGGCTGTCAGATCCAGAATATTGTCGTCTATTTTAACGGCCAGAATATTGCCGTTGAAAGCTTCGAGTTTTTCAAGCGCATCCCTGACCGAAGATCCCTGCGGGACGCTGATCGCTTTGTCTTCAAATCTCAGTTCGAGTTCACTCATTTTCCTATCCAATCTTTTCTAGTGCATCGTTACAGCAAGGCCGGAAAGACTAACATTAACGAGACCCTGCCGCAAGTGTGAGATCACGCTCCGAATTGCAATCCTGCAAGTTCGCTGTACCTGCCGCCTTTTGAAAGTAGTTCGGAATGACTGCCTTCTTCGACGATTATACCATTTTCCAGAACCAGTATTCTATCCGCTTTTTTGACGGTGGACAACCTGTGCGCCACCACCAAAACCAACTTGTCTTTTGCAAGCATATCCATCGCTCCAGCTATCAGCTCTTCGTTTTCGGCATCGAGCGCCGAGGTCGCCTCATCTAAAATAACGATGGGCGCATCCTTCAAAAACGCCCGCGCCAAAGCTATGCGCTGCAACTGCCCTTCGGATAAAAGCCGTCCGCCCTGCCCCACTTCGCAATCCAAGCCGCCTTCGAGACTTCTTGCAAACGGCATCACTCCCGCAAGTTCGGCTGCGGCAAGCACTTCGGACTTCTTCGCTCCGGCTTTACCTAAAGCGATATTGTTATAAATACTGTCATCAAAGAGCAGTGGACGCTGCTCGACACGAGCATACATCCTGCGCCACGAATCGACGGAAATCATTGCAAGGTCTTTTCCGTCCACCAACAGGCGACCTTTAAGCGGCCTACGCTCAAGCGCCAGAATACGTGTCAGACTCGTTTTTCCGGCCCCCGAAGAACCGACCAAGGCGACGCACTCGCCTTTTTTCAATGTAAGATTCAAATTCGAAAAGACAAGCTTTTCTCCATATCCAAACTCAATCGACTCAAAACGGATCTCACTATCAAAACCGGCATCTTGGCTGCCGCCAGTCTCTTCAGGCCAAGACAAAAATTCTGCAATGCGCGCAGCCCCGGCCCGGCCCGGTTGAATAAAATTGTTCAAGCGACCGAGGTTTTTCATGGGTTCGTATAAAAGCAGGATCGCTGCAAAAAACGAGACGAAATGTTCGGGCACGAGCGTCCCCTGCCCCAGTCGCCAGCCTGCATAAAAAAGAGTTCCCGAAAGCCCCAAAGCCCCTAAAAGTTCCATCAAGGGCGACGAAAAAGCTCGGATGGCAAAGCTTTTGAGGCTTGCCTTGAGGTAATTGCTATTGATTTTTTGAAAGCTCTCGGTGCGCGTCGCTTCCATCGAAAAATCGCGTATGCTTCTGGCGTTCTGTATGTCTTCCAGAGTTTGCGAAGATATGGCCGCTATTTCACGCTGGCGGTCCATGCTTGTTTTTTTTAGTTTGCGCCCGATTTTGACGATGGGTACCGCCACCAGCGGCAGTATGAAAAAGCTGACCAGCGCCAGCCGCCAGTCAAGCAGGAAAGCCACTCCTAAAAGCACGAAAAGCTTCATGGAGTCGGAGAAAAGCGAGCCGAGCGCGTTGGTGGCGGCCTCGGAGATCAAACGCGAATCCTGGGTCATGCGCGAGAGAAGCTCGCCGTCGGGTTCTTTGTCCAAGCGCTCGAATCTCAGCCTGTGCAACTTCGCAAGCATCTCGGCGCGTATGTCGAAGACGGCTTTTTCGCCGAAGGCTCCCATCAGATAATACTTCCCGAACTGCCCCAAGCCCTTTAGCAACGCGACTGAGATTATCATGACGGGCAAAAGCATCAGTGCAAAAGACGGGTCGTCTATTTGGGGTTCAAGCCCCAGAAACGAGAGCAGGCGGACCAGGCTGTCAGACTCTTCCAGCGCTCCAACGAAAATGAATTTGACCAGAGGTCCTATCAGATAAGCGTAAAGCCCGGTAGCTAAGGCGTTCAAGGCCATGCACAAAATGGCGGCGGCGAAATAATTGGAGTAAGGCTTGAAGTATCTCGACCAGCCAAAGCCTTTCATCACGGCTTGACCTCCGACTCAAGCAGCTTTAAAGATCGCGGATTTGCGTTGATTTGATCTTGAATGGATGCCAATAATACCGGTCTGGCTTCGCGGGCCATGCCGGGTGTCAGGCGCACTCGACCCAAGTCTTCGAGCTTGCAACTTGCCGCCAGCATCATGGCTTCCCGCGTGGGTTTGCTGACCGGACAGGCTTCCCAGTCCGGGCAGATTCCAGTCAAGGTCAAGAGGCGCACCTCGAAGAAATGCCGCTGCTTGTTGGAGGCTTCCGAATGGGTCAATCTTTCCAAAAAAAACAGCAACAACTCGTAGACATTGGGAATAAACTGCGAAGGTGCCAGCAGGCGGTCGCACAATTCACAGAAATACGAGGCCAGATAGAGTGTTGAGAGATCGCGCCGCAAAGCGCCAAAAGCGTCTATGATGGCAACGTGATCTATGCTGTAAGAATCTCCCGAACGGCTGGGCGTCAATCCGGCTTTAAGGTTGGTAAAGCTGTCGAGTGCCCCGGCGAATCTTTTTTTACTGCGTTTCGCTCCCCGCGCCAGAGCCGAGCCTTTGCCGAGTTCCTTGGCGATGAAATGAACGATAAGATCCGATTCCCTGACAGGATGCGTTCTTAAAACTATGAGTTCGTCGTCAAGCGTTCTCACGGCGGGCCTATAGCAACAGGATTGAAATCTGGAAATAAACAAAAACCCCGACAAGGTCGATTGAGGTTGTCACAAAGGGGCCGGTAGCGACAGCCGGGTCTACGTTCATGCGGTGCAATACCATGGGAACAAGGGTTCCGACCATGGCGGCAATCAACATGCTGCAACACAGAGCCAGACCGACTACAACGCTTAAAAGCGGGATTTCATCGTATTGGAAATACGCCACGACTCCCAGAGCCGTACCGTAAAATGTACCCAGAACAAGGCCCGTCATGGTTTCCTTGCCGACCGTATCCCACAGTCGGTTGACATCGACCTTGCCAAGCGCGATACCGCGCACGACGATAGTAGCCGACTGCGTGCCCAGATTTCCGGCCATGCCGATCACGACGGGAATGAATGCCGCCAAAGGCAGAACCTTTTTGAGCGTGTCTTCATATCCACCCATGAGTTTCATAACCAGAATTCCGCCCATCCAGGTTGCCAGGAGCCAGGGCAGGCGGCTCATGACGTTGCGCCTCAATGAGTAATCTTCGAGCAGTTCTTCATGGGCACCGACCAGCTTCAGGATGTCCTCGGTGGCCTCTTCGCGGATAACGTCGATGATATCATCGACCGTGACGATACCCATCAGCACGTTTTCCTCATCGACGACAGGCGCTGCCAGCAAGTCGTAGCGGGCGATGATGGAGGCGACTTCCTCCTGGTCGGTGTCGGTGCGCACCTTGTGAATATTGCGCGTCATGATGTCTTCAAGAATCGTATCGCCGGGTGACTGCACGACTTCGCGCAGACTGACGACACCTATCAGGCGTCCGTCGTCATCTACGAGATAGAGATAGAAAACCATCTCCGGTTCCTCGCCCTGACGCTTGATCTCCTTGAGAGCCTCGTCTGCCGTCATCTCGGCTGGCAGGGATATTAAATCGGTGGTCATGAGACCACCGGCGGTGTCTTCGTCGTAACGCAGAAGATCTTCTATCTCTTCGCGTTCTTCTCTGCCTATCAACTTCAAGACGGCGGCTGACTGATCCTCGTCGAGGTTGGCCAGCATATCGGCGGCATCGTCGTCGTCCATCTCTTTGATGATCTCGGCAACGTCGTTGATGTCGTATTCGGATAAAAGGCGATTGATGATTACGTCTTCGAGATGAGACATCACCTCGGCGCGGCGCTTGTTTTCGCTCAGGAGGCTGAATATTATGTCCTGATGTTCATCGGGCAGGAAGCGGAAGAGTACGGCTACGTCAGCGGGATGGACATGCTCCACGATGTGCTTCAGACGTATGTGTGCGTTCTTCCGCAAAAGCTTGCGGGTCGTATTCAGCAGGACTTCCTGTTTCCGCTGAAGCACAACTGTCTCCTTCGATCTCTAGCATGTTCGTTCTATTTCATCAGCCTCAGATACTTGGCGCATTCTTCGGCCTCGACACTGTTGCTTCCCAACTCGACACACTTATCAAGCGCATCTTTGGCAGTGGCGTTATCGCGGGCTTTGATGGCTATCAAAGCCAATTCATAGTAACCGTAAAAGAAAGTCGGGCATTTTTTAAGCCCTCTTTTAAGAGACATGATGGATTCTGGATACTGTCCCATGTCCTTGTATACAAGCCCTAGATTGTAATATACATGACAATTGGAAGGATTTTCCATAAGGGCGCTTTTCAGGCTGGTAATTGCTTCCTGCTCTTTACCCAGCATATGGTAACACCAGCCCATGTTATCAAAGACGACATCTTTACGGTAATAGAGGATGTCGGCGGAAGGCTTTTGCAAAACATCCACCGCATCCTGCCAGCGCTCCTGAGCCATGTAAACAGCCGACAAGCCCACATAGCCATCCGAGAAGTCTTCTTTGGCTGCCACCGCTTTTTTAAACGAAGCTTCCGACTCCTTGAACATTTTTTTGCCAAGATAAATCAAACCGTAAAGATTGTTCACATTCACATCGTTGGGATCGAACTTCTCGGCTTCTCTGAGGGATTTGATAGCCTGTACCACATCCCTGTTACGATAAAAATCGTAGGCCAGACGATAGTAATTAAGAGAGGCGGCCTTGTCTCTCTCCGTTACTTCCTTAATGCGCCCGGCACAGGACACGCAAAAAACAAGAACGAGAAGAATGGCAATTGTGCTCAAGGATCTCGTCATTTTAATCACTTCCTCCAGATCGCCCTAAAAAGAGTATCTATTCGTTGTCCATTTCTATCATGGCGTAGGCACTATGGTTGTGAATGGACTCTGTATTTTCTGCCTCTATCAGGAACCACTTTATACGCCTATTTACCTTTAATCGCAAAGCAACTTCTCGAACTAAATCCTCAACGAAGCGAGGATTGTCGTAGGCTCGCTCGGTACAATATTTTTCATCCTCGTCTTCCAGGAGTGCGTACAAGCTGCAAGAAGCCGACTGCTCGACTAAATCCAGCATGTCTTCAAGCCAGATCATGCCTTCCGGCTTGAACTTCAACTTCACGATACCACGCTGGTTATGGGCTCCATGCTCGGAGATTTCTTTAGAGCACGGACAAACAGTAGATACCGGCACCTGAACCCCGACCACAAGTTCCCAATTTCCCGAAGTGTCGAGAATGCCTGAAAAACTGCAATCGTAATCCATGCTCGAAACCGCTCCGCTTACAGGCGCAGCTTTTTCTCTGAAGTAGGGGAACTTAATTTTCACTTTGACCGATGCCGCACCGAGCTTTGATTGCATTTTTTCCAGAACAGGCCTAAAACGCCTGACATCGATGCCCTCTTTTTCATCAGCCAGCATCAATCCCGATTCGTTGAACCCCTGCCAGTCGATCTCGCTCGGCATACGAGCCTGTACATCTACAGTTGCAATGCTGCTTTGCAATTCTCCCGATTTGGTACGCACCTTGACAGGGAACCTCAAGCCTTTGACTCCCAGCCGTCCGGGTACGAGTTGTCTGTTGTCGCTTCTGTTCAAATCCATCCTCTTGGAATATCAGGAGTTTTTTTCTCTTTTTCTGCTGAGTTTCTCTTCCAGTTCGTCGAGTCGGTCAATCAAGCCGTTCACTTGCTGTCGAAGCTGGATAAGCTCTTTGCGTTTGGGCAACTTGATTTTCGGCATGTGCTCGTCGATAAAGCCATCCATGCTTTTTTCCCAGGCTTTGCGGTTATCTTTGACTTTTTCCACCAGTTCTTTAGCAAGGGCTCTACCCTGCTCCTGAGAAAGCCTACCGGCCTGAACAAAGTTGTCCACCATTTTATTGATGGTTTTCTCCGCATCCTGCCAGATCGCTCCGGGTTTACCCCAGAGTTCGCGCAAAAAACTCGTCAAAGGTTCGGCAACAGAGCTTTTTTTCATTTGATCTCCTTGCACATGCTCAAAACACGACAAACTGTCGAAGAAATCATACGGATCAAGGCTGTGAAAGTAAAGTCTTTAAAGGGTAGCTCTAAAAATAGCTATTCGTTGCGAAAACGTAAAATTTTCGAGAACGGGCATTCCTCACAACCGCAGGCATATCAGCAGGATACGTCGAGGATTGTGAGAAGCGATCCGAATCGAAAAGGAATGTTCGCAGCAGAATATGGATTTTTAGAGCTACCCTAAAGACCTGTGAATAATTCGGCATGATCTTATGTATGTGGTATATCAGTCAAAAGAGCTTTTTTACCGAAGAGGGAATATTTTTGACGATAGCCTTAAAAAACACAATAATACTGTTGCTTTTGATTGCAGCACTGGCGACTTGCTCCTGCAACAACTACAAGCGTTTGAAGACCGAAGAAGACATGCGTAGCAACCTTAGCCGCGACAAGCTGTATTCAATCCAGATCGGCACCTATTATTCGCTTGAATCAGCCACTAAACGTCTTAAAGTGTTGAGCCAGGTATTCCCGCAATACAAAGAGGATATTCACATTGTCACTATAGATTCAACAGATCCCAACCAGCAGAAAACCGCCTTCAAACTGCGCTCCGGGGTTTTCATCAAGGAGCAGAAGGCAAAAGAATATTTCAAAGAATTCCAGGAATCCACAGGACTTATCAACTCAAAGCTGATCGCCCTGGACTGACATCCCGATTGCTTTGAAGCTCTGATTAAACTCTCAAAACTTTTTCAAGCTTACGGAAGAATCGCGCAGAAGATTTGGACTCCTTGTCTATCGAATATTCCTTCAAATTGGAAACCAACTCCCGCAATCTACGAACACCTTCGGCCTTGGTTTTTTCGAACAGCATCTTGACCATGACCATAAGGACTTCATCCAGATAGAGTGGGAATTTATCATAACGAAAATGAATATCCACACGGCTGCGATTATCTATCATGCGCTCCCAGTTGATTTTATGCGTCTCAGGATTGACATAAATACCTCTGTACAGGGGAGGATACTTCTGTTTGAAGATTTCAATCTGCCCAGCCAGTTCATGCAGGGTTTTCTTGCCGTACAAGTCGTCCATTATGCTTTGGATGTGGTTGAAAAGAGCAAAATATTTATCAACCGTCAACATCAACGGATCACTCATTTCATCAAGATCGGGCTTATTGACGACAACCGGAGAGGGAGTCGTCAGCCAGATAGGCTGCCCTTCGAGGTACCCCTTGCTCCAAATTTGTTCGGAACAAGTGCCGAAACGCCGTTTCGACTCGTCATAAGAATAGGCTGTCACGAACTGCCCGTCTTCCCAAAGGGAGATTTCCGCCAGCGGCCCATCCATGCGCGTCACGATCACTTCGGGCATTGCATCTATCTTGTCGCCCAAGCTCATCGGATCGTTGCAATGACTGTAATTTATCTGCGGCAGGCGCATCAGAACGCCTTTTAAAAGCATGAACATCTGTTCGTCGCAAGCCATAACTTCAAGGGAGATCTTTTCATCTAAAGTGTCTGCAAAAGGCATAGAGCCGCAAACATTGAGAGAAAGACCG
>CAYTHG010000045.1:0-15924 GCA_964437525.1 uncultured Myxococcales bacterium | reverse complement strand
GATTCCGGCGCCCAAGAGGAATATCACGGCGTATTGGGCGAAGGTCAGGCCGAAGTAGCGCGTGTCGGCCCATTTGATGTCCGTGGCGCGCAGGAAGTCGAACAGGAAGCGCGTCGGTGCGTACATCAAAACAGTGACCATCAAAAAAGTCCCCTGACGTTGCGGCTTGCGCATCAAGACCAGTTGCACGGCGAAAATCACCAGAGTCAGAAGCAGTTCGTATAAGCCCAGATCGTGGCGTGTTCCTTCGGGGAATTGTATGCCCATGAAGAAATCCGTCAGGATGCCCTTGTGGTCATGGGCGGTGGCACAGCCCGTGCGCCCGAATATCCAGCCGATGGTCAGGCCGATGATCAGCCGGTCGGCATAGGGCATGATCTTGGTCTTCTTGATTCTTGAATAAATATAGCCGCCTAAAAGCGCCCCTAAAAATCCGCCCAAAGACGACAGCCCGCCCCAGAATTTCAAAAGCACCCACGGGTCTTCGGATAACAGATAGGGATGGTACACGAAAACATGCACCAGATGAGCGCCGATAAAGCCGGACAGCACAAGGACTTCAGGGAAGTGCAGGGCGACCTTGCGGTCTATGGCGCCACCCCTGCGGCACAGTTTATCGTAAACGATCACGCCTGAGATGATGCCGATTACGACCAGCAGGAAGAAGGGCTGGATCTTCATGCCGAAGATCTCGAAGGATGGCAGATAGTAGTAAGGTATCATTTAAAACAGCCCCCAGATTATCAAGAGCGCGCCCAGCACTAGCGTATAAGGCGCGAAGTAAAAAAGTTTGCCGGATTTAGTCAGCTTGACGAGCATTATCAGCGCGGCGAAGCCGACTGTGGCAGAGGCTATAAAGCCCGCCGTCAAAGCCGTGAAGCTGTATCCGCTTGAGACTCCTTCGACCAGTTTTAAAAGCATCGCTCCGCAGATGGCGGGTATGGCAAGCAGAAACGAAAAACGTACGGCGGCGGTTTTTTCCAAGCCCAAAAGCAGCGCCAGGCTGATGGTGATGCCCGAGCGCGAAATTCCCGGTGTGATGGCAGCGGCCTGGAATAAGCCTATTAACAGAGCGCCTTTTATTCCCGGCCCTATAAGGTCTTTTTTGCCGCGAGAGGCCATGCGCGAGAGATACAGGATTCCGGCGTTGATGCACAAGGCCAAACCCACCGCCGTTTTAGAGGTGAAGAGACTCTCGAAGAAATCCTTGAAGGTCAAGCCCAGTGCGGAGGTGACGACGGTTGCAAGCAGGATTTGCAGGATCAACCCGCGTCCCTGCATGTGGCTCCAGTTCTGCATAGAGAACCAACTCGTGCCGGGAATGCGCGGTTTGAAAAAGCCGCGCACGAGTTCCAGCAAATCGCGGCGATAAAAAACCAGCACGGCTGCCAGCGTTGCCACGTGCAGTATCACATCGAACATCACGTCGGCGCTCTCGGCCCCGAACAAAAAATGTCCTATGGCCAGATGCCCCGAAGACGAGACCGGCAGAAACTCGGTCAAGCCCTGGACTATGCCTAAAATTACGGTCTCGAAGATTTCCAAAACACTCCTCCGTCTTGCTTCCGTTCTATTCAGGTCGCTTGAATCTATAATATAAGGCGGCAGGAATCAAAAAGATTTAAAGCCAATTGCAGATTGTGGATGACCTATACAGATATTTACCCGGAATGGTTTTCCGAAAATGCTGAGGAAAAAACACAGATCTTTGTCAGATGCACGAGGAAAACGCCTCCTGATATCCTCCGAGACACTTGCTACGCCCGCTCCTCAGCGCCGTCGGCTAAAATCGAATTGAATTTACAGGAAGCTTTGGGCGAGTTTGCGTGGCACTTCGGTGACACACAATTTACTTGATATTATTGAAGAATCTGTTATGCTGACAATGGTTATGTGTATCTCACCTATGGTGAGAGCTTCATAGTTTTGTGGGTCCAAGGATGGATCTAGAAGACCAGGGAGGTCAAAATGAAGGTAACAGACAACACCGCTCAGGCGTATACCGCCAAGAGCAAGATCCTGGAAGACATTGCGATAAAAGAGGAAAAGACCGCCGAGAAAGCCACTCAGTCTACTTTCTTCGACGAGGTCAAAATCAGCCAGAGCGCACAAGTGCGCGTGGTTCAGGAGACCTTGCAGGCCGAAATGAAGAAGGAAATCCAAAGCGCACTGGAAGAACTCGACCTTGAGTTCGAGAGTGCCATGGACATGAAGTGGTCTCCAGAGTCCACCGCTCAGCGTATTTTCGATTTTGCCACCAGTTTCTTCGATATCTGGTTCAAGCAGAATCCCGAGTTGAGCGAGGGAGAAGCCGTTAACGGTTTCGAGAATCTGGTGCGTGGCGCAACCGACAAGGGTTTCGGTGAGGCTATGGGAACTTTATCCAGCTACAGTGTAGGCGATGAAGTCCTTAAGACCGCAAACGAAACCAAAGAAGTCCTCGATCAAAAGTTCGACGTCTTCTTCAATCAGATGCGCGAAGACCTGGACCGCGCAACAGAGCAGGGCACGATAGCCTGAAGCTCGACAAAATAAGCGAATCTAAAGACCGACTCGATTTTGAGCCGGTCTTTTTTTTGTCGGTAAAATACTGAATATAATTGTTTATTCCCGATCTTCGTAATGAAAAAGCCGCACCCGAAAGGATGCGGCTTTTTGTTTTTTTGGGGGAGTCCGAATCTTCAGGAATCTATGCCCTCGCACAGCTTGGGCCATTTGTTGTATTCGCAACTGAAATGGCCTTTTCTTTCTGTATATACGCACCGGTAATCTTTGGGGCAGTCCCAGTCGCTCTCGCATTCATCCTCGTTGCTCGTGCAGCGGAAACCTTGCGAGCCAAGCAGTTCCTGATTCACAAGGCATCCTCCCCATATTCCCGCCTCTATACACTTGTGTCCTTCCTCGCATTCGTTGCTTGAACGGCATGATTTGGCACAGATGCGGTGTTCACGCGAAGCATAGCAGATGCAAGCTTCATCATCGGCGCAGTCGGAATCTTCCAGACACTCGTGGTAGTGACATTCACAAGGATCATCATCAGTATAACAATATCCATTGGGTTTATCGCTACAATCCGTGTGATTGCGGCACGTGTCTCTGTCTGAAGAATAGCAGTCGTACGTGCCGGTTTTCTCGATATTGGGAAAAACCGGACAGTTATGAGTCATGTATTCTTCCGTTCTTTCTTCAAGAAAATGCCTGCCGTGTGCGACCGGATCTCCTATGCCGTCATCCGAACAAGAAGCAAAGACGAAAACAAACAATAATGACAACAATATGAATTTAATTTTCATGGGCATCAATCGCAATCCGCTTCGCTGTGCGAGTGTTCCACGCAATGAAAGTGCCCTTTTTCTTTGATGAATACGCAATAATAATATTCCGGGCAGTTGTAATCGCTCTCGCATTCGTCCTCGTCACTCGTGCAGTGGAAGCCTTGCTCTCCATACAATCTATCATCAACGCAACTTCCCCACATGCCGTCTATCACGCATTTGTGCCCTTCACCGCATTCCTCGCTGGAACGGCAGGATTTAGCGCAGATGCGATGCTCTCTCCATGCGTAGCACACACAAGCCTCGTCGGCTGCACAATCTGTATCTTCGAAGCATTCGTGGTAATAGCAGCGGCAATTCTGACTGCCAACATTGTAACAATACCCATTGGCCTTTGCCGTGCAATCAGAGTGAACTTTACATTCGTCGGAATCCGGGCGGTAATCACTGCAAACAAAATCACCTCCTAACACGGGGCATTCCTGGGATATATCCAACTCCGATTTTTCAGTTAGTTGATGCCTGCCGTGTGCGACCGGATCTCCTATGCCGTCATCCGAACAGGAAGCAAAGACGAAAACAAACAATAATGACAACAATATGAATTTAATTTTCATGGCATTCTCTCTTTCTATAGCCCGGAACAATTTGATTGCAGGCTGTTATAGCTATCTACGCCGTTATATTGCGAAACGCTTACAAACTTGTTAACCATATCGTGGCTCACGGCCGATTGCCATGCTCGGCAGTAAAGATCCTGTTCGTTGCTTTTCCAACTCCCATTGATATCCTCAAGCCAGTTCAAGATCGCGTTGAAAGAAACATTAGTGTAATTCGTTCGCAAGTCTCAGGATTCTATACCCTCGCAATTCTCCAGCCATTTATCGTACTCGCAACTGAAATGGCCTTTTTCTTCGGTGTAGACGCAGCGGTCATATTTGGGGCAGTTGTTGTCGCTGGTGCATTCGTCGGCATCGCTAGTACAGCGGAAGCCTTGAGAACCGAGGATTTCTTCTTCGGAAGGTGAAATACAACCTCCAGTTTGCCCAGCGATAACACATTTATGTCCTTCGCCGCATTCATCGCTTGAACGGCAGGACTTGGCGCAAATGCTGTGTTCATGCCACGCATAACAGACACAGGCTTCATTGGCTGCACAATCCGTATCTTCAAGGCATTCGTGGTAATAACACCGGCAAATGTTGCTGCCTACGCTCCGGCAGAATCCGTTTTCTCTTTCCGGACAGTCTGAATGAAAGCTACATTCATCATACTGACTTGCTGCCCTACAGTCGTATTCTTCCGTTCCTTCGGGCAATATAAGACACTCGCTGTCTAAATATTCCTTGGTTTTCTCTTGTAAGGTACTTCTACCATGCTGCACGGGCTTCACCGAGTGTTCCGCTTCTTCGGCGTCACCGTCTGCGCCGTCGTCGTTGTTGTCATCCGAGCAGCCAAGGCACAACGTCAATACAAGCATAACCGCAAATACAATGATTGTTTTCTTGATTGTCGTTTTCATTTCTCCCCCTTTTCAGATTCCGGAACACTGCGGAAGGTAAGTGTAAAAAACGTTTGTTCCATTGTAAGTAGCAACTTCCTGAAGTTCGTCTTCGACCCCGTAAGACTCGGCGGAATCGTACAGCCTGCAATAAAGGTCACCTTCGTTGCTACTCCAGGTGCCGCTGATGCCGGAAAGCACATTTAGTATGGTGTTGAATGATACATTGCTGGTCGGGTTGGTTCTCCAGTCCCATAGCGTCATCAGCCAGTCTCTTTCGTTGCCCCATTTTCCATATGGACTATCACAAATATTAATGTTCCACTTCTTGTACTCTGTCCACTCGCCCGATTCGCAGTTGATAAGAGGTCTGCTGCTGGAAGTGCTGCTGTCATTGTCGTGATCACAGTCTTTATAGTACTGAAACTTACAATCGGTCTCCTCATCATTATTCCACGTCACCGCCGAATAAAAATGCGCCCAGCCTTCATTCATTGCGCAACTTTGATATTCTTGTGAAGTTAACATGTGTTCATTTGGTTTTAGTCCTTGCGTTATACAACTACTCCCTCCGCCATTATGTGTATAATTAGAACCCACATATCCGCCATGCTTTTTGTACATTATCGCATGACCGAATTCATGGGCTGTTATGTATTTTCTTGATGCTCCGAAACTCTTTAGGTAGACGTATCCACCCGAATGTTTGTTGTCATTAGTCGAACGGTATCTGAATGTATACGATTTGCCGCTCATGCCGCCGTTGTGTTTGTACAAAGCCCAACCGGTGCTGGCAGCAATATTGGAAACGTTGTCCTGCAGGCTGCTACTGACAATCTTTGTTCCACTCGTAGTCCAGTTCACGGTTCGGTAATAGTAAGCGCTTGTGTAGCCGGAAGAGCCGTAATACTTGACGTAGATCTTATTGCTGTTGGAAAGAGTGGCCGAAGACTTGAATTTTACTGTGTAATCCCTGCCAGCCACCACGTTTATATTGCCTGTGCAGCCATTGACACCGACATACCCATAGTAAGCGTAATTGCCGTATCCATCGTAAACTTGCAAATAAACACCGCGCGCTTGCTTGTTTAAGTTGCTTGTGAAGTAATCGTCTCCCGTATTCAGTGACGCATCGTCGTAATTGACCTTCCAGCGGGCGCAGATATTAACACTTACAGTCGCGCGTGAGCCTTTCTCCTCAAGCATCCGTGCCGTTTCTTCCGGCGAGCTTTTCATCTCGGGCGCGTGGTCGCCCCTGTCGAAGGGAAAGACGTTCATTATCATAAGGCCGTCGCGGGTGTTTTTGAGGAAGAAAGCTTCCTTGCTTTCCTGCATTTTGTAGCCCTGACCATTGGTGAAATGAATTATGGGGATGAACTGGCAGGCGTCGTTTTCGTTTTCAAGCGGCGGCAGGTCGAAGTCCGCCGGAGTCACCGCCATGTCCAGGTATGAATACGCCGCGAGGCTCTTTGATTCCACGCTGAAGCTTTTGTCGTAATCGTCGTAGTCTTTTCCTATGCAGATGACACGAAAAACGATATCTGTTTCCATGTCACGTTCTGTATTGTTGCTTATAATCGCCTGCAAGCTGTCTTTGAAGTCGAATTCCATTTCAGAGGATCTGTCGAACACGGGCATTTCGAATTCGAACAAATTGTCCACATCGTCCACGTTCGCATCCGGGCCGGACTCAAGGCCGTCAAGCGTCTTGCCTCTCACACCATCGAAGGCAGGATCAGGCAAAATTTGCCCCCCCCCAAGCCATAAGACCGAAGGAGAAAACCACAAACGCCGCACAACATACTTCTCATTGTTACCTCCTGTGAAACCTAAGATAAATTACCCCCTACAATTTACGTTACAATAACAAATATTGTATGTCAACGGGAAAGTAGGAGATGGGTCGGGTATGGCACGATTTTCCGGTTGGAGTAAAGGAATGCTGGCTTTCCCTGTTGCCCATAGGTTCATCTCCCCGTCCTCCCAAAGCCTCCGCTTGCATTTTACGGCTTTATCTGTAAAATCCTCATGTAAGAATATCGTTAGCCTGCGGAATAATTCGGGTTGAATCCCTGAAGCAAGGAGTAGATATGTTAAAGAGTTTGAAAGTAGCGTTATTGATAATCATGTTTGCGGCCTTGTTTGTTGCCTGCGGTGGCGATGACGACGATACCGGGACGGTGGATGGCGACGGTGACAGCGAGGTCGAGGTCGAAGTCGAAGTCGAAGTCGAAGTCGAAGAAAAGCCCTTCGATGATCCTCAAAGCGAAGGTAAATATATGGCTGCAGCTACTCGCTTTACCGTTACCTACGAAGATCCCGATGTTCCCGGACGTATGCGCGAGTTACCTTGTGTAGTCTGGTATCCCACCACCACCGAGGGCGAAGACTTTATGGTTGACGGCTGGTGGCGACGCGAGGACGTGCATGATTCCGTTCCGCCGGCACTCGATGAAGCGCCTTATCCCTTTGTGGCTTTCTCGCACGGCAACAGCGGATTGGCCGAGCAGTCCTGGACCATGACCGAATATCTGGCCCGCCACGGCATCGTAACCGCTAGTTGCAACCACGTCGACAATACCGCCGGGGATTTTCAGCACGACGGCGAAAAAAAGATTCCGCAGTCGGTGCATGACAGACCCCACGACGTGGCCCATATGATAGAAGAAATGATAATGATGTCCGAGTCCGAGGATCATCTTATCGCCGGTATCGTGGATAAAGAGCGCGTGGCCGCTTCCGGTCACAGCCTGGGCGGATTCACCACACTGGTGGTATCCGGCGCTCATTTGTATTTCCAGGATTGGGTGGCCATGTGCGAAACTGCGCCTGAGACTTCGTGGTGCGATGTTTTAGAAGAAGCCGACACCAGTATGGTCAAGGACGGCAATTTCGGGAGCCCGTTTGTCAAGGCGGCTATCGCTTTTGCTCCCATGGGCTATCAGTTCTTCAGCGGCGCAAAAGGTCTGGCCGATATCGAGATTCCCATGCTGATCATGGCCGCCGACCGCGACACCACCTGTCCTCTCGAGACCGAGACGCGCCCGATTTACGATGCTCTTGTCAATCAAGAGAAGGTTTTTGTAGTATCCAACGACACCGGCCACATGAGCTTCTCCAATATATGCGACCTGATCGGACCCATCAACGATTACCTCAAAGAAGCAGGCTGCGGCGAAGGCTTCCAGACGCCCGAGGAGGTCTTCGGTATCATGAACCATTACACCTTAGCTTACCTGCACCTGATATTGGATAAGGACGAGCGCTACAGGCAGTACTTTGTGTCTGAGGACCCCGCCAAGTGGGAACTGAACGCCACGCTCGAAAAACCGGCACCGGCTGAGTAGACGATCTTACAAGCTTAAACAAAAAAAGCCCCCGCCATTCGGCGGGGGCTTTTTTGCAGATTGCTGACAAAGTCAACTCTTTCAAAGAGGCGAAGGATAACTTTCGTCATCCCCGCGTAGGCGGGGATCCAAGTGCTTGATTTACTGCTCGTGGAGCATGGCTTCCCAGCCTGCTCCAACTCAAAATTGTTACCCATCTACAAGGTCTAATTTGTTACCTAGCTTACAGGTTTGTACCCACTTGATGGATTCCCGCCTTCGCGGGAATGACAGGGTTGGTGTTTTTTACTCGGATGATGAAAACTATGTTTTGTCAATAGGCCCACAAAAAAAGCCCCCGCCATTCGGCAGGGGCTTTTTTTATGGATAGTACGAAAGATCAATACATGAATTCGTCCAGCATGTCGCGAACCATTTCATAGCGGGCCTTGTCGTGATCGCGCAGGTAGAACCACGGGCAGACAATAGCGCCGATACCGAAGGCACAAGTCAAGGGAATGCAGAGCGGCTTCATGATACTGTAGTCGTAAAATTTGGTGCCGATGACACGCATGTCGTCGGATTTGATCAGGATGGTCTGGATTCTCTCGTCCAAAGCGCTAACGCGGATGTGCATGACCATCAGGTAGTCTATCTGTTTTTCGAGCAGGTAAGCTTTCAGCGAAGGCAGCAGGGCCGGATCGAAATCGGTGATGTACTTGGCTTCACCGGCGACCTTGATTTCCTCGTTGGGCAGGAAATGATAGAGATCTGCCATGTTGAAGTCGTTCATGGCTATGGGAACGATTTCGTGCTGGATGGCCGTGTTGTACATGTAGTTGTGACGCATACTGGTTTTCACATCGCCGCCGTTGCGGTCCACCATCAGAATACCGACGCGAGCCTGCTTGGGCAACTCGGAGCTGCGATTGACGTACTTGGTCGTGCATCCTATCTGAATCATAAGAATGGAAACCAGCAACAGGGCACAAAGTTTTTTCATGTCATTTCTCCCTAAAGATATTGTCTGTACTTATTTATTGGCGATTGCTTCTATGCAGATACCATTCTGAGCGAATAAAAGCAAGGATATCCTATTACTGGGCTGGGGACTGCTCAGACCGAATAGCTTGTCCCGGCGGTATTTCTTGCCTGTCTTTTCTACTGTTGCTAGACTTTATTTGTGCAAAGAGGCATGTTCTACTGTCGGAGTAGAACGGAAATATTTGTCAGTCTCCCGTTTGGTGGAGACGGAGGAAGATATGTCAGGGAAAACTGCAGACATCAGGGAAAAACGCAAAAAAGCTCGGGAGCTTTCGGAGGAGGCTCACGCTTTACGGCAGGAGGGCAGGCGCGAAGAATCCATAAAAAAAATGGCGATTGCCATAGAGAACATGCCTGAAGATAAGGCTTACGACAAATCTGGCAAGGCTTACATGCACTATCAGGCCGGCCTGAACTACATGTACTGGCGCAAGCTGAGCGAGGCGGAGAGTATAGATACAATGAATGCCGATCAGCTTGAAGGGCTTGCCGGGTTGCGCAAGCACTGGAGCGAAATGATGGAGTTGGTCTGCGAATTGAATTATCAGGAAGTCTCCAGCCACGATGTGACCCCATTCGGCAAAAATCCCATTTTGACAAACGGTATACGCGCAGTAATGGCCGACGGTCTCTTCATGGGCATTACAAAATCCAAGTGGTTTGTGTGGACCAGGAAGTTTTTCTCCTGGCCGACCGGGGACGATTTCGCCGATGGTTTCGGCATAAAGGAAGGCGAAGTGGAACAACTGCTGCTGACTTCCGCCAGACTGATGGATGACTTTCCCGACGATCCCGAAAAAGTGCAGGAATCCATTTATGCACCGACTCTTTTAACCATCGTTATCGAACCGCTGCTAGAGTATTACCAGAAGCTTCTGGATTCCGATTCCTGTAACAGCGAAAAAGCTATTTCCCGTATGGACAATAGCGAGCTTGATCTGCATTTGAAAGGTACGCTTGAAGGCGCAGCTTTGTGTCTGGTCTGCTACAACACAGGCAAAAAACAGTTGGATAAGGCCAGCAAGGACAGGGCGCTATACTTCGGCAGCGATCTTTCGCGTTACAATCGCCGCCTGCTGGTGGCCCGTTACGGGCAGTCCGGCGAGGAAGCCGCCTTTGCTTTCAAGAGTCTGGCCGATGTCTCCGGGCACCTCATGTATGCTATCGCCAAATCCCTCAAAAAACCCGATGTGGCCAAGCAGGCCATAAGGATTTTCGATATGTACGGCAACGTTCATGCTGCTGCGGCCTGTCGCAAGCTGCTGGCCGAATGGGATATCGGGCCATCCAAGAAGGTTCAATAAGTGAAAATAAAAAGTGCCGTAACAAAAACTTGACAGAAAGCCCGTCGCGGTGGTACCAATCACTCGGCTTTTTTATGTTTCCCCTTTGATCTGACCTGATAAACCAAGGGGTTTCGCGATGCGAGAATTTAAAACTTCAATCGATTTTTAAGCCTCCCTTTGGAAGTAAGGGGAGGCTTTTTTTTTACTTACGGCAAGCGAGAGGACTGAAATGATCCTGCGAGAGAAACTTACCGTGATGCAAAGCGCGGAGATTGAGCGCAATTTGAGGATGCTGGCGGAGAAGATCATCGAACACTGCAAGGGTTGTGTCGAGTCGCTCTACCTGATCGGTATCCGCAAGGGTGGCGATGAAATCGCCGTCAGGCTCAAAGGCATCATTAATGAGGTGACCGGTTTCGAGCCGGAGCTGGGCATTATAGATATCACCCTGTACCGCGACGACGTGCTGACACTGGAGCAGCCGCAGGTCGGAGCCACCGAGATAAGCGGCGATGTCAACGGCAAAATAGTTGTCCTGATAGATGACGTTTTGTACTCGGGCCGCACTGTCAGGGCTGCCTTGGACCTTTTGACAGACTACGGCAGACCGAAGGCCATCAGGCTGGCGGTTCTGGTGGATCGCGGATTGCGCGAATTGCCCATACAGGCCGATTTCGCCGCCCGCGTGATTCCCACATCTCCCGGTGAGCGCGTCGAGGTGGTGCTGGACGAAGACAGGGACAAGGAGCGGGTAGTAATTTACGCTATTGAAGAAGAGCAGGACTAGGAAAGGACGGTCATGTCTTTCAATCATAAACACCTTCTCGGTATTGAGCAGTTATCCGCCGAGGATATTCTTTATGTCTTGGAACAGGCCAAGAGCTTTAGAGAGATTTCCAGGCGTCCCAAGAAAAAGGTTCCGACCTTGCAGGGCAAAACCGCCGTGCTGGCGTTTTTCGAGCCTTCCACCAGAACGCGGGTTTCTTTTGAGATGGCCGCCAAGAGGCTGTCCGCCGATACCTACAGCATTTCATCTTCCGGTTCATCGGTGGTAAAAGGTGAAACCCTGATAGATACGGTCCGCAATCTGGAGGCTATGAAGATAGATCTGGTCATCATGCGGCACGGTTCTTCGGGTGCCCACAATTTCCTGTCCCGTCACATCGAATCGCCCATCATCAACGCCGGCGACGGCTATCACGAGCATCCGACACAGGCGCTTTTAGATATGCTGACCATACAGGAAGCCAGAGGAACGCTTTCGGGCCTGAAAGTCGCCATCATCGGCGATATCACGCACAGCCGTGTAGCTCACTCCAATATCATCGGACTGACCAAGATGGGCTCGGATGTACATCTGGCAGGGCCGTACACGATGATACCCAGATATGTAGAGCGCCTGGGCCAACCAGCCGAACGCGTGCGGGTTTTCCCGCGTGTGGAACAGGCCATAGAGGGAGTGGATGTGGTCATGGCTATTCGTATCCAGCGTGAGCGTATGCCAAAGCACTTGTTCCCCTCCAATCGTGAATACGCCATGACCTTCGGTTTGAATCTCGACAATATCAAGTATGCCAAGGACGACGCCACCATCATGCATCCCGGACCCATCAACCGTGGTGTCGAAATGACGCCAGATCTGGCCGACTGCGGACGCTCGGTGATTCTGGAACAGGTCGATAACGGAGTGGCTATTCGCATGGCCTTGATATATCTGCTTATGGGAGGAAAAGGAGAATGACGCTAAGAATCAAAGGTGGCCGTATATTGGACCCGGCTACTGGAATAGACAAGACAGGCGACATTTATATTCTGGCAGGAAAGATAGTTCCCGCCTCCCAGGTCAAAGGCCGCAAGGTCGATATCATCGATGCCAAGGGCAAGTGGGTAGTCCCCGGCCTGATAGACATGCACGTCCATCTGCGCCAGCCGGGACAGGAATATAAAGAAACCGTCGCAAGCGGTTTGTGTGCAGCAGCGGCAGGCGGTTTTACAGCCGTGGCCAGTATGCCCAATACCGATCCCATCAACGACAGCCGCGCCGTGACCGAGACGATTCTGCGTTTCGCCTCCGAAGCAAACGGTGTACGCGTCTATCCCGTCGGAGCAATATCCAAGGGAATGAAAGGCGAAGAGCTGGCGGAAATCGGCGACATGCACGACGCCGGAGCGGTTGCTTTCTCAGATGACGGCAAATGCCTGATGAATGCTACAGTATTGCGAGCTGCCATGGAGTATGGCCGCAACTTCAACGTGGCCATCATGCAGCACGCCGAGGATGTCAACCTTTCCAAAGGCGGGCAGGTTTATGAAGGCTGGTACAGCACCAAGCAAGGTCTGGCCGGGATTCCCCCCATCGCCGAATCCACCATTGTAGCCCGTGACGTGCAGATCTGTGAGTTCACCGGATCGCGCTATCACGTACAGCATATCTCCACCAGAGAGTCGGTCGAGGCCGTCAGGCAGGCCAGAAGGCGCGGTGTCAACGTCACCGCCGAAGTCACGCCGCACCATTTGACTTTGACCGATGCTGCCATAGAAAACTACGACAGCAACACCAAGGTCAAGCCGCCGCTGACTTCCGAAGAACACATCAAAGCTTTGAAACGCGGCTTGAAAGATGGCACCATAGACAGCATCGCCACCGACCACGCCCCCCACGCCGAGATAGACAAACTGGTCGAGTACGATCAGGCATCTTTCGGCATGATAGGGCTTGAGACCGCATTGCCTCTGGCCATGCAGCTTGTCAGGGATGGCATACTCGAACCTATCCAGCTCATAGAAAAGCTGACCGTCAACCCCGCTAAGATACTGGGTGTATCCGGCGGTAAAATAGAGATGGGGCAGGCGGCGGATATCACCATCATCGACCCGGAAGAAGAGTGGGTTTACTCCAAAGACCGGATCGTCTCCAAGAGCAAGAACTCTCCCTTCATAGACTGGAAGCTTACCGGTCGCGCGGTTATGACTATAGTCGGTGGAAAGATCGTCTACAAGCGCTGAGTGCGCAACTAATAATCAAAAAAAGCTGTCATTCCCGCGAAGGCGAGAATCCAGAACAATGCTAGGATATTGTTGCCGGGTTAATAAGGCAGCTTCTCTCTCTTTTTCTCCTCAATAAATAAAAGGCCCGCAGTCGAAAGACTGCGGGCCTTGCTGTGTGCGCAAATAGGTGTTCCTACTGGCTGAACGGTCCTAGACCCGAGAGCCAGCCGTTTGATACCGTCAACTCGAAGGGATCGCAGGTCGGCGTCGTGCCCGGCAGGTAGTAGACCTTGAGGTAGTAGAGCTGGCTGTTGTCGCTGCAGAGATGATATCCCTCGGAGGGGTCTTCCTGTACGCAGGGACATTCACCGCGCTCGGTTCCTTCGTCGTAGTAATCCATCTGGACTCTGAAGTCCACCGCGAAGTCCTCTACATTGACGGGATCTTCTGTAGGACAGATCCTGTCGGTCGTGGAGCATCCGCCCTGGCTGGTGTATACATCCATCACGAAGCGGTTGCCGGGGTTGTCGGTAAAGCGTGCGAAGACGTGGAAGTGGTCGCAGAAATTGTCTTCGGCATCCACCGCGTAGAAGCGGTACCACAAGACCTCCGACTGATCGGTCAAGGTCGATTGGATCGAAACTTCTGTGCCGTCCACATCGTCGGTCAAGTTGCTGGAGAGATTATAGGCTTCCGTACAGGCTCCGCCACCTGCCACGTCCGGCAGACATTCGCAACCGTTGTCGGGATCGCCGTCCATATCGAGGTAATCGCCACCGCATTCATCCACCAGGCATTGGCCATCGACACATTTTGCTGTAGCGTTGTCGAACTGGCAGACCCAGCCGCATTCGCCGCAGTTTACAGGATCGCCCAATAAATCGAAGTTTTCGTCGGTCTCGCCGTCGCAGTCGTTGTCCTTGCCATCGCAGCTTTCGGGATCGCCCGGCTTTTGCGGGTCGTTGACATCGTACTCCGATCCGCCCGGCTCCGTCGAGCAAAGCAGGTCGTAGAAACCGTCGCATTCGAAGTAACCCCAGCCGCACTCGCCTTCGCCGTTGCATAAATCTCCGACAGACAAAGCTCCCTGAATCTCTTCGTCGGTCTGGCCGTTGCAGTCGTTGTCGTAGCCGTCGCAGATTTCATCATTTGCGTTATCATCCGCCGTACAGCGCACGCCTGTATAGTCGTCCTTGCAGACCCACAGTCCCGCGCCGCAGTCGCCGCCCGAGGTACAGGAGGTATTCAGTTGCGGCCACATCTCGTCTGTGTAGCCGTCGCAGTCGTTGTCGAGCGAATCGCACAACTCGTCCGAGCCCGCATACTGGCTACCGCCGTAAGATGTAGAGCAGATGGTCGAGTAATCGCCGTAGCATTCGAGCGTACCCATGGGACAGACGCCCACGCCCGAGCAGGAATCGTCTTTGTTGTAAATCTCGTCGGTCTCGCCATCGCAGTTGTCGTCAATGTCGTTGCACATTTCATACATGCCCTGGTAGTTCGAGCCGCCCGGTCCGCTGTTGCATATTGTGGTCAAGCCTCCGGCGCTGCATTCCTTGAAGCCTGCGCCGCAGATACCGGCAGCCGTGCAGCCTGTGCCCTTGTCGAAGTCCTCATCGGTTTCGCCGTCGCAGTCGTTGTCGATGGCGTCGCACAATTCATCCGTCGGCATGTACTGGCTGCCGCCTTCGGCAGTGCTGCAGATGGTGCCGGAGCCGTCGGCCTTGCATTCGTAGGTTCCCGCACCGCAGGCACCTAAGCCCGTGCAGGGATCCTCTACGTTAAAGCCTTCATCCACTTCGCCGTTGCAGTTGTCATCTGCGCCATTGCATAGCTCCGAGCCGCTTTCGTATTGCGAACCTGAAAGCGAGGTCGAACAGACGGCCTGCTGCATGGTGTAGCATTCCATGACACCCGGCGAACAGCCGTCGCCCGGGTTGCAGGAAACTCGATTGCCGGGGTAGGCCGGGTCGGGATTTTCAGGATCGCTGTAAATACCGAAGCTTTCATCGATCTCGCCGTCGCAGTCGTTGTCGCGTCCGTCGCAGAATTCCGCCGTGCCGACATACTGCGAACCGCCCGGATGGGTCGAGCAGACCGCATTTGAGATGCTCTGGCATTCATAGTAACCGGCGGCGCATTCGCCTATACCGGCGCATGAGTCGCCAATGTCGAAGCCGTTGTCTATGGTGCTGTCGCAGTCGTTGTCGCGACCGTCGCATAATTCGGGCTGAACCTGCTGGGCCGTGCCGCCCAAGTCTGTCGAGCAGCGCGTGCCGGAACCGTCGCCGTTGCATTCCAGGATGCCCTGGCCGCATTCGCCTATGCCGTCGCAACCAGCCCCAACAAAGAAGCCGTCGTCGGTTTCGCCGTCGCAGTCGTTGTCGTGTGAATCGCAAGTCTCAGGTGCACCGGCTTTTTGCGGATCGCTAATGTCGTACATGCTGCCGCCGGGATTGCTCGAACAACGCACATTGTAGAGTCCGTCGCATTCAAAGAGATCG
>CAYTHG010000044.1:0-16282 GCA_964437525.1 uncultured Myxococcales bacterium | reverse complement strand
GAAAGACCGACTTGGCTGGAATAGTAAGCCGAAGCGATAACATTCAGTTTCTCCACCAGAAGAACTGATGACGATTTTTCCTGATGCAGCAGAAAATAACCCGAGAACGAGTTTTCATCGCGTTTGATATCCCCCAACACTGTTGATAAAAAGCGCTTGGAAACATTGGGAATCGAAATGATTTTTCTCGAAAACGGTAACAGCATGATCGTCTCCTCGTGACAAACTCCATCCGAATATATAATCAAAATAAACGCTTAGAGCAAGTTCCAGCGTATTTTTAGATAATTCCCCAAGCCAAAACACAAGGCCGCTATGGATACGACCATAAGCAAAGAGAGGGGATGCAAAGGCGAATAGCCGAAGGGAGAAAGCAGCGGGGCAAAGGATACAAGCGCAAGTACGGCACTGGAATACGCAAGCAGCTTTTCTAAAAGCGAAGGAGCTTTAAGTTTGCTTGCCGCAATCGTTGTCGCGATAAAAGCGGCAGTGATGAAAAAGACGTTCCCCCGATTTTCCCAGGGATTGAAAGCTGTCATGGGCTGATCACTCATGGCTGCAAAAGCCTTGAATGTAGAATACCTGTAGGCCAGCGCTGCAAATGCGAACAATACCGCCAGCATCAATTTCCAGCGACCTTTTTGGGAATCGTCCTCACTCACTTTTGGGGAGTTGGCCGACAATCTCGAATAACGCAATTTAACCTTGCTGGCTTCGAATGTGCGCAAGAATATGCCGAAGGTGAAAAACACAAAGGCACACAGCGTCATCTCCTGCAAATTCAACAGGATCATCCACCAGGGATCGGGAAGCTGCTTTGCCAGACCCAGCATCAAGAAAGTCAAAACAGCGGAGATGAGCATTCCGTAAATCAATTGAGAGCTTTCGCTATAAACGAGTACATGATCGTCCCCAAGAACAAGAGAGAAACCACTACCGAGACAATCTTTGCCATCTTCTGACGGCGATGATATTTGCGGTCATAATCCTGATCACCAAGTCCCATAACGAATCCTCCCGGCAATTGCGCCTTAAATCTCATATCGACTACAGTATATCACTGTAGTCAGACGATATTTACACAAATTCAATGGAGCGCTTACAAACCTAAAATTATTGCTTTTATTCATCCGGCAAAGCCTATTCAGACTTAACCTCGAATCTTCTTCAATTAACCAAGATAAGCAGTGGATCGCCGGCTTTCAAGTCTTGTGTAGAATTTTGTCTTGAAAAACAAGGCGTTATTAGCTATAGTTAATATAAATTATTGAATATACTTATCTTCAGCTTCAAAAAATCTTCTGAAAAAGCAAAAATCACTTGCCTTTTTCCCTACTTCTCCCTTAAAATTCCTAATAGACCCTTGATATCCCTAATATCACCGTTCAGGCATTGGTTTTATACACGATTTTTCCCTGAACAGTCAAATTAAGGAAAAAAGACGGAGGAGTCCGAGGGTCAAGAGAAAGAAACTCTGAATGCCTAATGCGCCGCGCCAGACAATTGATTACGACTTCTGGGGAAACTATACCGGCAAAGTCGATAAAAAAGGTCGCGTACAAGTACCCGGCGACTTTTTCCAGGACTTGGTCGAATCCGATCAGGAGCAGGTCTGGGTCCGCAAAGGCATAGGTAAAGTCAAGGGTTACCTCGAAATCTGGCCCATCAGCGCCAACGACAGACTCAAGGAAGAAACAAAGCAAATCAGCGATGTAGAGGCCCGCAAACGTATGTTGCGCGGTTATGCCTCTTTGGGACGCCCCTGCAAACTGGACAAACAGGGCCGCCTGGTTCTTCCCCAGGAATTCCGCAAACTTTTCGGAGAAGCCGAAGAAGTCGTCTGGCTGGGTATAGACCGCGTAATAGAGCTTTGGCCCATGAAGCGCTTTGAAGAGTGCGAAAACGATCTGGCCGACGGTGCCAATGCGGTCAAACTGGAAGAAAAAGACAAGTTTACAGTTTAGCAGTAATTCAGCCTCCTATTTGGAAGGCTTTAGAAATCAAGAAATAGGGACAACGGGGAACTATAGGAAAGGCGGACACCTTCTCAATCGCTCCCCAAAGAAATTAAATCTTAGAAGTTTTCAGTCGGTGCTGGCGGTCATCCGTTTGCCCGACTTGTTGTCGTTTCCCTATTAGGGAAGACAAGCGCTTATTCTTCAAGGCGGGTAGAAATTACGACATGAACAAACAGGAACACATCCCGGTAATGCCCAAAGAATGCCTTCACTACTTGAACGTAGGCAAAGAAGGACTTTGGGTGGACGGCACATTGGGCGGCGGCTCGCATTCGGAGCTTATTTTGGAAAACTCTCCTGAAGGCAGGCTGATAAGTTTCGACATGGACCCCTACGCCATCGAAACGGCAGGCAAAAGGCTGGAACGCTTCGGCAAGCGTGTCGAGCTGGTGCAGGACAACTTCAAAAACCTGTTCGACAGAGTGCGCGAAATAACCGAAGATCCGGTCGATGGAATCATGGTCGATCTGGGTGTGTCCTCCATGCAGTTGACCGGCAAGGCCGACAAGGGATTCTCTTTCTCTGTGGCTGGTCCGATCAACATGCGCATGGACGCTGGCACAAAAAACACGGCTCTGGATCTCATCGAATTCATGGATTCCAGGGAAATTGCCCGCATACTGCGCGAATACGGCGAAGAGCGCTTTGCATCGAGGGTCGCCAAGGCCATGAAGGGTGCCTTCTCTGAAGGACTGCTAACCGACACCAAGGCATTAGCCGAAGTGATAAAGCTGGCCATTCCCGCGAGATACAGAGACATGCGCATCCATCCGGCAACTCGCACATTTCAGGCGCTGCGCATAGCCGTCAACGACGAACTCGGCAATCTGCGCGAGTTTTTGCCGCAGGCGCTGGAACTTCTGAAACCCGGCGGCAGACTGGTAGTGATGTCTTTCCACAGCTTAGAAGACCGCATTGTCCGCAGGCAGTTCAAAAGCTGGGCCGATCCCTGCATCTGTCCGCCTGACCTGCCTATCTGCGGTTGCGGACGCAAAAAGCAGGCAGGAATTCTGACTAAAAGGCCGGTCATGGCTTTGGAAGAAGAGATAGAAATGAATCGGCGTTCGCGCTCTGCCAAATTGAGAGCCTGTGAAAAGGTGACAATATGAGACGCACGGTTATGAAAAGGGAGACCACTGTTTTCGTCGCTTTGCCCAATCAGCCTAAAAAGAACAGCACGAAATCCCGCAGGAATCCGGCAAACTCGTACACCAGAAGTAAACACAACAGTATTTCAGGCACCCTGCCGCGCATAGGCACAGGTAGGACAAAAAGCAAGAGCGCCAAAGCGATCAAGGGAGCCAGCCACGCCGAATGGGCTCTTTTAATAGTGCTGGTAATGATGTTGGCGTTCATCAGCGTCGGCAAGGTTTATGTAAGCACCAAGACCAAAGCGGAACAGCAGTCCATCAGCAAAATGCAGAACAACATGAACACGCTGCTTTTATCCGGGGAAAAAATGGAAGGCAATACCAGCAAGGAAAAGACTCTTAAAGACATAGAAAAGTGGGCTGTCAAGCAGGGAATGATAAAACGCGATCCAAGAGAGATTATACTGGTTAAATAAAATGGCCCGTATCAAGAAAGACAAAAGCATAAACAAACGCATGATGCTGGTGATAGCCGTATGGCTGTCATTTGTGCTTTTGCTTGTCTTGCGCGTTTATTCATTGCAGATAACCGACGGAGAGCGCAATCAGCGGCTGGCCCGCAGTCAGACCGAAAGATCCCGCACCATATACCCGCGCCGGGGAAAAATCCTCGACAGAATGAACCGCACACTGGTCACAAATAAAAAAATTCCAGGACTGGTTGCACATCCGATCTTGATGGACGATGAACAGAAAACCAAAAGCATTCAGATAGTCAAGCACATCTTCGGCGGCGATTGCAAGACTATGCAGAAGCGCATCATGTCAAAATGGCACTACGCCAGCCTGAAACACCGCCTGACAGAAAAAGAGCAGACCAGGTACCAGGAGGCGCTGGCAATCTACAACGACTCCATTCCGATTCCGGGTTTGCGCTTCGAAATGGAAGACAAGCGTTACTATCCGCACAACAAACTGGCCGCAAGCGTAGTCGGCTTTGCCAACTTCCAGATGAAAGGCCAGATCGGAGTCGAAGGCAGCCACAACGAAAGCCTCAAGGGTAAAGCCCATAAAATCGAGATTGTCAAAGACGCCAAGGGCAACTCGGCGGTCGTTTCACGCGATCTTTCAATAGACGTTCCAGCAGGCGACAACCTAACGCTGACAATCGACAAGGCTTACCAGTACGTCAGCGAAAAAGCTCTGGCCAGGGCATACGAAGAACACAAACCAGCCTGGGCCGTGGCTATCGTCATGGACCCGAACACCGGCGCGGTTTTGTCTATGGCTCAGGAGCCGGGCTTCAATCCCAATATTTTCAACAAAGAAAAGCCGAATCTTTTGAAAACCTATTCCGTGGCAAATCAGATAGAACCGGGCTCGACCTTCAAGGTCTTCACACTGGCGGCCAGCCTGAACAGCGGCAAACACAAGCCTTCGGACATGATCGACTGCACGCCCCTGACCATCAGAAATAAAACCATCACCGACTCCCACAAACACGATCCCATTTTGAGCATGACCGAAATCATGGAGACTTCATCCAATACCGGCTCGGCGCGACTGGCACTGGAATTGGGAGCCGATCCATTCAAAAAGTTTTTAAAGAATTTCGGATTCGGAAAAAAGACCGGACTGGGACTGCCCGGAGAGATAAACGGAAAACTGGAATTCAACCCTGCCTGGGAAGAACTTGCGGTCGGAACAGCCGCCTTCGGACAGGGTGTCGGCGTCAGCCCCATACAGCTTGCAACCGCCATGTGCTCCGTGGCCAACGGCGGTATGCTGATGAAACCCTATATCGTCAGCAAAATCACGAGCCCCGAAGACGAAATAATCGAAGAATTCGCTCCGCAGGCCTTGCGTCGCGTCATACAGAGAAGCGTCGCCAGGCAGGTGATAGACATGATGACGACAGTCGTCGGCCCCAACGGCACCGCACCCATCGCCAACATCGAAGGCTGCCAGGTGGCGGGAAAAACCGGAACCACGGAAAAAATTGCAAAGAACACCCGGCACAGAAGACAAGCCAAGACATGGGAGGAAAAGCGGAAGAGGTTCTGGACAAGTTCCTTCGCCGGATTTTTCCCTGCGGACCATCCGCGCTTCATGGTGCTGGTGATAATAGACGAACCTTCGGACGGCAAATACTACGGCAACGAAGTAGCCGCTCCGATCTTCAAGGAGATAGCAACGGAGATCGGCCACATGTCGGGCGTTTGCGCCCACTCGCCCGAAGAGCTTGCAATAGAGGCTAATTTATGAAACTGCTCGACCTTGTAAAAGATTTAAACGGACTGAAAGTCTTTGGAGACTCCGACGCTAATATCGTCGGGATCACCGACGACTCGCGCAAGGTCAAGCCGGGCTTCATCTTTGCCGCAGTACGCGGACATGCAGCCGACGGACACAAGTTCATCACAAAAGCGATTGAGTCCGGCGCGACTGCCATATTGTTGAGCGATCCACAATTCGCATCCGACAACATCCCATACATTCTGGCGAACAACATACGTCCCTTGCTGGGACCACTGGCCTCGCGTCTGCACGGCGACCCGTCTTCCAGTCTTAATATCTGCGGCATAACCGGCACCAACGGCAAGACCTCAACCTGCTATATCGCAGAAGCCATGCTGAAGCTTGCCGGAAAATCAGTCGGCGTGATCGGTACCATCAATTATCGCTACGCAGACAAAATCATCCCGGCCAATGTAACCACTCCCGGAGCCATAGAGCTTCAGAATATTCTGGCCGACATGCGCGATGAAGGCGTGGAATACTGTATCTTTGAGGTTTCATCCCACGCACTCGACCAGCAGCGCGTTGCAGGCGTTGACTTCGACAGCGCCGTCTTCACCAATCTGTCACGCGATCATCTGGATTATCACGCGGGAATGCAGGAGTACCTCGAAACAAAGAGCCTGCTCTTCAAAAAACACCTGCAAGGGAGCCACAAAGCCGAGACCTGCGCGGTGCTCAACATAGACGCGCCGGAAGCGCCACAAATCACCTCAGGCTATGACGGAAAACGCATCACCCTCGGCATAGACAATAGCGACGCTGAGTTGCAAGCTACAGATATCAAATATTCCCTGCACGGCACCGAGGCGACAATCACATACAAAGGCGAAAGCGCCAGACTCGACAGCCCGCTTTTAGGAGCGCACAATCTCTCCAATATTTTGCAAAGCGTGGGCATAGGACTTTCCTTCGGGTTGAGCTTAAATGAGGCCGTTAAAGGATCTGCCGATTGCGCCATCATTCCCGGCAGACTGGAGCGCGTCACCGACGACTCCGGCATCAACATCTTTGTAGATTACAGCCACACACCGGACGCGCTGGAGAAAACGCTGCTGCTACTCTCGAAGCTTTGCGACAACAGGCTGATATGTGTTGTCGGTTGCGGCGGCGACCGTGACAAAGGCAAGCGCCCCCTGATGGGAGGCATCGCCGCCAAATACAGCGATCTGGCTGTATTGACAAGCGACAACCCGCGCACGGAAGACCCCGAAGCCATACTCGACATGGTAGAGGAAGGCGCACTGGCACAAGGCATGACGAAAACCGCAAGTAAGCCTTCACCTCAAATAGCATCAGGAAATTACTACCGCATTCAGGACCGCGCCGAAGCCATAATGGCTGCCGTCCTTTCGGCAAGCGCTGGCGATGCGATATTGATTGCCGGAAAAGGACATGAGGACTACCAGATAGTCGGCACTAAAAAGCGCCGCTTCGACGATAGAATCGAAGCAGCCAAAGCCTTAAAGGCATTAAAGGAGAGGGATAATGGATAAAAGCTACCTCTTCACATTCCAGGAAATAGCCAAAGCGCTGGGGCTCGACACTGAAGCTCCCAAGGGTGGAGTCTACGAAATCTCGACCGATACACGCAGTATCAAAAGCGGAGATCTATTCGTAGCTTTAGTCGGAGACAATTTCGACGCACATGCCTTCATCGGGCAGGCGGTCGAGAAAGGCGCGACTTCGGCGGTCATAAATTCCGACAGCAAACACAAAGCCTCCATATTGAAGGACTTCCCGCAACTGACGCTGTTCGAAGTGAAGGACACCTTGAGAGCGCTGGGCGATCTGGCATTTTACTTGAGACACCGCATAAACCCGCAGGTGCTTGCAATAACAGGCTCAAACGGCAAAACGACCACAAAAGAAATACTGCACTCCATCTTGAGGCATCGCCGCAGCACCTTGAAAACCGAAGGCAACTTGAACAACCTGATAGGCGTGCCCTTGACATTACTGCGTCTGCGCGGCGAGTCCTGCGCTATCGTGGAAATGGGCACCAATCAACCCGGCGAAATCGGGCGTCTGTGCGAAATAGCTACTCCCAATGCGGCATTGATAACCAATGTCAACGCCTCCCACTTGGAAGGGCTCAAAAACATCGAGACCGTTGCCGACGAAAAAGGCGATATTTTCAGATCCCTGACCGAACGCGGCACGGCTGTTGTGAACATAGACGACCCCAACGTGCGCAAAGCGGCCATGGAAACCAACGCCGCCAAGATCAGCTACTCCATGAAAGACCCGTCGGCCACTGTGTACGCCCGCAACATCAATGACTACGGTGCATACACCAGCTTCGAAGTAGTGCTGGATCTTGTCAAAGCGGAAGTTACCCTGCCCATTCCCGGCAAACACAATGTCTACAACGCGCTGGCCGCAATCGCCATGGCAAGCGTTGTCGGCTTGAAACTTGAAGACATGCTGGAAGGCATCGCCTCGGCAAAAACCGCCGACAAACGCATGAAGCTGGAGCTTGAAGTGGGCTCTTATACCCTGCTGGATGACAGCTACAACAGCAACCCCGCATCCAACAAGGCCGCGCTGGAAACGCTATCGACCATAGCCGACAGACGCCGCAAAGTCGCCATGCTGGGAGACATGCTGGAATTGGGCAAGCAGTCGCGCAAATACCACAAGGAAATGGCCGGGGACATACTGGAAACAGGTATGGACGCGGTTTTTCTGGTGGGCAAAGAAACCGCAGCAACCGCAGATGAACTGAGTAAAAATAAAAACATCACCTTCGCTTATTTCAAGAATGTCGATGAATTGTGTGAAAAGCTCGACGGATTGATCGAAGAAGGCGACTGCATATTGGTCAAGGGATCGCGCGGTATCAGGATGGATAAGGCCGCCGACGCAATCAGAACCATGGCCAAGGAAGGATAGACATGCTCTACCACCTTTTCTACCAGACCTTTGGCGACGACACTGTTTTCCGTGTCTTCCGCTACATCACTTTCCGCTCGACAATGGCGGCGCTGTGCGCGCTGTTCTTCACATTCATCGTATCGCCTTATGTGATTCGCAAGCTCAAAGAGCACCAGTTCGGACAGGTAGTGCGCGAAGACGGCCCGCAGTCGCATCTCAAAAAACAGGGCACACCCACCATGGGCGGTGTCTTGATACTTATCAGTCTTCTGGGTTCCACTCTTTTATGGGCGCGTCTAGACACAATAATTATCTGGGTGGCAATGCTTGTCACTGCGGGCTTCGGCATCATCGGCTTCATTGACGACTACATGAAAATCACCAAGAAAAGCTCGCGCGGCCTGCGTGGTTCAATCAAGATAGTCTCCCAGTTTGCAATTGCTTTCTTTTTCGTGCTGGTATTGCTGGTCTCAAGCGATGTAAACACAGACCTCGCCATACCCTTCGTCTGGGATCTGCTCAAAAACACACCCGGCTGGTTCTTTATACCTCTGGCTGCCATCGTGATAGTCGGCACGGCCAATGCGGTAAACCTGACTGATGGCGCCGACGGACTGGCCATCGGGCCTGTCATGACGACCACTGCCGTCTACGGCATTCTGGCTTATATCGCGGGTAACGCAGTTTTCGCCGGATACCTTAATGTTCCCAACATCGAAGGTGCCGGAGAATTGAGCGTCTTCTGCGCCGCGCTTTTAGGCGCAAGTCTGGCTTTCCTGTGGTACAACGCTCATCCCGCTTCGATATTCATGGGAGATGTCGGCTCGCTTTCCATAGGTGCCGCGCTCGGAGTCGTTGCTGTAGCCAGCAAGAACGAATTACTGATGGTAATCGTCGGCGGAGTGTTCGTCTTCGAAGCCATCTCTGTCATTTTGCAGGTCGGCTCATTCAAGCTTACAGGAAAACGCATTTTTCGCATGGCGCCCTTCCATCACTCACTTGAGTTGCGCGGCTGGGCCGAGCAGAAAATGGTCGTCAGGTTGTGGATCATTTCGCTGATACTGGCACTGATCGGCCTTTCGACACTTAAACTGAAGTTCAACATCTGAGGATAATAAAGAAGCGATATGTCTTACTGGATGCCATCACGAAAACGCCTGAAGCCATTTGATACCATGCTTCTAGGCACAATTGCGGCCATATTGCTGTTCGGCCTCGTGATGGTGCATTCATCCAGTTCCTATTTCGCAATCAGGCGCTACGATACACAATTTTACTTTCTATTCAAACAGATAGGCTTTGTAGGCATCGGAACAGTAGCGATGCTGGGCCTCGCATATTTCGACTACAACAAGTACCGCAAGCTTGTCTACCCCATGCTGCTTATCCTCGCCATATTACTGATTGCCGTGCTTTTTACAGACGGCATCAAAGGAGCCAGCCGCTGGATAAAAATAGGAGGTTTCGGACTTCAGCCCTCGGAGTTTGCTAAACTTGTGCTGGTGATATACATGGCCCATTCCCTGTCACGACCGGGCCGCAAAATGGACACTTTTTTGTCAGGCTTCTTAAATCATCTGTTCGTTCCGATGCTGATAATCGGTTTGATCTTCATCGAACCGGATTTCGGAACTTCATTCCTTATATTCATTCTAATCATGACCATGCTGTTTGTCGGCGGTTCGCGCATGAGATACCTGATTGGAACCGCCCTTGTCGCGGCCCCGGCAATAACGCTGGCTATAGTGCTGTTCCCATATCGTCTAAAACGCGTCAAGCACTTCCTCGATTCAATGACACTGTGGGGACCGGATATGGACTACACCTTGATGAGCTACCACATTCGCGAGTCGATGATTTCCATAGGCTCCGGTGGTTTCAACGGCTGGGGGCTGGGCAACGGACCCATGAAAATGTATTTCCTGCCGGAAGCGCACACGGATTTCATATTCTCGACACTGGCTCAGGAGTTAGGCTTCGTCGGTTCACTGGCGCTGTTCCTGGCCTTCACCATTTTGATAATCCAGGGCTACCGCATAGCAATAAATTGTAAAGACGTTTTCGGAACCTATCTGGCCTTCGGCATAACAACGCTTCTGGCCTTCCAGTTTTTGATCAATATGGGCGGCGTGACCGGACTGTTGCCGCCCAAGGGCATAACGCTGCCGTTGATCTCCTACGGCGGCTCATCTTTGATCGTCTGCATGGCCAGCCTTGGAATCTTGATAAACGTCCAGCGCCAAAGCGCGGATGGCCGCAACAGTTGGGGGTCGCAATGATACGTGTAATGATAGCAGGCGGCGGAACCGGCGGGCATCTATTCCCGGGAGTGGCGGTCGCTCAGGCAATCCAGAAAGCCGCACCGGATGCTAAAATCGTTTTTGTCGGCACCAAGCGCGGCATAGAAGCCCGCGTCATCCCGGAACTCGGCTATGAGTTGCGCACCGTCACGGTCGGCGGTCTCAAGCGTATGGGCTTATGGCGCACTTTTATAAACCTGATGAAACTGCCTTTGAGCATTTTGCAATCCCTGTGGTTCGTCTTGAGTTTCCGCCCGCACATAGCGATAGGCGTCGGCGGTTACGCTTCTGGCCCGGCAATGCTGGCGGCCTGGATGCTTATGCGTCCAAGCATGATTCTGGAACAGAACTCCGTGCCGGGTCGCACCAATCGCATACTTTCGAAATTCGTGCGCAAGATAGTCATCAACTTCGAGCGCGCTGCCGGATTTTTCCCTGCAAAAAAGATCGCCAGATTAGGCAATCCCGTCCGTCTGCAAATGACAGAAAAGCTTGAAAGCGCAAATCGTGACATAGCAAGCGATGAACGCCTGCATATCTTCATCACCGGCGGCAGTCAGGGAGCCCAAGCCATAAACAAAGCGGTCACAGGAGCGCTTGAACATATAAGCGATTTGAAAGACAAGCTCGAATTCTTCCATCAGACTGGTGAAGCCCAGCGCGAAGAAATAGCGCAGGCTTACGCCAAAGCCGGTTTCAAGGCCGAGGTCAAAGCATTTATCGATGAAGTATGGAACGTATACGATTGGTCGGATTTCGTAATCTGCCGTGCTGGAGCTACAACCTGTTCGGAGTTGGGCGTTGTCGGAAGAGCGGCGCTGTTTATTCCTCTGCCGACGGCAGCCGACAACCACCAGACCCACAACGCAGGCGAACTTGAAGCTGCGGGAGCGGCCTGGGTAGTGACACAGAAGGAACTCAGCCCAGAGAAACTGGCGCACTTCATACGAGAGAGACTGGAAAACAAAGACGAACTTAAATTTATGGGCGCAAAAGCTCAGGCTTGGGGAAAGCCCTCGTCCGCCCATGACGTGGCCGATCTGAGCTTCGAGCTATCGGGCCTTGATATAAAAGGAGGAGAAAGTGCTTAGGACAAAGGTCAGGCACATACATCTGGTAGGTATAGGCGGGATCGGCATGAGTGGAATCGCCGAAGTCCTCTTGAACCTGGACTTTCAGGTCTCGGGCTCTGATCTGCGCGAAAACCCGATAGTCAGGCGTTTGCAGAAAATGGGCGCTGAGATTTCCATCGGACATCGCGCCGAAAACCTGAAAGGCGCCGACGTGCTGGTCTACACCAGTGCCGCCAGTCGTTCCAATCCCGAAGTGATGAAAGCCCGCAAACTGGGCATCCCCGTCATTCCAAGGGCCGAGATGCTGGCCGAGTTGATGCGCATGAAAGAAGGCATCGCCGTTGCGGGTACGCACGGCAAGACCACAAGCTCGAGCCTTATTTCCTGGGTGCTGGTCGAAGGCGGCATGGACCCGACTTGCCTGATTGGCGGACGCCTGACATCATTCGATTCCAACGCCCGCTTGGGGCAGGGCTCCTGCCTGGTGGCGGAAGCCGACGAATCCGACGGATCGTTTTTAAAGCTGACGCCCGTCTTGAATGTCATCACCAATGTAGAGGCCGAGCATCTGGACCACTTCGGCTCTGAAGCGAAACTAAACGAAGCCTTCGTGGATTTCGCAAACCTCGTTCCTTTTTACGGCTCTAACATAGTCTGCATAGACGACCCCGGCATAAAACGACTGCTGCCGTTTTTCGGGCGGCGCTATATCACCTACGGAATGTCTAAAGACGCCGACATACAAGCCAGGAACGTCAGCAGCAAAGGCTTCCACAGTTCCTTCGATCTATATCGAAACAAAGAGAAAGTCGGCCGCTTCACTGTAAACCTGCCGGGTCTACATAACGTGCTCAATGCCGTTTCAGCAGCAGCGGTCGGAATGGAATTGGGTATAGACGCGGAAGTTATCAAGCAGGCGCTGAGCACCTTTGCCGGCATAGACCGCCGCTTCCAGTTGAAAGGCGAGTCCAAGGGCATCATCGTCATCGACGATTACGGCCACCATCCGACGGCAATTCGCGCAACATTAAAGACCACCCGCGAAAACTTCGACGACCGCATCGTCGCCGTATTCCAACCGCATCGCTACTCGCGCCTGCGCGATTTCTTCGACGAGTTCGCCACATCATTTGAGAACTCGGACATGTTGATTGTGACTGAAGTCTACAAGGCCAACGAATCTGCCATCGAAGGCATCAGCGGCAAGTCCATATACGAAGCCATAAAAGACAAAGGCCATCCAGACGTACGCTATATCCCGGAATGCGAGGATGTGGCCGCCAAGATTCTGCCGGAGCTGATTTCCGGCGACGTGCTTATCACGCTGGGTGCCGGCGACGTAAACAAGATAGGTCGCAGATTACTGGACCTTTTGAATACGCCTGTAAAAAGCGGGGGCGAAGACAATGGCTGCTAAAGGCATATGGCGCGGCAAACGCGTCGGTGTAGTATACGGCGGCACATCCAGCGAACGCGAAGTTTCGCTTGAAAGCGGCAAGGCCATATATGACGGGCTTTTGCGACTCGGCTACGACGCGCTGCTGATAGATCAGCAAGCTGATCTGGCACAAATTCTGACAGAGAAGAATATCGACGTGGTATACAACGCCCTGCACGGCAAGTGGGGTGAGGACGGCTGCGTTCAGGGGCTTTTAGAAATTCTGCGCATCCCCTACACCGGCTCGAAAGTATTTTCATCGGCGCTGACCATGGATAAGCATCATGCCAAAATCATCTTCGACAAACACGGGCTGAAGACGGGCGAGTACGTTCTTGTAAAGGAACACGAAGCTTCTTCTTTCGATATGACCTCTATATCGATGGACCTCCCGGTGGTGGTTAAGCCCAACACCGAAGGATCTTCTATGGGAATAAGAATCGTCAAAGACCAAGGCGAACTTGAAGAAGCTCTTTTGGAAGCTGCCAAATGGGGCGGAGACATTCTGATAGAGCGCTACCTGAAAGGCCGCGAGATTCAAATCACTGTCCTGGGCGACAGAGCCCTGGGTGCAATAGAGGTGATTCCGGCTGAGGAATTTTACGACTACAAAGCCAAGTACGAAACTGACAGCACGCAGTATATCTACCCGGCGCAGCTTGACGAGCAGACCTACAAGCGCTGCATGGACATGGGCCTCGCCGCTCACCAAGCTCTTTTATGCGAAGGCGTGACACGCACCGATCTGATTTTATCGGACGATGAAATATACATACTCGAAGTCAACACCCTGCCGGGTATGACCTCTCATTCGCTGGTCCCCAAGACCGCAGCGGGTAATGACATAAGCTTCGACGAGTTGCTGGAGATCGTACTTGATTCGGCCAGACTCGGCATAAATTCGCCGGAGGTCAAATAGATGGCGACCATGAAGAAAAACAGCAGGCGTAATACCAGAGTCAAGCGGGGCGCGGTCAATACACGCAAGCCATACGTCTCGCCCTGGATAAGAGCCTGGAAGACTTTCCTGTTCACAGGCAAGAGTCTCCTGTTTTTCGGCCTGATAGCCGGCTTTACCTTGATCTGGCAAGCAAGCGCTGAATATGTAGTCGATGAAGGCTGGCTCAATATCAAGCAACTCGAAGTCGAAGGCAACAGCCGCGTCACAGCCAAGGAAGTCTGGCACTTCGCAGGTATCAGTGAAGGCGAATATATTTTCGATGTGGATTTACAGGCTGCAGAAACAGGCATCAAGAACAACCCCTGGATCAAGAAAATCAACTTGATGCGCCGTCTGCCGGACAGGATTGTAGCCGATATCGAGGAATATAAGGTCGCAGCCATAATAGATTTTCCGACGCCTTTGTACGTGGACGCGGAAGGCACACCCTTTAAAGTCGCGGACTTAAAGGATTCAAGCGGCTACCTGACAATCAAGGGACTGAACAAACTCGAATTCGATAAAGGCGGCAAGGGCGCGGAAAAAGTGAAAATGGCTTTGATGCTGTCCGATGAATACCGCAACCATGAGGCCAATCGGCTCTCGCCCTTAAAGAGCCTGAGCCTGACGCACAGCGGAATAGAGATAGAAATCGGACAAACGCCGACACGCGTGATTTTGGGCAATGTAGCCTTTGTGGAAAAATTCGACAGACTGACCAAGCTGCTCAAGCACTTTGACGGACAAAGCAGCCGCGCGGCCTTGATACACCTGGACAACGACGGAAACCCGGAACGAGTGACAGCGCGCTTGCTGAAAGATGAAATAATAGATAAAGCCGACAATTGATCGGTTGCAAGTTAATATAGGAGAACCAAATGGCACAAGAAGGCGAAATCATCGTCGGACTGGACATAGGCACTACCAAGATAGTTACCATACTGGGCGAGGTAAAGCCTGACGGAAACATCGAGGTGATAGGCATCGGCAATTACCCCACGCGGGTTCTAAGCCGTGGAACCGTGGTCGATATCGCCGCGGCAGTCAAGGGCATACGCGAAGCGGTCGATGAAGCCGAACACATGACCGGTGCCCGCATCTCTACAGTCTTTTCAGGCATCGCCGGGCCACATATCTCCAGCTTCAACAGCCACGGTGTCGTGGCTGTCAAAGGCAAAGAGATAACCCAGGAAGACATGGACGAAGTGGTTGACCAAGCCAAAAGCGTTGCCACACAATCCGAGCGCAATGTCCTGCACACACTGGTGCAGGAATATTTCGTGGATGGCGAAAAAGGCATCAAGGTTCCCCTGGGCATGAGCGGCGTTCGCCTGGAAGCCAATGTACACGTCGTTACTGCCGCCAGGACCGCAGCCACCAATATAGAGCGCTGCTCCGAACGCGCCAATCTGGCCCTGCAAAAATTGGTTCTTTCTCCTCTGGCCTCAGCCATGTCGGTATTGACAGACGACGAGCGCCAGCTGGGCGCAGCTTTGATAGACATCGGCGGCGGCACTGCCGATATTATTGTCTACTATCGCGGTAGCGTGGTGCACACGCAGATACTGCCGATCGGCGGAGAACTGATAACGCACGATATCGCCGTAGGAATGCGCACACCCATGTGGGCCGCCGAGAAAATCAAGCACAAGCACGGCGCTGCCATGTCCGGCTTGATCGAGAACAACGAGGACATCGAAGTTCCCAAGATAGGTTCAGGAGAACCGCGCCTTATGTCTCGCCGGGTTCTGTGCGACATAATCGAGGCGCGTGTCGAAGAAATATTCATAGCTATAGAAGAAGAGATCGTTCGCTCAGGTTACAAAGAGAAACTGGGCGCAGGCGTAGTCATAACAGGCGGCAGCGCCAATTTAGACGGCCTTTCCGAGTTGGCCGAACAGATAATGAAAATGCCGGTACGCTGCGGACATCCGACCGGCGTCTACGGCCTATCCGATCTGACCAACAACCCGCGCTATTCGACGGCGGTAGGGATGTTGCTATACGGCGCAAAGTACCGCCCGGCTAATGCCAGCGGCGGGCGCTCGTTCACCGAATGGCTTGGACAGGCATTCAAAAAGATATTCCGCGAAGTCTAAGGCTTCGCGTCAAAGGGACACATTTTTGACAAGTTTTTTATTTATCGATTTAAGGCGGAATTAGAAAGAAGGAGGGACAAATGTCTGACCAGAATATGATCAAATTCGATTTTGATTCATCAAGCTACGAAACTGCAAAACTTGCGGT
>CAYTHG010000043.1:0-16303 GCA_964437525.1 uncultured Myxococcales bacterium | reverse complement strand
CAATGATGGCAAGTTCGTCTGGGTCGGACCGGAATCCCAACTGGACCCGGAAATCATCGACAAATCGGAAAGAGTTTTAGACGCTCGTGGATGCGTGGCAATGCCGGGCTTGATCGACAGTCACACCCACTTGGTGTTCGGCGGTAGCCGGGACGAAGAGTGGGCGCGCAAATTGTCCGGTGTCCCTTACATGCAGATTGCAGCCGAAGGCGGCGGCATAAACGCTACAGTCAAGGCTACCCGCGAGGCAAGCGAGGAAGAGCTGTATGAGCGAGCCTCTAAATGGCTTGACGAAATGCTGCGCTGGGGTGTCACGACTGTAGAGGCCAAAAGTGGCTACGGTCTTGATACCGAGAGTGAGTTGAAAATTCTGCGAGTATTGAAGCAACTCGATGAAGACCATGAAGTCGATATTATCCCCACATTTTTAGGGGCGCACGATTTTCCGTTGGAATTCAAAGACGACCGTGAAGCTTATGTCAGGTTGCTTGTGGAAGAGATGATTCCTGCCGTAGGAGAGCAGGGCATTGCACGTTTCTGCGATGTATTCTGCGAAGATGGCGCCTTTTCCTTTGAGCAGGCCAACAGCGTTTTGATGGCGGCGCAGGATTACGGCATGGTGCCGCGTATGCACGCCGATCAGTTTAATGACTCGGGAGCTTCGGAACTTGCAGCGGAGATAGGTGCGATTTCGGCGGAGCATCTCGAAAACATGGCCCCGGAAAATATTGCGGTCCTCAAAGAAGCCGGTGTTATTGCAGGGCTGCTGCCGATCTGCTCGCTTTATCTGAATTACAAATACCCGGATGCAAGGCAGATGCTTGATGCCGGGCTGAAGGTAACCATTGCCACCGATTTCAATCCCGGTTCTGCAATGTGTTCCAATTTGCCGTTTGCAGCGCAGCTTGCCTGTATGCAAATGAAAGTCCGTTTCGACGAAGCCCTGCCTGCAATTACTCGCACGGCGGCTGAGTCTCTGCTTTTAAGCGACAGGATAGGTCACGTTGCCGAAGGTATGCGCGGCGATCTGCTGTTGCTGGATATTCCCGCACCTGAGTATTTTTTGTATCACATAGCTAGACTGCACACATGGAAAGTCATTGTGCGCGGTGAGGTGGCATGGGAAAACACGGAAGATCCTGTTTTCCTGGGTTGAGGTTAAGTCCTTATTGTTTACAAAAAGGCCGCGAAGGTTTTCACCTTCGCGGCCTTTTTTTTGTATTGTCGATAAGCTTACAGGTAGGTCAGCCATTCCTGCTTTTCTGTCCAACTGCCACGGATCAATTTGAAATATTGTTCCTTGACCGCATTTGTAATCGGTCCGGGCTTGCCCTCGCCTATGCTGCGGAAATCTATCTCGCGCACGGGCATTATCTCTACGGCGGTGCCGCAGAAGAAAATTTCGTCGCAGATGTACATGAAGTCGCGCTGGAACGATTCTTCGCGTACTTCGTAGCCCAAGCCGCGAGCCACATGGATAACGGTGTCGCGGGTCAAGCCGGCCAGAATCGAAGAAGACAGAGGAGGTGTGTAAATGATGCCGTCGCGGACCGCAAAGATGTTTTCGGCTGTTGCTTCGGAAACATAGCCGCTGGTGTCGAGCATGATTGCTTCGTCGAAGCCGTCTTTTTGTGCGTCGCGCTTGGCAAGTGTCGAGTTGACGTACTGGCCGTTGATTTTACCTCGGACCATGCCGACGTTGGGATGGTGACGGGAGAAAGAGGAAACTTTGACTTTTGCGCCTTTGTCCGAAAGACCGTCGGCCAGATAAGAAGACCAGGGCCAGGCGGCGATGGCTACATGGACAGGGTTGTACGCCACCAGCCCCATTGAGCCCGAACCCTCGTAAACGAAAGGTCTGATGTAGCATTCTTCCAGGTCGTTGTCTTTAAGAGTTTCCACTACGCCTTTACAGACTTCTTCCTGAGTGAAGGGAATCTCTATCATCAGGATTTTGCAGGAGTCGAACATCCTGCGGATATGTTCTTCAAGTCTGAAGATGGCAGAACGACCGTCTTCGCATTTGTAGCAGCGGATGCCTTCGAAAGCGCCGTAGCCGTAATGCAGAGTGGTATTGAGAATGTGTGTGTTTGCCTCGTTCCAGGGTATCAACTTTCCGTCCAGCCAGATTGATTTCATTTCTATTGACATGACTTACTCCTCGTTTTTGGAACAGTTTTCGGTTTTAGATAAGTAAACGTACCTGTATGAATGTAGGTAAGGTTTTGTTTTCGATAATGTTTGCGAGATGTTTGTTCGGGCAGGAAGGGCAACACTTGAGAATGTGCCATCGAAACCAGAGGAAACAATCGGTTTGGGGCAGATACCCTGCCTTATTAACAATGTGAGCTTGATTGTCGGCGCCGATATCATTTCATTGCCCAGCAGTCAGAATGAATTGAGTTTACGACGATGCCGTTCTAAGTCAAGGTAGGAAATAAAAAAAGACGCATATCTTCAAGTGCTAGAGACATCGGTGCCGAAAGCCTTACAAAATCGGTTAGTTTTGTTAAAAACATTTGCCCTTATTCACGCATTGAGGTATATCCTAATGTTAAATTTAGAGTAAGGTACGACGAATTTCAGGACTTCCGAGGGGAATGCAAGATGAGGTATTGGAGGGCGAGTAGTAAATTCGCTTTATTGGCTATTGTAGTTACGGTTTCCATGTTCCTGTCCTACAATGTGAATTTGGGGCTTTGTATTGGCTTGTCCAAAGCATATGCCCAGGATGACATTGATGACTTGTTGGATGCCGATGATTCCGATCTTTTGGGAGAGGCTCCCGAGGATACATCTCCTGCCGAGGAGATGCCGGAGGAAGTTGAGCCTGAACCTGAACCGGAGCCAAAGCCAAAGCCAGAGCCGGAGCCCGAGCCGGAGAAAAAAGCTGAGCCGGCAGATGACCAGGACGACGACTTCGACGAGGATGAAGATGAGGACTTCGACGAAGACGAAGATTCTGACAAGGCTGACAAGGCCAAGGAAGAAGACCTCGAAGACGAAGACGACGACTTCGACGAGGATGAAGACGAAGAAATCGCCGAGCCTGTAGCCGAAGAAAAGCCTGTCGAAGATTCTATAATCAAGGAACAGGAAGATATCGAAATCGGCCCCCGTGTCGATGGCGAAACCAAAATCTCCGTTCTTGTTTTGCCGGGCAGCCGCAGCCATCTGAGACGCGCCGTTGAAATCAGCGACAATGTTGAAACATGGTTCCGTGGCAACGACAAGTTCACCTATGTTCCTGCCAATTATAGCTTGGGTGATCGCTCTGCTTTGAGTGAGAAAAAGCGTGTTCGTAAAGCCGATGTTTTCTTTGAAGACGGAAAACGCGCCTACGAAAACGTCAGTCTGCCTGAAGCGATTGAGAACCTCAAAAAAGCGGTAGATCTCTATCGACCGTTTATGGAATACTTCGAAAACCGCGATGCTGTTATTGACAGTCTGCTTTTCCTGGGTGCAAGTCAGGTTCTTGCTGGAAGCGAAGACGAAGGCGGCAAAACCTTTGCCCACGCCTTATGGCTTGATTCCGAACTTGAACTGGACCAAACTTTCTTCCCTGTTGGGGTGCAGGAAGTATTCGAAAAGGCAAAGACCGCCCGTTCGATGCAAGCGACATCGGCTTTGTCTGTAGAAACAAGCCGCAAGGGAGCACCGGTCTATTTGGATGGAGACTTCCGTGGACTGACTCCTTTGAATTTGAGCAATCTTCCTGTAGGTGAACATTATCTGAAGGTAAAGGCTCCCGGTTATCAGGAATATCGTTCCAAACTCAGCCTTTATGAGGGTATGACCAAGAAGGTCAATGTTCCCATGAAGCAGGTTACTCGCTACTACCCTTACAAGGCAGAAGTTAATGACATCGGCAAGAAGTATGAGCACCGCTACATGTGGACGCCGGTTCAGGGATTGGGAAAAGTTTTATCAAGGCAACACTTGCTTGTTGCAAAGGTTTTCGAAGAGCGTGGAGTCGTTACCATCGATGGTTACTACTACAACATGGAAACCGAAGAATATAAACACTTGAACGAGCGCATTGATACCGTATCGAGCAATCTGGAGAATAACACCTATTCGTATATGAATCGTCTCTTCTCCGATGATGTGGAATATATGACCGCCTTTGTCGCTCCTGAAGAATTGAAGGAAGCCGACGAAGAGGAAGAAGAAACTCCATTATACGCTCAGTGGTGGTTGTGGACGGTTGTCGGTGTTGTTGTTGCCGGAGCAGTCGCAGGAATCGTCGTATGGCAGACGATGGACAGCGGTAGTGATGATAAGGAAACCGGGCCGCAGTTCGAGCACCCGAATGCTGTTTTGATTACCTTCTAGGAGGATTGGCCAACATATTTCATCACCTGTTGCACCTCAAAGTTCATTGTGCAACAAGGAAAAACTGCAAGTCAAGCCTTCAGGTGAATGTGATGGGGTAAAGGATGTCTAAAGTTCCTGTAGTTCTCGTCGTGGATGACGAGCAAGATTTGGTTAGTCTTCTATCCATTCGTCTTAAGAAAGAAAACTACAAAGTTTTCGGTGTATACAACGGCACTGACGCTTTGAAGATGCTTGAGTCAAAGCAGATTGATCTGGTTATACTTGATCTTATGCTGCCTGACATGAGTGGTATCGAAGTCTGTCGTCAGATGCATTTGAATCCTCTCTTAATGAATATTCCCGTTCTGATTCTGTCGGCACTAGATCAGGAAGATATGGTTGTCAAGGGTTTGGATGAGGGTGCCAACGACTATGTAACCAAGCCGTTTTCCGATATTGAATTAATGGCCAGAGTACGTGCTCTGTTGAGACATTCCAACGTGGAAGTTGGAGATGTTCTCGATATTGAAGGGCTTTTGATAGATAGAGAAAAGCACCAGGTTGTATATCAGTCCAAGAGCATAAAGCTGACACCTACAGAGTTCAAGCTTCTATTCCTCTTGGCTTCAGATCCCACCAGAGTATTCAACCGTGAGCAGATTTTGCTCAAGGTAATGGGAAATGACGTATCCGTCACCGCGCGAATCGTAGACGTGCATATCAGGAGCCTCAGAAAGAAGATAGGCGAGGATTCCCCCTTTATTCAGACTATTCGTGGAATAGGGTATCGTTTCCTGGATTGATTTGCTTTTGCAAATCTTCAATTGAAGATTAATAATAAAAAGCCCGACCATATGGCCGGGCTTTTCTTATACCTGAAAAGGTAAGTCGTTTATTCGGTTACGAAGTCTTTCAAGTTGTTTCTACGACTCTGATGCCTCAGCTTCTCTAGGCACTTTACTTCCACTTGGCGGATACGTTCACGGGTTAGGTTGAGGATCTCTCCTACTTCCTCCAGTGTGATACCGCCACGGTCAGCTACGTCCAGGGCGCAGGTTTCCTTCATTTCCCAGACTTCTTTGTCGGGGAAATTGAATTTGATGGAACCTGTTTCCGGGTTTACGTCCAGATAGAGATGATGCTTGCAAGACACGAACATACAAGGACGTTCACGCTTCTGGCAATCCTCTCTTTTCTGGGGGCGCATGTATTGCACCATGTCGATCAGACCCGCCATTTCCGGGTCTGTATTCTGAGCTTTCAATTCCTCAAGCTCAATCTTCTTTAAGAACGCTTTTTTGTTCTTTCCCTTTTTTGTAGAACGCTTAATGGCGCTTTTAGCTTCCATCTAATTAGACCTCTCAGCCAAATCTTCGTTAAAAACGGTAATCCTCCAATTGATTGAAGTGTTTTGCCGAAGAAATGCCGGTTTGTCAATAGGAAATTTTTATGTTCCTGAAATTAGTACGTTTTCGGCCTTTTCCAGAGTGCGGATTAAAGTGCCAACTTGCTTGGAAACTTGAGCAACCTCACGATTGATCTGGCTGTCCATCTTCTCCAGATGTTCGTCTTGTCTTTGTTGCTCGTTGATATCTTTCTGGATTTCCGTAAGAAGTCTCTCGATTTCTTCAACCTTTTGACGGGTAGAGAAATAAGAACATTTGAGCTGTTCCAGTGTCAGGTCGCCTGAGATCATCTTTTTGATGGAATTGATGCGCTCTACTGCACTGACGGGGTAGAGACCATGCGAGCCGCGATGCTTGCCTTTGCGGCCAACGCGTCTGCAACGCTCAACCAAGCCCATCTGTACGTATTTGCGGAAAGTGGCTTCGCTGAATCTGAATCCACGGCTCTGGAAGATATCTACGATTTCGTGTGAAGGAATTCCTTCGGGGTACTTATCGGAAATACGCTTAAGGTCTGTTTTTGATAGGGGCTGAGGCATGACTCCCTTCTCCTTTTCTTTCTGAATTGTTCTTGTTCAATCTATTTAAAGTGTTCTACATCGTAAATTGTGTACTGATTGTAATCTACAGAAATTGGGTTTGTCAATATATTAATTAAAATTATGCATAATTAAGCTTAATTATGTATAAATATATGATCTGAATGATTCATTCCCTGTAAAAGATGCATAAAGAGTTTCCGAAGTAGGCGTAAATATTTAAACCGAATTATTTACCGGTTATAGTGGGTATAGCCTAATTCGTTCTTGCTTTTTGACGGCTTGGTTTGGGCGCTTCAGCGTTTTACGTAGATTTCTTTGTTTGCTCCGGGGTGAACCTGAAATGTCTTTTCGATGGTCGAGGTTTTACCATCTTTGGAGTTGAATTCAAAGACAGCCTTGTGCGTGCCGGGCTTGAGCTTTAAGCGTAGCGGAGTTGTGCCTGTCTTTTGGGCATCGATGTATAGCGTCGCTTTGGGACGAGCGTCGATGGGCACAAGCCCAATTTCGATTTGTTTGATTTCATGAGTTGTTGCCTCTGAAGGGGCAGGTGGCTCTTCTTGACCTTCGCCTGTCGTGCGCAGGAATGCCGCCGTCAATATTTGAGCGGCGATAAAGCCTAAGATCGCCAGTAGCAGTATCCGCTTGGCCCACCTGATTGCGAACTCTTTTCCCGTCTGTTTGCCTGAGGCTCTTTCTTGTGGAAGATCTCTAGTGCAGTTTGCGTCGAAGGCGTTTATTTTTTGAATATTGACAACCGCAGATCCAAGTTGGGTGCGGGTTTCTGTAGAAGATGGTGGCGCAAGCGCTTTTAGATGCTCCAGTTCGGGACTTTTGTTTTTGTCGGTCGCCGACTCTATGAAAGCGGTGGCTTGCTCGAAACCGTTTGTTTTGATACCGGCGAGAATGCGTTTTAAACTTTTATCTCTCGTTTCGCAATCCAAGCCCTTGCATTCAGGCAGGTTTGAACCGGATAAAAGTTCCGCAAGAATCAGTCCCAGTGAATACAAGTCGTCTGCGGCTTGTGGAGGGTTGCCTGAAATTATGCTTTGAGAGGCATAGCGTAGATTGCCGAAGTCGCTTTTTTTCTCTTCATCTGCCAGGAGAGAAATACCGAAGTCCGTCAGGCGCACATGACCGTTTGTGTCTATCAGAATGTTTTGCGGGCTGATGTCGTTGTGGACTATGCCTTTAAAATGCAGGTACGTAAGCCCGTCCAGGATTTGAGCGATTATTTCCCACACACTTTGTGGGGATAGCGGTCTGTCCTTGAAAGACGCCAGAGATACACCATCAACGTATTCCATAACGAGCAAAAGCTCGCCCTCGATTTTTTCGAAGCCGTAAACCTGTACGATGTTGGGATGCTGAAGATCCAGCGAGAGGCGCGCTTCCTGAATGAAACATTCGCTGAAGCGTTTGTCACCTGCAAATTCCTTGTGGATCCTTTTTACGGCGACATGCTTTGTCAGTCCCTCCGCCTCTTTTTTCTCTGCGTAGTATAGCTGCGCCATACCGCCGCTGCCTATGCTGCGGAGAAGCTTATAGGGGCCGATTGTCGTGATATCGTTTTGCATGTTCAATTATCGTAAATTAAAAAGCGTTGGCGCTCTTTTTTGAATTGTTCAAGTCCTTTGACTGAAAAAACCTCGAAATCACGTTTCGATGCGTGAGCTTCTATCAACTCTTTCGCATCAGTATCGCCTGTCAAAAGATCTATAGCCAGCGGATCGCTTACGAACTCGTATTCTTCTGTTCTCCAGGCAAAGTGTTTCGGGTGCATGGAGGCGATTTCATTTATAAGCAACAGGTAGCATAGGTAAGATTTAAAGCTGCTTCTGTCGCTTACATGAATTTGCAGTCCGTTGCAGTCTTCGCCTTTGAACTTTTGGAAGGTCGGCTGAAAAACAGTGGGGCGGAAGATCACGCCTTCAAGTTTGTGGGCACGCATTCTATTCGCAAGCGTTTCGGCATCCAGCCAGGGCGCGCCGAACAGCTCGAATGGTTTGGTTGTGCCGCGACCTTCGGAAAGATTTGTGGCTTCGAGCAGGCAGCCGCCCGGATAAACAGCGGCTGTATCGAGCGTCGGCATGTTGGGGGATGGTAGCACCCAGGGTAGGCCGGTTTTGTCGTACCACATCGAACGTCGCCAGCCGGAGCATGGAATCACGCGCAGGTCGCTGCATATGGAGTAGGTGTCATTGAGCCATTGTGCCAATTCGCCTATGGTCATTCCGTGGCGTACGGGCAGGCGATACCAACCGACAAAAGAACGTATGCCTTCTGTCAGCATGTTGCCTTCAAGCGTTTGGCCGTTGATCGGGTTGGGGCGGTCCAGTACCAGAACGGAACAATCGGCCTTGTGAGCCTGTTCCATGGTAAAGCCCAGCGTTGTGAAGTATGTATAGTAGCGACTGCCGATGTCTTGCAAATCGACTATCAACCAGTCGAGGTCTTCAAGATCTTCTATGCGAGGGAACAAGGACTCGAAGCTGTCTCCGTACAGACTGACGACTTGCAGATCTTTGTGTTTTGAAGTGCTTACTCCGGCCATATCCTGTGCAGCGGCTGCATAGCCGTGTTCCGGGCCGAAGATCCTGGCTATCTTGAAACCTGCCGAGAGCAGGCAATCCAGTGTGGATATTCCGTCAATGGATATCGAAGCCTGGTGTGCGAGCAGGCCGATCTTTTTGTTCTTCAGGTATTCCGGCGGAGAATTGAGCAGGTTTTCCAAACCTGTAGCGACGCGAGTCATGCTCAGTCTTCCTCTACCTCCACACCGGCTTCTTCAAGCTCTTTGCGAATTTTATCCCGGTTTTTTAAGTTGTAACCGAAGACGTAAAGAATATAGACCACTCCCATAATGAAGAGAACTTCGGGCAGGGAGCGGGTTACAAAGCAGTATGCCAGGAATAAGAATCCGAAAACCTCGAAGGCTTTTCCGCTCAGGTTTTCTCTTTTTCCAACCTTGAGTATAGCGAAATTGCTGATCTCCATAACGCCCATTGCAATAAGGATATAAGGCAGTGCCAACAACCACTTGGAGAAAAACGCTACATCTGCATATTTAAGACCGGTCAGGATAAACGTGATAATAAAACCCGCAGCGCCTGGGGTGGGTAATCCGAACATGTAACGGGTGTTCGGCATGGTTGTCACGTTGAAGCGCGCTAATCTGGAGGCTGACATCAAGATGAAGAAAACCACTCCGACGTATAAGAACACAGCTTCGTGTGGCTTTGCGAACGAAGCGGCGTAAGGATCACTGTTCAAAAGGCTGAAAACTATGAAAGCCGGTGCTATGCCGAAGGAGATGAAATCCGAGAACGAATCGAACTGCACCCCGAAATCCGACGAAGCGTTTAACATTCTGGCGGTAGATCCGTCAAGTTTATCAAGTATGATAGCGTAGCCGATTATCCATGCTGCTGTGGCGTGAAACCCGCGACTTGCATAATAAATCGAGATCAGACCCATTACCATATTTGCAGCGGTGATTGCATTCGGGACTATATATTTTCCTTTGGCCCTTAACAGCAGGGGCAAGGATTCGCGCTCGCTCATTTTATTCTCCATATAAAAAACTAAATTCTGGGTGATATCCAGTCCCAGGTTTTATCCATTACGTCCTGCTTCTCGATCTCGTTGAAGATTTCGTGGTACAGGCCGTCTAATATCTGCAGTTGCTTGTCCTTGGAACCAAGCAACGCGTAAATCTTTCTGGTTATGTCCGGGCCTGCGATCTGGTCTTCGCCGCCGTGCATCAGCAAGAAGGGCAGTTGCACTTCGGGAGCTTTACGCATACAGGTTTCCTGCATTTTTGCAGACTCCGTAAACCAGCGAGTATTTGCGACCTTGGGGACATTGGGGTCGTTTATATAATCTTCCACTACCTTTTTGTCGTGAGTCAACAGGTACGGATCGATTTCGCTCTTCAACGAGAGATGCGGCAGGAATTTTGTCAGCAGCTTTGCTGCAATTTTTTTAACAGGGGCTACGTCAATAGCCAGTCCGAAATAGGGCGACGACAAAATGCCGCCTTTGAAAGGTGAATTGGGGCGCAATGCAAGGTAGGAAAAAACAATCAGGCCGCCCAAAGAATGCCCGAGCAGGAAGGAAGGTAAATCGGGAGACCATTCCATAACCTGTGCCACAAATCGGTCCAAATCGTCGTGATATTCTTCAAACTGCATGACGTGAGCACGCTGTCCTTCCGATTTGCCATGACCGCGCAAATCAAGCAGGAAGACGTTCATACCTTTGCCGTTAAAGTACTCCACCAGATGTTGGTATCTGTCGCTGTGCTCGCAATACCCATGCACGATAACCAAATTGGCCTTTGCGTCGTCTACGATGTGGCGCTGGGTGTATATTGACAGACCGCCGAATCCTTTGATTTTCTCTTCCACCTTATTCATGGCGCTACTCCTTATTTGCCAGCAGAATACTTTGTTTTTCTAAAAGCTGCGAGTTCCTTTTGAACTTTTTCAAAAAGATCCAAAGTTTTCGAATTCATAATCGAACCCAGATCCTTATAGACAAGTTTGGCCGTGTTGCGGAAGTCATTGCGTGCTTGCTCATCCAGCTTGATTACGATTATTCCGTTTTCGGCAAGTTTAGATGTGGTTTTTGCCATAGTTGCCCGTACTTTTTTACGTCCTGCAAGCTTGTTAGTGCTCATTGCATCCATGATCGTTTTTTGCTGTATGCTCTCCAGATTGTCGTAAATTTTCTTAGACATCAGCATTAAAATCGGTTGGTAGGAATGCTCGGTCAGAGTGTAGTATTTGACGTGGTGGTAAAGCCCGGATGAGTAGGTGAAGAGAGGCGTGTTGTCAAAGCCTTCCAGCACCCCGCTTTGCAGTCCTCTGACAACGCCTCTAACACTTAATTGTACCGGGCAGGCGCCGAAGCTTTCGAATATCTTGCGGTATACCGAGCTTTTCTGGGAACGTATCTTGAGACCTTTCAGGTCTGAGGAGTTTCTAACAGGCTTTATGCTGGCAATGTTTTTGTAGCCGTTTTCCGTCCACATCAAAAGAACGAGGCCATTTTCTTCAAGGCGTTTGGAAATATAGGAGTCGAACACATTGTCGATGATGTAATCGGCTTCATCGTATGATTCAAACAGGTAGGGCAATTCAATTATTGACAACTCTTCTATCAAGCTTGCCACGATTGTCGAGCTTACCCCGACGATGGGAACCTTTCCTTTACGGCATTGTCTGAGAAGTTCTCTTTCGCCGCCGAAAACTCCTCCGTAGCCGATTTCGATTTCTATTGCACCCTCGGATTTTTCTTTTATTTGACTGGAGATATCTTCAAGCAGCTTTGCCCAAGTGGTGTTGGCTGGTGCCACCGATCCTAGTTTCAGTTTAAGTGTCTTCGGGTTGGGATTTTGTGTTTGAGCCCAGAGCGTGACGGGAATTGAAAGAAATAGCAGAATAGCAACTGCTAGCAGTATGTTTAGAGAAGATTTTCTCAGTATCCGGTGCATCAATGTCTTTCTATCCATGTATCCGGCCTGCCAGAAGCATACCCGGCAAATTGCGGACTGTCAAAAAATGGAAGTTTCATTGACGGATTATTCTTTTGTTGCTGTTCGACTCATAGATTGTGTGGTGCTTTTTGAAATGCTCGATGACGAGGTCATGCAGCATGACGCCGGTATTGTATTTTGCATCGGCATTCAAAAGCTGTTTGTAGCCATCGCCGCCGGCAGCCAGAAAGTCTATGGTTGCCACTTTATAGCTTTTGTAGAGTACAAGTCGTTTGCCATTCACTGTAATGTTTTTAGGGATACCTTTATCGACCTCGAAGCTCAGTCCAGATACTTGCAGGAAGCCGCCGAGCTGTTCGTCTGCTGTCAAGCCTGTTATGCCTCTGATGGAATGCTTGAGGACTTTGAACAGATCTTCGCCTGAAATTATCATTGTGAAAATTTTGTTGTTCATGGGAAATGCCTGCATTGCATTTTCGAGCAACACGGGGCCGGGGTGAATGCTGTCCCTTATTGCACCTCCGTTCAGAAGGGCGACATCCGTTTTCGTGAAGTTGCGCATGGCGTCTGTCGCCAGATCTCCGAGGTTGGTTTCTTTAGTGCGGATATTGGATCTTTCGCCATCCAGCAAAACCTTTGAATAACCTATCTGTCTTTTGTATTCGGCAGAGAGCTTGTCGCTGTATCCCTGAATAAATTTCTTTGTTTCAGGATCTTCGGGTACGTCAGGTTTGATGGGTATCATTTCGTGTTTTAGCAGAAAGGCACGGTCTTTTTTGATTTCTATATCTAACCTGCCGAGGTAAAGCCCGTGGTCTCCGGCCTGGCTTATGATGACTTCTCCCGCTATTTTGGGTTCGGCCATCAGTGTATGTGTGTGTCCTCCCAGAATGATATCGGTTTCCGGATAGCGTCTGGCGATTGCTTCATCTATGTTTCTTCCAAGGTGGCTCAGAAGTATTATCAGGTCGCTTCTTCTGTCCACATCGTCGAAATAGCTCTGCATTGCCAGCTCCGGTTCGACAAAACGAAATTCCTCTACGTTTTCTGGGAGTGTGGTGATGGGTGTTTCGGCTGTGGTCAAACCGACAATGGCAATTCTGAGTCCGTTTTTGCCGGTTATGAGCTCGTATGGTTTGAACAATAGCCCCGAGCCGCCGCGCATGTGGATGTTTGAAGACAGCAGGGGAAAGTTCACCATTCTTTCAAGCTCGAAAAGCCTTTCCGGTCCGAAATCGAACTCATGATTACCGACTGCCATTGCAGTCAAGCCCAATTTGTCCAAAGCAAGGAATTCTGCTTCGCCTTTAAAGGCCGTAGACAAAAGTGAGCCTTGCAGAGTGTCGCCTGAGGACAGAAACAGCGTTTCTATTCCTTTGGATTCGTTTTCCTGTCTGATGCGCTTGACGAGAGTGGCCATACGCATCAATCCGCCCCAGGCTTGCGTATCTTTGTAATGCCTTTTAAAGGGTTCTAAGTGACCGTGAAAGTCGTTGAAGTGCAGGATGGAAATTTTCTGCACAGGGGGCGGGGCAGGGGCGTCGCTCGTGTTTTCCGTGCAAGCTGCCAAAGACAGCGAAATGGCTGAAACAAGCACTGCCGCAAATGCAAGAGAATATAAAAGTCTTGATAATTTCAAACGTCCAGCCTTTTCTGATACCAATTTTGTAAACCAGTGAAATTTTCAGCCAATTATAGATGGAGAGGGCTGGATTTGGAAATTGTTTGAATTAATATTTATTCAAATATCCATAAATAAGCATCAATGGATCAGATTGTTGCCAAGTTAACTCTTTCAAAAAGGTAAAGATAAGCTTCCGTCATCCCCGCGCAGGCGGGGATCCAAGTGCTGGAGTTTCTTGATGGATTCCCGCCTGCGCGGGAATGACAGGTGGTGTCTGTCGTTTTACACGGATGATGAAAACCATGTTTTGTCAATAAGCATCAATGGATATACTTGGTGGGGTCATTGGAGCGTGGGCTGTGGTCGTCGGGGTCTTCTGGAGAGTTTAAACCCTGCTCTGTTTTTACAATATCGGCAGGGGTGGTTTTTGCTGTCTGTGGAGGCAGTTGTTTCTCCGACCAGTTTTCCCGGTTTTCACGGATTTCCCATTCCTTCATTTTTTTCTTCTTGATGCGGCGCTTGCTTATGTAGCCAATTACCAAAATCAATGCCGCCAGCCCCCAGATGGTACCGCCCGAAGTTAACGCGGGCAACCACGTGTAGCTCATTTTAAGATCTGAGATCCACATGGCTTCCAACTCGTCCAAGGGCATGGTATAGACGATTTCCAATGCAGCGTAGAAATCTTTTCCGCTTGCAATATTTTGAATAAGCTGCTGGAAATTGGCTTCGCCGAACTCATTGACCAGAAAATTGACAAACTCGAAGCTCTCGGCATAGGCCAGATTAATATCGGATTTAACTTGCGGGAAGCGGCTTTCTAGGCCCTGCAAAGGAATCAGGCGGCCCATCAAAATAGCGTAGCCGACCGTCTTGATGCGCTCGAAATCAAACTGGCGGGCGTGGTACATGGCTACGCCTTCGGAGAACCAGCGCGGAATGTCACGTCCGTCAAGTGCTCGACGCATGAGAATGTGCGAAAGTTCGTGAATGAAGGTCTGGCGCAGGTTGACAACGCTGCCGCTTGATCCTGCCTGACGCAAATAAATTACTCCAAGCGAACCGTAAGCCAGCCCCACCGCCCAATCGGGGGCTTTTTGGCCTCTGGGTTGAAGTCTCTGGTATTGCTTGCTTGAGCTGACAAGGTAAACCTGAATCGGTTCGCCGGAATCTATACCTATGTGTCTGAATATTTCCCGGCGGGCATCGCTGCCGACTTCGACTATATCTGAGACTCTGGACTGTGCGCTTTCGGGGAAATAGTAAACGATGTTCTCGGAAACGAGCCACCTGAAGTCATCGGGGAGCTTTATGCCGGTTTTTTTTGCCAGCTGCTGGGGATTTGCTGTACTTGTCGCTTCTTGGGGCCACGCAATGTTTGGTGTAACCAGAAACGCCAGCAGTATTAACGCCAGTAAAAATGTGTTTCTAAAATGCAAGAATTCATACCTCACTCAGCCAGTTGTTTTTGAACCTCTTTGCTTCCCACACCTACAATATAAACACGTTTTCTCTTGGATGCATGGCCTTGCTTGATAATTATGTCCTTTTTCGGGACTTTCAGCAGTTTTCCAAGCATGTTAATCAGTTCTTTGTTGGCGGCTCCGTCCACAGGTGGGGCTTTTAGACGAATTTTCAGGCAGTCGCCTTCGACGCCGACGATTTCGCTTTTAGATGCTTTGGGAACTACTTTTACCAGGATTGATGTGCCGTCAACGCTATCATTTATCCATTCGCTCAAGTGCTTGTCTCGTCGCCTGCTGTTTGTTCTTCCTGGGTGGGGGGGTCTTTTGGGTGGTTGTGGATTTCTTTCAGTTCCTCTTCTTCGTCTTTGAGGGCATCCAAAAGTTTCAGGTGCATTTCAAGTGAGTTGCGCAGGGTTGTCTCGAACTGTATTTTCTGGCGCTTCAATTCGTGAATTTCGGACACGACCAATTCGCGCTTTTTCTTGAAGTCATCGACGATGCGTTCGCCTTCGGCTTCGGCGTTGGAAAGAATCAGGTTGGCTTCGCGCCCGGCGTTGGATTTCATGTCCTCGGCCATCTTTTGTGCGGCGACCAGAGTTTCGCGCAGAACTTTCTCGCGTTCGCGGTGCTCGTCAAGTTCATGCTTGAGTTTCTGCACTTTGTCTTTAATCTCGTTGTTTTCGCGGATAAGGTCTTCTTGGCCTTCGGACACCAATTGCAAAAACTCTTCGGCTTCGCGTTTGCTGATGCCGCGAAATTCGGGGGTGAACTGCTTTTGCCTTATTTCCATCGGAGTCAATTCCATGACATCCTCCTTATGCGCCCAGATAAGCTGAAAGTACGTGCAGGTTTTCGATCACGAGTTTTTGTATGACGTATATACCGAACAGAATTACCAGCGGGACCAGGTCGAAGCCACTGTAGTTTGCAAGCTTGGGAAGCAGGCGCCGCAGGGGGCGGTGGATCGGCTCGGTCAGACGCCATAAAAGAACAATGACGGGCTGATGCAGGTCAAGGTTGGGGATCCAGGTCAGTATGGCTCGCGCCAGCGTCATAAAGAAAAAGATATTCAAAACCAGATTCAATATGACTGCAACGCCAGAAATCAAATATGAGATGGCAACGCCCATGTAGATTCCCCTTTGTTATTTTATCCTAGGTCCGAAAATGTCCGTGCCGACCCTTACTATCGTAGCGCCTTCTTCTATGGCTACTTCCATATCGAAAGACATGCCCATGGACAATTCCGGCAATGCCAGCCCGAAGGTGGTTTGCGCTCTGTCTCTCAACTCTCTGAGTTTAGCATGATACGGTCTGATTTCCTCGGGATCGTCTAAAAAAGGTGGAATGGACATCAATCCCCGCAGGTTGATGTTTTCAAGTTCTTTCGAGCGTTCGAGAATTTCATTCAATTCAACTTCTTCGCAACCCGACTTGGATTCTTCGCCGCC
>CAYTHG010000042.1:13630-16311 GCA_964437525.1 uncultured Myxococcales bacterium | reverse complement strand
GTCCGAATCGTCGCCGCAGGCGCTTGTGAGCATAAGACAACATGTTGCAAAGATTGCGAAAAATGATTTGATACCATACTTACTCATTCCAGTTCCCTTCCTTCTTTTTGTCAAAAATTGCTTCATCCGGTGACAATAAAAGCAGGTCGCGATCTGGAGCGAGATTTCGGGTAAGTCGGATTTCAGGCGCACGTATACGCCGAGAAAATAGACAACCTGGACCTGACATTTTACACCACAGCGGATAGCACCTCATTGGCTTACTTCCTGTCTGTGGCGAAAAGGGATAATACCTGGAAAGAATTCCGGAGCACTTCCCCCTCCGCGGAGAGAAATAACTTTTAGATTGAATGCAGCAGGTATTCCGACTCGCGCTTCATCCTACCGGCGACGCCTTCCCAGGTTACCCCAGTGACATAATGTCGCCTCGTCTGCGCTTACGGCGGCGGGACCGTGTCGGCATTTCACCGAACTTCCCTGCTTGCCTTCACAACGAACAAATGAATGCTATGTAAAAAAAAAGCTTCTGTCAAATTAATGATGGCGAGAATTAGGAAGGCTTCAGAATCGCATGTGATTCATGCTGTTAATTTTCTGGATTATTATACAGGAGATAAAAAAAGGCGGCGGAACCGTGGGAAAGTCGGTTCCGCCGCCTGGAGAAAGGGAGAGATCGATTTCCCCTCTAGAACTCCTTGAAGTCAGGATCGCTGTCCAATGGAATTACATCTTCCGGACTCAGCTTGTATGATTTGTCGCCCGAACCATTGTTTTTGGAAATCTGATTGCTGCTGGATTTCGGTTTTGCAGGCGGTTGGGCAGTAGTTTCCATAGCTTTTGCGTCCGCTTCGTTGATTCTGAACTTGCCGATCATTGCCGCCAGTTCCTGGGCTTGACTGGAAAGCTCCTGGGCCGCGCTTGAGGATTCTTCGGAGTTGGATGCGTTCTGTTGTGTGACCTGATCCATCTGCGAAATGGCCTTGTTAATCTGATCGATGCCGCGCGACTGCTCTAAGCTGGCCTGTGAGATTTCGCCGACTATGGCGGTCACTTTGCCGACGCCGTCCACGATTTCCAGAAGTTTCTCATTTACTTCACCGGTGACAACTTCGCCGTCTTCAGCCAGGCTGACGGATTCCTTGATGAGTTCTTCCGTCTTTTTCGCTGCGTCTTTGGAGCGCAGAGCCAGGTTACGGACTTCTTCTGCGACTACCGCAAATCCACGTCCCGCTTCTCCGGCGCGTGCTGCTTCGACAGCGGCGTTGAGAGCCAGGAGGTTCGTCTGGAATGCGATTTCGTTAATGTCGCGAATAATCTCGGCGGTTCCTTTTGCCGAAGTCTTGATCTGTCCCATGGCTTCCATCATGTTGTTCATGGATACCTTGCCGACATCTGCACTTGTCTTGGCCGACAGTGCCAAGTTGTTGGCTTCCTGGGCGTTGTCGGTGTTCTGCTTGGTCATGCTGGACATTTCTTCGAGGCTCGATGAGGTTTCCTCAAGCGAGGATGCCTGCTCGGATGCGCCTTCTGCTACAGACTGGCTGGAAGAGGCGATCTGCTCGGATGCTGCACTGACCTGGTTGACGGAAGTGGAGACCTGGGTAATAGCATCGTTCAAAGAAATTGCAGTGTTGTTGAGATCAGTCTTGATCTTGGCGAAATCGCCGCGATATGCGCCGTCCATTCTGGAAGTAAGGTTGCCTACTGCGAGTTGTTCAAGTACGCGGGAGGCTTCATCGATAGGTGCGACAAAAGCATCTATAGTTTTGTTGACGCCCTGAACGATCTTCTGGAAATCACCTTTGTGCTTCTTGTCGTCGGCTCTGTTGGCGAGGTTGCCGTCCAAGGCGCCTTCGACAAGTTCGTTCATGTCCGTTACCAGATTGTTGACTGTGTCCACGCAGGTATTCAGGCTGACAACGATGGTGTTGAAGTCGCCGCGATAGGTTTCCGTGATTTTTTCGGGAATGTCGCCTTTAGCGATTCTGGAGATATAGTCCAAAGACAGTTCAACCGGTTTTACAAAGGCTTCTACCAGATCGTTGATGCCCTGTACCAAGTCGCTGTATCCGCCTTTGAAGTTTTCAGGATTGCCGCGAGTCTTTACTTCGCCGTTCTGGATCGATTTAATCAGGGTCTCAGTCTCGGTCAACATGTTTTTAATGACATCGACCATGGATTTGAGAGAAATGGCAAGCGTGTCTTTTGAGGAACGTGGGATGATGTTGGCTTCCATGTTGCCATTGGCAACATGTTGCGCGGCACGAACCATTTCCTGTTGAGACTCGATCATCTGTTGGAAAGCACTTCCAAGCTGGCCGACCTCGTCCGAGCTTGCGATATCGACTTCCTGTTCGATGTCTCCTTCGGCCAGACCCTGAGCGATACCTACCATCTGGATCAGAGGTTTGGAGATTTTGTTGGCGACCAGAAGAGCGACTATGCTTGACAATGCCAAGAGCAACAATGCTCCGATGATACCCATTATAACCATACCGTTCAAGGAATCTTCGACACGCTGTTGTGCGGCATGATAGTCGTCTTCATAGACACCTGCGCCGATTACCCAGTCCCAGGGTTCGTAGTAGGTTACTGCCGCAAGCTTCATGCGAGCAGTGGACTCACCCGCATTTTTCCAGGGGTAACGGATGAATTCGGCTTCACCGTCTCTTGTGGTTAGT
>CAYTHG010000042.1:0-13620 GCA_964437525.1 uncultured Myxococcales bacterium | reverse complement strand
CCTTTTCAATAATGTCATGTACAAAGAAGTTGCCATTGGAGTCTTTTGAGTCGTAGATGCTCTTGCCGTCGGCTTTGCCTCCCTGCGATATGAGGTATTCGCCTTTTTTGTCGCCTTTGCCTCCCAAAACAAAGATATAACCGGTTTTACCGACTACGATATCAATAATGCCGTTACGCAGGCTTGTCAGTTTGTCGCGATCAACACCAACAAACAGCATACCGATTACTTGATTGTCCTGATTGAAGATCGGGTCGTAAACGGCGAGATACACTTTACCGAGGATACTGCTGAGACCCGTGTATGTTTGTCCCCTTACGACCGTCGATACTATTTTGTTGGATTGCCCTTTGGGGTTTACCGATGGCATGTATGTTCCGATAAGGCGATTGCCGTCCGCGCCGGTGGCGTTGGTTGCCACTCTGAGCATGTCTCCGCCGCTGTTGATTCTCTGGAATACCGTAGATATGCTGCCGGTCAGGGAACGTACTTCGTCAACGATGGGAGCTTCTTCACTGGCCGATAACACTTGGCCTATCCATGTATTGCCTACCATCATCTTAGGCAGTTCGATAGTTCCGCCCGATTGGGTGAACTGGTTTCTGGCGTTCCAGCTTACTTTCTCGAACCTGGAGAAATTAGCTTTTCCTCCTCGTCTGATAATATCTTTGGCTACTGCCAGGTCTCCCTTGATCTTTTCCTTGAGAGATTCATCCATGGCCCGCACCATGAGATAAGTGTCTTTGGAAATCTTGCTGGTTTCACTTTGAGCAAGTGTGTTCATTTCTCCGACAATTTCCTCTTTCAAAGAGCCTTTCTGCACGAGGATAATCATAACCATAGCCAGTGATACCAATACGACCGCCGAGATGCTCAGTGTCAGTATCTTTGTCTTTACCGAACGCATTTGAATCATTTCACTTTTCCTTTTTTATAATGTCCCGCTAAGCAATGTCATGAGGCTAAACGCCTCAGAACCAATGAAAAATCCGATAAATCGTCTCCAGGGAAAATCATGTACCTGGGACGCAATTCATGTCCTTTTGAGATGCTTTCTTTTGTAGAGTCTGGCAGATGTATAATGACTGGGAGGCTTTCAAACAATTTTTGTAAGCTTATGAGTAAATCCAAATCATTCTGGTCTTGCGGCATAAGTAAGACCGAATATCTTTCTCCCAAAGGTTTGCGGAGTTTTTCTTCAAGTTTGGAAATCGTGTCGAGTTCTTCCAGACCCGAAAGAAGGCCGGCTTGGGAAATGGCGGATCTGACTCCGTCGCCGTTATCGGATGAGTGTGGGATGTAAGCAAGTAAGTTTCTCACGTGTCAGACCTTTTAAATCGGTTTCCAAAACAGACACATTGCTACTGAGCAACAAACATGCCAGAACTTGTCTTATTTGCGATGTGAGTTAAATCAGTCGGTTAGGCGGGTGTGCTGTCCGTCTGAGGTGGACGGGGACAAAATTCTCGTCCTCCTATTAGGGACGCTGTCTTGTAAACATAGATTGAAATCGGCTGTTTCGAGAGCCCTTTTAGTCTGAAGTTTCTTTGGCTGTTATGCCGTACTTCTTCAAGAGGACGTAAAGTCTGGAGCGGGAAAGATCTGAAACCTTGCAGGCTTCTTTTATGTTGCCGTTTGTGAAGAGCATTAACCTGTCCATGTATTTCTTTTCCATACTATGGATAGTCTTTTCTCTGATATCTTTGTAAGTAGGTACCCCTTCGGTAGAGAACTCATCGGTATCGTCGTAGACTTTGTTTGCTTCACGACTGATTGAGGTTCGAGCGATCTTGACTCTGATTTCTATAGGCAGGTGGTTGGGAAAGATTACTGGTTCGTCTACGGTGGCGGTTATCGCTCTTTCAAGAGTGTTGACAAGCTCACGGACATTGCCCGGCCAGTCATAGCTCATTAATGAATCGAAAAATTCTGGGCTGAAGCCTTTAGTGCCGATGTTGAATTTGTCGCATATTCTGCTGGTGTGAAACAGTGTAAGAGCCTTGACATCTTCCATGCGTTCTCTAAGAGGAGGCAAGATGATAGAAAAAGAACGCAGGCGGAACAAGAGGTCTTCCCGGAATGTTCCTTCCTCTACCATTTTGTCTAGGTTCCTGTTTGTGGCGGCTATCAGGCGGAAGTTGCTCGAAGCTTCAGAATCGCTGCCGACTGGTCTGAAACGGTGTGTCTGCAATACACGCAGGAAAGACTTTTGCAGTTCGAGGGGCAGTTCTCCAATTTCATCTAAAAACAGTGTGCCTTCGTCAGCCTGTTTGATAAGTCCCTTCTGACTTTCGCTCGCCCCAGTGAAGGCTCCCTTTTTGTGGCCGAACAACATGCTTTCTATCAATTTATCCGGTAGAGCAGTGCAATCCACAACCACGAAATTGTTTTCAGCTCTGCGGCTGTTTTTGTGCAAAGCCCAGGCGAAGATTTCTTTCCCAGTGCCTGTTTCTCCGGATATCAGCACGTTGGCATCCGTGGTAGAGGCTTGCGCTAGAAGGTCCAGGCACTGTTTCATTTTAGGGCTGTTGCCGATTATTTCGTCCCGTATCAGCGATACTGCTCCATGGCTGGAGGTTTTTTCCTCCCGGTATTGCAAAGCTCGGGCTAAAGGAAGAGTCATCGCCATTAAGGATGAGCCTTTCTCGATATAGTCCCAGGCACCGTTTTTTATGGCCAATTCAGCGCCATCAGGGTCGCCGAGGCCGGTTATTATTATGATCTCGGGCACAGAAGGAAGGTTTCTGAGTTTTGGTATGATTTCCAATCCGTTGCCATCCGGAAGGCGCACGTCCAGAAATACCACGTCAAAATCGGTTTGCTTGGACTTTGCCAGACCTGACTCCAGGTTATAAGCGATATCAACTTCGTGATTCATGCGCTTGATCTTGTTGGAGATCATATCGCACATCATTCTGTCATCGTCGATAATCAGTATTCTGGCCATATTCAACTTCTTTCTGTTGCTGCTTTTTCCAGTGTAGAACGGAGTACTTTGGCTATTTCCTGCTTGGATACAGGTTTGCTGACGAACATTGCCACTCCTATTTGATTCGCTTCTTCCTGTATTGACTCTTCTATGTAGCCGGTACAAATAATGATTGGAATCTCAGGTCTGATTTTGAGTATATCTGCAGCGAGTTCTACGCCTGTGATTCGTGGCATGGTCTGGTCTGTTATGACTGCATCGAATTTATTGGGATCGGCCTTGAATATCTCTAAAGCCTTTGTGCTTGAAGTTTCACCTATGACTTTATATCCGAGTCGATTGAGGATGTTTTCTCCAAGCCTTACCAATTCAGGCTCATCGTCCACATAAAGGATAGTCTCTTTTCCTGCAAGATTCGTGTCCTCGGATCGTTGTTGTTTTTCTATACCATTCAATTCAGACAGAGGCAGGAACATATATACAGAAGTGCCCTTGTCTACTACACTCTTGACTGTAATTGCTCCGTCATGTTCTCTGGCGATTCCGTGAACGACCGACATACCCAAGCCTGTGCCTTCTCCTGCTTTTTTTGTAGTAAAATATGGGTCGAACATGCGTGCCAGTACTGTTGGGGTCATCCCTTTGCCTGTATCTTTTACCACTATCTTTACGTGCTTACCGATTTCTATCCCGGCAATATCTTCCGCCTTCTGTTTATTGATGAAAACCTGTTCGACAATGATGTCCAATATACCGCCCTTGTTGTGCATGGCATGGGCGGAATTGGTACACAGATTGATTATCACCTGGTGAATCTGGGTCTGGTCGGCGAAGACCAGAAGACCTTTGGGTTCGAAAGACTTTCTGATCTCTATGGTAGAAGGCAGTGCTGCTCTAAGCATCTTGAGCGCATCTTCCACTACATCGTTTATGTTAAGCACCTGTTTCTGAGTTTGTCCCAGACGGCTGAAAGTCGAGATCTGGCCTACCAGTTCTTTGGCTCGGTAACTTGCGTTCAGTACCTGTTGCAGTTCTTTTCTGGGATGTTTTTCGTCTTTCAGGTCGTCTAAAGCCAGTTCGGTGTTTCCGACAATAATGGAAAGAATATTGTTGAAATCGTGGGCTATGCCGCCGGCAAGAGTTCCAATCGATTCCAGTTTGTAGGTATGCCTGAGCTTTTCCTCTATCTTGGATTTTTGCTTTTCTATTTCATGTTTTTCGGTCACATCTCGTGAAATTCCTACGACGCCCTTGATATTGCCCTCGGAATCTATTAGAGCGCTTTTTAGTGTGTCGTATAAATGCTTTTTGCCCTTGGTGTCTGTGAACCACAACTTCTGAAGACTTCCACCCGGTTTGTGCAGAACTTGGGTGTCTTCAATTCGCATGATCTTTGCTCTCTTCTCGTTGAAGAAAGAGTAATCTGTTTTTCCAAGGAGATCTTCTCTTTCGATTCCCCTAAAATCAAGGAATGACTTGTTGCCTTCCAGGTACCGTCCCTCGGTGTCTTTTATGAAAATGAGATCCTGAGTGGCGTCCATGATATTTCTGAGTAACCTTCGTTCGTTGTCAAGTGAGAGCTGAGAGGATTTCCGGTCACTGATGTCTCTTGTCGCTCCTATTATATATCGGGGTTTATTGGTCACCTTATCGGTTACTACTCTGCCGGTAATTTCACACCAAACGAATTTGCCGCTTTTTGTTAGAAGCTGCACTTCCACCGAAACGGTTTCCTGAGCTTCCGGGTGGCCTTTTTGTGCCTGTCCGATTTTTGCTTGTACAACTTTCTTTATCATGTCGGTGTATAGTGGGGGTATAATTCCATATACTTCGGTTTGCAGCAATTCTTCGGGTGTATATCCCAGCACTTTATAAATGGCCGAGCTGCAATAAGTGAATTTTTGATTGAGATCCATGGTCCAGATGATGTCTGTCGCGTTTTCGGCCAGAATTCTGTATTTCTCCTCGCTTTCCATCAATGCTTCTATAAAATGCATTCGTTCGGAAATATCTCTGGATATTCCAATGAATGCATGTTTGCCGTTGCATATTTGGTACCTGGAGGCGTTGCTTGTATGCCAGACCCAGTGACCGTCCTTGTGCTTCAGTCGGTAGTTTACTCCCTGGATCTTTTTGCCAGTGTGCATCAAATGTTGTATAGCCTTACTTAGGGAAGGCATATCCTTTTCGTGAACAAAATCGGTGTATTTTTTGTTGAGTACTTCTTCGGGAGAGTGTCCCAGGTGTTCGGTCCAGCTCCTTGAAACGTAGATCAGATAACCACGATTATTTAACATATAGATAATGTCGTTTGCGTTCTCAACTATATTGCGAAACTTCTCTTCGCTGGATCTTAAACTTTCAATCGCCTGTTTTCTCTGTTTATCGCTTCTTGCTCCGGCATAAATGATAAAAGCCGACAGCAGTCCAATCACAAATAGAATCAGAGTGGAGAAAATGGCGAGCTTTTGAGTCATTCCCTGGATTTCGGCTCGCACATCTTCTACATAGATACCTGTGCCTACCACCCAACCCCCGGGTTCGAATAATTTCACTTAAGATAATTTAGGTACTATGCGTTTGGATTCGTCTTTCCATTGCCACATGTATTCGACATAACCATTGCCGGACTCTTTGGCTACTTTGGCGAATTCCTGAAACAGATGTTTTCCGTTGGGATCTTTATGATCCGACAAATCTTTTCCTTCAAGATCTGCTCGGTAGGGATGCATAACCATCCTGGGGTGAAGGTCGTTGATCCAGAAATAATCCTTCATCTCCTCCCCGTAGCGGAGTTGGCGCACTGTCCTGATTATCGTTCGCTTTGCTTCTTCCTCGCCAATCTCATTGTTTCTGACCATCTCCTCGTATTGAGCCATGTCAGTCCAGATGATGTCTACCATCATCTTGATGCTTTCACGTTTGTGCTCGATGATGCTTTTTTCGTGATTGGGTATCAGATAAAAGAAAATTACCGCAGAGAAAAGAATTACCGTCAATAAGCTGGGAAGTAAAAATTTAAAAGGCCATTGGTCGAAGAAATTTAATAATTTACCCACTGTATCTCTCCATAAATCAACTTTAATACCACCATCGCAGATTATATAGATTCCGAAGTTAAATAAACCTTCGGATGTTCATGCAAACCTTCAGGTATTATCAATTCAAATCAATTTCAATTTTGAATTTACTAAGCCCTGATATTAAGACAATGTCTTGTTTGTTTTTTAGCTCACTCTGTACTCAATTGATATTGAGCTTAATTGTCCACAATGTCAAGACAGCTTGTGAGTAATTGTGATTGCAAGGTTGCAGTTGCTGGCGAACTTGCGCAGCAATGAAATGTTGGTTAAATCTTAACAAACCGGAGTTTATTTGATTGTTGATTATAAATTAGTTCAGGTTGCATGATTACTCGCTTGATTATCTTGTTGCCAATTGATAAACTCAAAAGTGTACAGGGCTGGAAACATTAAAAATTCAGGCAGGCAGTAGAGAAGTCTTTATACGGGATATTTTAGATACTCCTGTGTGTTCTTTGTTTTTTTGTTGCAGGGGGATGTTATGGAAAAAAAAATTTTAATTGTTGATGATGAGAAAGACATTCGTCTGACTCTCGGGAGTCTTTTGCAGTCTAATCATTTTGATATAGACGAGGCTGAGGATGGCGAAATCTGTTTGAAAAAGCTCGACGAAGACAGCTTCGACCTGATGATTCTGGATCTGCTTATGCCCAATGTGGATGGATATCAGGTCATTAAAACCCTTACTGCAAACAAGATAGAAGAAATGCCGGTCATCATTCTGACAGCCAAGAACGAAGACAAAGATGTCCTTCAAGGATATGCCCTCGGCGCTTCTTACTACATAACCAAACCTTTCGACAACAAAACCGTTTTGAATGCGGTAAATTACCTGATAGGCGAATTGACTCCGCGCCAGAAGCGTAAAATAGAAAATACCCTGTAGGCATTTCTCGCAAATTAAGTTAAAAATTAATAAGCTCTTATCCAAATGTTTTTAAACAAGTCTAATCCAGACCCGTTTTGCTGTGGTTGGAATTGAACAAGCTATGTCTGCCATGATCAGAGAGTCTATCAAATCGCTAGAGTCCGAGCTGCGCCAATGGCGGCGTGATTTTCATCGTCACCCGGAGACGGGATTTAAAGAATTTAGAACCTCCCGCGTGATTGCTCAATTGCTTGATGAGTGGGGATTTGAATTGCGAAGGGATGTCGCTGAAACCGGCTTGGTTGCGGTTTCGCGCGGCAGGGGAAGTGCAGACGAGCTGCCGTGTATTGCCTTCCGTTGCGATATGGACGCTTTGCCTTTGGATGAGTTGTCTACACACGATTACAAATCCGAAGAGCCCGGTATCATGCACGCCTGTGGACACGACGGACATATGGCAATCATGCTGGGCTTTGCCAAATGGCTTGCCAGTCACAGAGGAAAAATTCCAGGGCACGTAAAGCTGATATTCCAGCCAGCCGAAGAAGGTCTGGGCGGAGCCCAGCGCATGATAGCAGAAGGCGCTTTGGACAATCCGCCTGTTGACAATATTGTCGGAATGCACCTCTGGAACAATCTGGAGGTCGGCAAAGCCGGAGTGCGTCCGGGGCCGCTGATGGCAAGCGTCGATATGTTCTCCATTCTGATAAAGGGGAAGGGTGGACACGGTGCCATGCCGCAGCAGACCGCCGATGCCGTTATCATGGCCGGTCAGGTAATCACCGCTTTGCAAACCGTGGTGTCGCGCAAAACCGATCCGCGTCATCCTGTGGTCGTCACCATCGGGCAGGTTCACGCCGGGACTGCACCGAATATCATTGCCGAGAGCGCAATGCTTGAAGGCACCGCGCGAACCTTCGATCCTGAAACCCGCAAAATTCTGCCGCAGCTTATCCAGCATACCGCCGACAGCGTAGCCCGTGCTTTCGGGGGCAGGGCCGAATTGAAGTGGTTGAGCAGCTACCCGGCCACGATTTCGGATGAGAAAGTCGCGGCAATGGTAGCGGGAGCGGCAGGTGAGGTTTTGGGCTTTGAGAATATAGTCGATGACGAGACGACTATGGCCTCTGAAGACATGTCGTATTTTCTTCAAAAGGTGCCGGGTTGCTATTTCTTTCTGGGTTCGGCCAATTCCGAAAAGGGTCTGGATGAGCCTCATCATTCTCCGCGCTTCGACTTCGATGAGCGCGCCCTGCTTTTGGGAGTGGAGCTATTTGCACGATGCACAGAGGACTTTTTCGCAAAATTATGAATTATCCTGCCTCAATCTCAGGACATTTCTTGACATTGCAGCCTAAGCCGTATATCTCGTATTCGCTGGGTATAAAGCGAGTCAATAGCTCGTATGTCAACTTATAAGGAAAGAACATGCCTTTCGACAACGACAATAAAGATAACAGGAACAACGTCGACGACTTCGAAAAACTTCTACTCGAATCCGAAAAGCAGCCGGGAGACGTTTACTACCGCCCGGGCGACAAGGTACCCGGCGAGGTGGTGCTTATAAGCGGAGATACTATTTTCATCGACTTCGGCGGCAAGGGCGAAGGCTGGACGGAAGTAGAGGAGTTCACGGACGAAAACGGAAAAGTGACCGTTTCCGTGGGCGACAAAGTCAATTTGCTGTTGTTGGAATTCGGTCCGCAGGGAGCGCATCTGGGAACTCGTTTCAGACAGAGCGGCTCCGATGGTGTGGACATGTCTATCCTTGAAGAAGCATTCAAGAGCAGTCTACCGGTTGAAGGCAGTGTCTCCTCGACCAACAAAGGTGGCTTCGATATCGACGTTTCCGGCGTTCACGCCTTTTGTCCCATTTCGCAGATAGAAGCCGGTTTTGTCGAAGAGCCGGAAGTGTTTGTGGGTCAAACGCTGTCGTTTAAGATCATCGAATTCGATGAAGACGACAACCGAGTGGTTTTGTCGCGCCGCGCTCTTCTGGAAGAGGAACGCGAAAAAGCCGCAGTCGAAACCCGCACCTATCTTGAAGTCGGCGCTGTTTTCAATGCCAGCGTTCGCAAGATCATGCCCTACGGTGTCTTTATGGATATCGGTGGTGTTGACGGATTTTTGCATATGTCGCAGATCGCTCACGAACATGTGGAGCATCCCAAAGATAAAATCAGCGAAGGTGAACGTTACGATGTCAAGGTGCTTTCCATAGAGACCGACGCCAAGGGCCGCGAACGCATCGGCCTGTCTATCAAGGCGCTATTGAAAGACCCCTGGGAAACCGGCTTGCCCTTTGAAAGCGGCGACACCGTTACAGGTGTCGTCAGGCGCATAGAGGACTTCGGAGCATTTGTGGAACTTGCTCCCGGTGTAGACGGTTTGTTGCATGTATCGGAAATAGCCCTTGAGCGAATAGATCATCCTTCCGACAAACTGACGCCGGATCAGGAAGTCGAAGTCCTGATAAAACAACTGGATACCCAGCAGAGACGCATATCGCTTTCCATCCGCGAATTGCTTCTGCCAAAGACCCCGGTGCCGGAGCTGGATCATAAAGACGAGATCGAGAGCCAGCGTAAAGGCAATGTCATCAGCCGCAAGAAAAAGATGATCCTGCCCGAAGACGAACCTCTGCCGCAGAACGTCTCTCCCGAGGATCAATGGTTGGAGGCTGAAAAAAAAGAAGAGCCCAAAGAAAAATACCAGATGCCGCGCATGGGTCTCAAAACCACCGGCGTCATAGGTTCCATCATGCCTTACGGCGTGTTTATCAACCTGCCCGACTGCGGCCCCGAATCTCGCGGCCTGTGCCATAAAAGCGAACTTACCTTCGCTGACGGCGAGAAGTTCATGAAGAACCTCAAAGAGGGCGATCCCATCGAAGTCGAAATCATCCGCATAGACGAAAGCGGACGTTTGGGACTTTCTCACAAAAGCGTTGTCGAGAATAACGAACGCCAGCAGGTCGCAAGCTTCCAGAAAAAGCTGAAAGCCGAAACTTCCATGGGCAAGATGGCCGATATCTTTAAGAATATCAAGCTGGATAAGAAATAGGGCGCTTAGACGTTTAGAGGAGTCTCAAGCTCTTTTGGCAAAAACGGCTATGACTCTGACGCCGTGGGCCTCCGAACGTCACTCAATTTGCATCCTTCGGAGCAAATTTCGCGCCGTTCTCCACGCCACCCACCCACGGCCCACGGCTCGGACGCTGCCTTTGGCCAGTGTGTTTCGGAAGCTTGTCTCTTTTGTCCGGCGCTTGAATCCTGAAATACTTTGAAAATACTTCACTTCGTGGTAAAAGTATCTATTAACGTTTACCGTGGTACTCATTGGGGTGAGAAGGGTATGTTTAATCTTTTTCGTAAGCTTGTAATTGTCTTTCTGCTTATGGGATTTTTGTGCCTGGCCAGTCAGGCGGCAGCAGACGACCAGAGATTCAATATAGAACGCTATCGTCCGCCGGTGGACAAATACGGCCTTGCCACTCTGGATTCCTCCGAGATGCATGCGCCTTTCAAGTTCGGCGCCAATCTGCATCTGCACTTCATCAACAACCCGCTGGAATTCAATACGCCCGCCGGGGCAATCGATCTGGTAGGTCCGCAATATAAAATGGATATCGGTTTCGCCTTTGCTTTCTGCAAGTATTACGAAGCCGGTTTCGATCTGCCTTTCGCTATATATCAGGATGGCAACGGGCTTGTCTCCGGTATGGATCCGTCAACGGTAGCCTTGGGCGATTTCCGTTTCCACAACAAAATCAGGGCGCTCTCGCTGGAAGATTTCCCGGTTGGGCTGGCGCTTGTCAATACCATCAGTTTTCCATCCGGAGATGAAGAATCCTATTTCGGCGACAATGGCTTCGGAGCGGATTTCAAGCTGGTGCTTGATGGTCGCGCCGGTCCCGTGTTGCTGGTTGCAAACTTCGGTTACCGCATTCGGGATGAGGTGGAAGTCTTTGACATAATCGGTCCTGGCGGCGGCGTGATATTCTCGCAGCAGGTCGATGATGAACTGATATACGGTATCGGTGCCAAATACGATACGCCGCTTGATGGCTTTGCGCTGATGGCGGAAATTCAGGGGGCGACGCTTGCCGAAGATCCCTTTGCACAGCGTTTCAATAATCCTCTTTTCTTCGACATCGGCGCTTCTTACCAGATTCCTTACGGAATGCATATAGCCGCTGGAACCGAGATAGGACTCAACCCCGGCTTCGGTGCCGGACCCGTCGGATTTTATGTCAACTTCGGTTGGTCTTGGGAAAAAGAAGATGCAGACAGCGACAAAGTCGCCGACGAAGACGACCGCTGCCCGGAACAGCTTGAAGATATCGACGGTTTTGAAGACGAGGACGGCTGTCCTGACCCGGATAACGACAAGGATTTGGTGCCTGATGTGGAGGACGAATGTCCCGATCAGGCCGAAGATGCCGATGATTATCGTGATGAAGACGGCTGCCCGGAGCCTGATAACGACAATGACGGCATTGCCGATGCCGATGACCGTTGTCCGCTTGCCGCCGAAGACTTCGATGGCGAAGACGACGCGGACGGTTGCCCGGACATGGACAAAGATGGCGATGGCGTTATGGATGTCGTCGATAAGTGTCTGGATAAAAAAGAGGACATGGACGGCTTCGAGGATTCGGACGGCTGTCCGGATCTCGATAACGACAAGGACGGAATTCCTGATCTAAAAGACAAGTGTCCGTTGAAGCCGGAAGATATCGACAAATACAAAGATTCAGATGGCTGTCCCGACCCTGACAACGACAATGACGGTATTTCGGACGTAAAAGACAAATGTCCCAATCGTGCCGAGACCATAAACGGAGTGAAAGACTCCGACGGTTGCCCGGAAGGGCGCGGCGGCAGGACGATACGAGAATCCGTTTCTGTGGCAGAGGAAGATGAAGATCAGTTTGTCAGAAAGGGCGGCAAGGGCAGGTTGACCGTACGCAAGAAGGTCAACTTCATTTCGGGCCAGTCGCTTTTGAAAAGGGACTCTTTCACGACTTTGAACAAAGTTGCGGACTACATAAAGGCCCACCCCGAAATCGGGAATGTCACCATCGTGACTCATACTGCGGGGCGTGGCGGCAAGAGCAAAAATCTTGGCTTGTCCAAGGTCCGGGCCAAGATGATAAAGACTTATCTCGGCAATCGCGGAGTCAAGGCTAGCCGTTTGTCCTCTAAAGGTATGGGAGACAGGAAGCAGCTTTCATCCCCGAAGACTTTGAAGGGCAGAAGAAAGAACGAGAGAGTGGAATTCTTGACGAGCCGCTGATGCCGGTGTTGATCGTTTAAGGCGGCAAGGTGGATTTCCTCATCTTGACAGGACGTTAAAGTATTGGTAATCTCTGCAAGTCCCCAATTTCTTGAGCAAATTGAGGATTTGTCCGAATAAATGGAGTCAGGAGCATATCGGCGATGGCAAGACCTTTATTCATTTTGGCGGTTTTAGCGATTGTGTGCAGTGTTTCTTTTTCTGCCCATGCCGCAAAAAATGATTTGGCTCTGTGGCGCTTATGTCAGCGCGGGGCGGATGGCTGGTGTGTGCCTTCGAGCACCAACTCCAACAGCGTTGTAGCCAACCAGGATGGCTTTAACAAATTTGCTAAACAGTTTGCCGCCGTTATGGCCCCCAAGTTTCATGCTCCGGCTGAGTCTTTGGGTTATGCCGGTTTCGATCTGGGTTTTGAATTCAGTGTAAACCAGATTCCCGGAGGAGAGCATTGGGATGATGCATTAGAGGGTGTCGAACGCTACCCGAGTCTCAATTACGGCGGCGATAAATCTTCTTCGGCCCCTGGAGTGTTAAACACCGTCAGATTCCATGCCCGCAAGGGACTTCCGTATTCTTTGGAGCTTGGTTTCAATGTGAATTACCTGTTGAATTCTGAGATGTTCACCTTGGGCGGCGAATTCAAGTTCTCGTTTTTCGAGGGTTTCAAGTGGATTCCAGACTTTGCCGTGCGCGCCACATACGACCATTTATTCAATTCAAGCGATCTGGAAATGGATTTGTGGGGTTGGGATTTGTCCATATCGAAAAATTTCGGACTGGGCGGTTTCATTCAATTGGCACCCTACACAGGGTATTCAATCGTTCTGGCAAGAGCCGTACCGCATGTACTAAATCCGTCTTTCGATCCATACAATAACGGTTCTTATTTGAAACTCGATGGCGTAACCGAGCCTATTCACAGGTGGTTTTTGGGACTGAGGATTCTTGCAGCGAATTTCAACTTTACCCCTGAAATCGTGATTACCAGTGAAAAAGTTTTCAATTACAGCTTCCATGTGGGAGTTGATTTTTAGTTCTTTAACAGTAAACTAAACATAGTTCTGAATGTTTTTCCTTTACCAAGTTGCATATACTGATGTAGACTATTACCTTGTTGGAAGAGGAGTTTGGAGGACTCTTTCAGATGAGCCATAAGAATTTGTTTGCGATAAAAAGAAACGGCAAGACCCTTGGCATCAAGGACATTGAACAACTTCGCCGTGTTGTCTGCACTTCGGAAGTAGAAGAGACAGACAAGGTTTATGTAATCTCTGAAAAGTGCTGGGCTAAGATTGAAGAGCTTCCCGGTTGGCAGGGAAGTGTCGTAGAACCAGAAGAAGCCGCTTTAAATCAGGATTCCATTTCAAATGCAGAAACCCTGATAGCTGCCGCTGTCGATGATGGCCCTGAAGACAACCAGGTCGATAATGTCATCGATATTC
>CAYTHG010000041.1:0-16435 GCA_964437525.1 uncultured Myxococcales bacterium | reverse complement strand
ATGAATAAATGACAAGCAGAAACGGAAGGACTTACGCGTTAGCATACATCTTTTCTGCGCTTACTACTGTGCGGATGTATTTTTCAATCTCTGTAAGTTCAACCTGACCCGGTTCGAATTCGACGCCGACCGCGTAAGAGGTTTCACTGTCGGCTCTACGGCGGAGTACCTTACAACCCAGATCCTCAATTTCCTTTTTATTGGGAAGAGAGAAGCTGATTTCTATTCTCTGACCAACGCTGATCCGCCCATCTAGCTTGAGCATCGCTCCCAGTCCACTCAGGTTCAAGAGGGAATCGTTTGCCTGTTCGTTGCCCTGACGGGTCAAAGGGGCTACAAGGGAAATCCGCGGACTGCGACGCAGATTGACTTCTTCAAACGACGCCGGGAATTTGACGAAGGTAAGATTCAGAGGCGGACCGATGTTCAAAACCACCTCCGAATGGAAGCCGAGAATCTTCCCTTCCGTGACGTAACGAACCACAATCCGCTCGTTGTTTAATACTTCAGCCGGACGTCCATCTATTTTGGGTGTTTCCAGTATGATGAATTTCTTTTTTGTACAGCCGACAAATCCCGTCTCGGTTTTTACTCTTTTGCCTTCCAGACGCAAATCCACAAAGACCGGCACTCCCGCTCTGTCAGGTAAATGGTCGACAGAAGCTTCATGTTTTATGGCTGAGCGTTTTCTGGCAATTTCCAAGATGGAATCGCCTTGCGAATTCACGGATTCTTGTTCCAAATCATTACCCCCCAACTCAAATAGACACAACCTGCACTTGGGACTCAAAAACAAGAAGGAGACAATTTGTGTCGATAATCTTTGATTTGCCACCGCTTCCGGTTCCATTAGCATACATGCGATGCAAAAATTTGTCAAAGAATCATTAACAGTAATTTAATAATGAAACTGAGTCCCAAATAAATCTCAATATCAGATTTTGTACTGTATTGTTCAATAGTTGTAAACTGAGGAGAAGTTCTTGGCAATGATGTTGTGGGATGAAATATAGCAGGACTGTCCTACTTACGACGCAGTATTTCTATGATGTCTCTCCTGGTAGGTCGTATTACCAGAACGCCGGAAGGCTCGCCCTGGCGAGGCTCATCGACCAGTCCGCGAATTTTGACGCGGTTGCCTTTTTGCAACATGCAGGCTGAATAGCGCCTGAATTCTTTTTTGGGGGGCTGACCGGCTTCGTGAACACCGTTGTTGACGATAATAGCCTGAACGTCGTCGCAGATCCAGACTTCCTCATTGCCTTCCCCTACCATAAAGCCGGCACAGCGCCGATCGGCTTTTAAGGGTAACCACAAAGGACGACCTTTGCCGCGCGGACCTTTTTTGTATACTTCGGTAACCATGTCGAAATACACACAACGGGTTCCGGTTCCCGGCAGAGAAAGCTCGTTGTTCGAGAGTATTTCTCCTTCGATGACGACCACTTTGCCCGGCTTCAGATCGGAAATCCTGGTTTTGCGTCTTAGGCTGAGGAACATTTCACTCTCCATATACAGAGTAAGTCAATCCACGACTGAAAAAACATACTGCTGCAATCGGGTTTTGACAACGGTTTTCTTTCTGTCTGACTTTAGGACCTGATCCACCCCCAATTTCTGCAAGCTGCTGTTTTCCGAAGATGTTGAGAAAAAAACCGCAGGTTTTTGTCTCGAAACACGAGGAAAGCACCTATAATACCTTTCAAGACATTCGCTAACGCTCGTTCCTCAGGGCCAGCGGCTAAGACAAAATGATTTATATGAAACTGAGCATGAATCAATCTTCGAGTATGCAACGGAATTCCCCTTTCCGGGAAAATCGTATGAAAATTAGTTGACAAGCAAGCGACTTGTGTTCAGTGGCGCTGAAGCCCAGACATACTCAATATAACAGCAAAATTGCCCCGTTGTATGCTTGGTGAGTAAAAAGAAATCCTAATTGGATAATTAATTGACTACCCTAGTCATCTATGATAATTCTCTTCTACTAAATCCCTATATGGGAATAAGGTGTAGTCGTCTGAAGTTGCTCAATTTTTTCTTTTCACAGGAACACAAAGTTGGGTTTCTGAGACAATCCAGACCTGATTGGGAGAGTAAAGAATGAAAAAGATTGTAGGGTCTAGTCTTTTCTCCAGATTGTGCGTTTACGCCCTGATCGTTTCGGTAAACATGCTTTATATGCCGTTAACCGGTATTCAAGCAGCTTTTGCCGCCTCTGATGAGGGACCAAGCGTCTACCTGCTGCCTTTCGGCAGCGACAGCGAGGATGTTCCGATTGAAATTCGAGGTCTGCTCGAAGAAACAATCAATGACAGTCTCCAGGGTGACGGTAAAATAAACGCCATGAACGCCAAGGATGTGCGTAAAGCACTCAAGGGCGAAAAGAAAAAAACCAAGTACTGGCGTTCCGTTTCCAAGAAGGCCAAAAAGAAGGACTTCGGCGAAGCCTTCCACAAACGCGCCAAGCGTTTTTGCAAGTACATAGACGCCGAATACCTTGGTTATGGTCATTCGTGGGCGAACGAGGATGAAACCTTGTTTGTCCTCTTCCTCTATGAAGCCAAGTCGGACAAGCTCTTCCAGCTTCCGACCCACGTTGTCTTCAACGAGGAAATGGGAGACATCCCGGAAGAGGCCGAGTCTGCTTACATGGAGTTCCGTAACGCCATCCTTAAGGACAAACCGTCCAAGGTTCTGGCTGTCGGTGCTGTGCCTGTTCCCGAACTGGCGGCAGAAGAAGCTCCTGTTCCTGCAGATGACTTCGAGGATGACTTCGAAGAAGAGGAAGCCGAAGAAGAATACGCTCCTGAACCTGAGCCCGAGCCCGAGCCCGAGCCTCCGGTTTATGAGGAAGCTTTAGACCTTTCGTCTTCTGGCAGCTTGATGCTCTCTCAGGACGATCAGGCCAAAGCCGAAGAAGACAGCGAGGCCGAAGAATCCATCGCTCCTGTCGCAGTGACCCCCGTATACAAAAAATGGTGGTTCTGGACAATTATCGGTGTAGTTGTTGTCGGTGGTGCTGTCGGTGCGGGAGTCGCGCTGCAGCCTGAAGACAATTCCCGTACATCCAGTCTGTCGATTCCGAATCCTTCGGGCAACTGAGAATTTAACGTTAATCTCTTTTAAAAGAGAACGATTGCGAGGTAATAGATGAGGTTGACAAAAGTTTTGGCTCTTTCCTTGTTCCTCGTCGCCATCATTGCGATAGCCAGCGGATGCGAAGGCGAAGCTGACCGCTCATTGAGCATCAACGCCTATAGCCCTATGGACGAAGCAAGCGACGGCGGTAAATACGTCATGCAGGGCGTGAACAAGGTTCGCCTCGGTATTTTCGAAGAAACCGGCGATGAATACAAATCCGTCAAGGTTTACCAGTTTTCTGACTTGTCAGGCAACCTGGAACTTGATGACATGCCCAAATCCGCCAACACACCTTATACTTTCGTTTTGGAAGCATTCGGAGACGGAACGGTTCGCGACTGGGTAGAATGCGACCTGGCATCCACAGGCGGCGGCAAGACTTGCAGCACAGGCTGGACTTGCAAGCCCGACAGCAAACTGCGTCAGAACCTTTGTATGCGCGACTCTGCCGAGAAGCTGATTGCTCGTGGCGTTTCGCGTCCGACCATCTACGATGGCGATAATCAGACCACCCTGGATCTGTTCTTCTCCCGTGTCGGCGAAGTCGGCAAACTGACCAGCTCCAACGGCGATGAATCCGCCATGACCGACAAGCGTTACGGTCACTCGGCTGTCAAATTGCCCAACGGCAAGGTTTTGATGATAAGCGGTGGCATCTGGACCAGAAACGGCAACAGTTTCAAAAACTCTGCCGAGCTGTTCGATCCGTCAACCAACAAGTTCGAAGTTGTTTACGACCCGACCGGCGATGTCAAAAACCCCTGGCCGCTCGATGGCTGGACCAGCCGCATTTTCCACAGCACCAGCATTCTCGATGACGACAGCCTGCCTTATGACACCGAATACAACACCTCGACTGACGATATGGCATATCGTTTCCTGATCTTCGGCGGTGAAAATCGCGCCGGTGTCGATAACAGCATCTATCTCGGAATCTGGGATGCGGACAAAGACGAAGTCGCCATGTCCAAGATTCAGTCTTCCAATATTCCGGCATTAAAACGCCATACAGCAACTTACATCGGAGACGGTAAAGTTGTTGTTATCGGTGGTCAGCTTGAAAACGGCTCTCCTTCGGCTGACATGTACCTGATCGACGTTGACAAAGGCTCGGTTTCAAAACTTGACGCAAGCCTCACTCAAGGCCGCTACGACCACACTGCCACTCTGCTTCCTCCGGGAGTCGTGTCTGAAGACAACCCCAATTCCGACAAAATCAAAATCGTCGTGGTTGGCGGTATCGGTCTGACAAGCGGTGCCGAAATCACCACCGGCAATATCGAAGTGCTGCACATCGACCTCAACAGCAACAAAGTCGCAGTAACAGCTTTCGAGTATGAAGACGGTGGAGCTTCCGAGGCAGCCGATCTGGTGGATCGCGCCGGACACATGGCCGTTCCGCTTCTGCCGCGTCAGAATAACGGCAGAGTCGCTCCCGAAGATGCACAGCTTTCCCGCGTGTTCGTATTCGGCGGATTCCGCAGAAGTCTGGAAGATCAGCGTAACAGCAAGCTGTATCTTTACAATGTGGACACTCCCGGTATGAAGGATATTCCAGTAGCCTATGTTACTCCGGGTGGAGAAACCAAGGCCGATTACTGGAACCCGAACTCGGCTTATTCCGCACGCATGAACAACATTCAGTTCCCCTCCAAGCACCCCTGCGTATACGCTCAGTGGGATTGGATGGGCGACGGATACGACACCATCGTTCTTTCCGGCGGTAAGCGCAACTTTACCATGGACAAAGACAAGGAATACTCCGACTGGGTAGAGATGATGAGTTTCACCCGCGAGGAAGACACCTGGGCCATCGCCGGTCTGGACATCGGACCGACCGAAAACGATACGGTTGCATCGCCTTACTTCATCACCAATACCTCGGATGATGACTACAAGAGCAACCTCGGACGCTGGGGACACACACTGACAAGACTGGACACCGGAATGGTTCTGATCTCCGGCGGTATGCAGATTATCAGCTCCGATTCACCCAGTACGGCCAATACCGCAGTGATATTCAATCCCCCGGCATTCAGAAACAGTTGGGGAAGTGAATTCTGGGCGGTAACAAACTATACGAACCGCTTCTAAATAAGCGCTATGTTTTAGCCCATCTAAGGCGGAGTTAGTATTAACTCCGCCTTATTTCGGTTTCCGTAACCTGGATACAGGCAATAGATATGAGATTGTTCGCTTCTACAAAATCCTTGTTTACTTCAGCACTGTTCATCCTGTGTCTGATGGCATTTTCTGCCCACAACGCCGAAGCCAAGGACATGTCCGGTCGCTTCGGTATCGGTCTGGATAACACCTTGAACGCGGCTTCTTTCGGAGTCGGAGGTGCTGCCTCGACACCCAATTCACCGAACGCGCCTTCTACCGGCGTTTCTCTCAAGTACTGGATTACACCCAACTGGGGCGTAGCCGGAGTGCTGGGTTTCTTTTACGGAAGTTCGGGGATCACCACTTACTGGGTGGACGACAAAGATTCCATCTGGGGATTCACGCTTGATTTCAAGGGTTATTACAACTTCTCCAAGTCCGAGATGGCCAACATCGCCGTATTTGCCGATGTGCATATGCAAAAAGAAAACACCACCACCCGCCGTCCTTCAGGCGCATACAACTCAAGCCTTGGATTCTCCTTAGCGGCAGGACTGGCCCCCGAGATATTCATCACCGACTCTTTTGCTATCAACCTTGAATTCGGACTTACCTTCCGCATCCAGGAAGGCTTCGGCTTCGGAATCTCCGGTGACAATCTTTTGGGCGGTGCCGGTTTCCACTATTATTTCTAAGACTCAAAGCTGTCGATTCTTCAAGGGCGCATTCAATGCACCCGGCCTTTCAGATTATTGACAAAGTCCTCGCCGAATGGCGGGGATTTTTTTATAATGACTGTATGTTAAAGAAGAAACAAGACAAGCAGTTGAGGCTGGAGATGGTTTGCATCGATCAGCTTGTGCCGAAGGATCACCTTTCGCACTTTCGGAGGTGGCGTTGAGTACGGAAAAGGATCATATTTTCGAAATCGAAGAGTTGCGGCTGTCATCTCGTGGCGGTATCGTGCGCCTGCCTGAACTGGTCGGCGTACCCTTTACATCGCGTGTCAAGGCGGTAGTGGATCACCCGCATTTTCAACGGCTTCGCAAAGTCCGTCAGCTCTCGCTGACCTACCTTGTTTTTCCCGGAGCGACGCACACGCGCTTCGAACATTCTCTCGGCGTTTTCGAGAACACCACCCGCTATCTTGTCGCGCTTCTGACAGATCCACGCCAAGATTACTTACGCAAAAACACCAGCCGTTCGGAGATCGATTCGCTTCTTTTAGCATCGCTCTTGCATGATATCGGTCATTATCCCTTCGCTCACCTGTTGGAAGATCTGTACGGCCAGATAGCCGACCACGAAGAATTGGTGGAGCCGCTTTTGACTGGCGCTGCGGTTGAGATGTTCGATTCTTTAAAGCGCGACCACAGAAACGGCAGCCTGGCCGAGACCATAAAGAAGCATTGGGGATTGGACGATATCAGAGATATCTGCTTTTTCATCTCCGGCAAGGGCGGCGAGCATTATTCAGATGACGAACTGAAGCACAAAAAGCTTCTACGCAGTATTCTTTCGGGTCCGGTGGATACGGACAAAATGGACTATCTGTACCGCGACTCCATTCACTGCGGTGTTCCTTACGGGCGTTTCATAGACCGCGACAGATTTTTCCAGGCTCTAACCATCGATTCCGAGCGGGGCGACAGCATCGCCGTAACCGAAAAAGGCCGTATCGTCATAGAGCTTTTCGCCTATGCACGCTCGGCCATGTTCTCCGAAGTCTACTGGCACCATTCGGCTCGTTCCATCACCTCCATGCTCAATCGCGCCATAGCCGAAGCCACCAACGGTCGCGGCGGTATATTGGCAGAAGAAATACTGAGTCAGGTCTTTGCCCGCTCCGACGAAGAGGCTGTCGATTGGCTTTACGATAACGGCACCGAGGCCACCCGCTCCATACTGGGCCTCTTGCGGCAGAGAAGACTTTACAAGCGTCTGCTGGTGCTTGAATCGCAAAACAATCCGCGCCTGCATCAGATGCTGGATCGCATCAAGTGGGACCAGGAACATTCTTTTGAAGATTTCATGGATTCCTTCTCGGAAGCTGTCATAAAAGACGGCAGCTTGTCTCGTGCCTGCGGAAAAGAAATCGGACCGCTGGATTTGCTTATGGATGTGCCGATCAAAAAGACAGGGCTTGGAGATTTACCCATCATCCCCGAACACAGCAAGCGCTACAGCAAAAGCTCGGACGCCTCGCAGGTCCTGGCCGGTATCGGTTCGGACTTTGAGCGCTGGGTGCGTAAAATCAGGTTGTTCATGCATCCGGAATTGCAGGAAAGCCTCAAGCGCAATACCTCATCCAAGCTTCCCGACGAGCAATTACAGAGGCATCTGGTAAAGCTTCTGGAAGATTGCGCCGCCAGATTTATTGAAAAATAAAAGCGACAATTGTTGACTTGCCTCAAATCTTATTAAGGTGCAGTTTTCTAATAATGCTTGATGTTGAAGCAGATTGGGAAGCCATGCTCCAACAAGAGACGGCACTCGAAATGAGCCAGACACACATCATTGTTCCAACCCGGAGTAGTGCTTGGACGTAGGGGCGGCCCCCTGTGGCCGCCCGTTTATATTCGAGATTTTTCCGGGCAGGCACAGGGGCCTGCCCCTACGAGGTTTGGTACCGAATTATTCAATCAGTCGTTTATAGCCGAGTGCTATGGTTGATACAATTGTTAAGATTTACATATGCTTAGCTTTGCCGATTGCATTCCATTGACATTTGTGGTAGCAATGTATAGCCCAAAAAATTTGGTGCCTTATTTGTCTAAACAATAAAAAAAACAGAGTTGCCGTAAGGCGCGAGTGGAGGATTTTTAGCCATGCTGAAGAAAAGCCGTATTTTCTGGGTGTTTTTGCTGGTAGTTATCGCTTTCAATCTGATCGCCTGTAACCAGGATTCAGATGAAGAAGAAGGAGAAAAAGCCAACAGTTTCGATGTCGTCTACAACGACGAGCATTACAGCGTAGATATGGATGCCTTGACTGAAATCGATCTTGAAGGCGTCGCCGCTGTGCGTATGTCTGAGATCGTAAGCTCAGCCGGTCTGCCGGTCGATTGCGAGAGCCTTTATTACGAGTCGGTCGGTGATGACGGATTCCGCGCTTCTTCCCGCGAAGGCAAATTGCTGGCCTTCGAGATTCTCAAAGACGGATATCTCAACCTGTTGTCCATGCGTAGCGTTTACGATGAAACTCTGGGTATTGCCAATGCCTACAACGTAAAAGACACAGCTTATCTGTTGGCTTCTGAAACTGAAGAAGTTGAAATTGAAGGCGGCGAAGGTGAAGGCGAAGGTGAAGGTGAAGGCGAAGCGGAAGCCTTGGAAGGCAGTCTGGAAGTGATCCATGACGACGCCAATCTGTCCGTAGATCTTTCTCAACTTGAGGCCGTAATCTTCGATGGCGTCAGCGCTGTGAAACTGTCTGACATCGTAGAGGCGGCAGCTCTGGCTGACGATCCATCCACTTATGTCTACGACCTGATTGCCTCCGACGGATACGCTCCAGGAGCTAAAAAGGGCGAATACCTGCCTTGGGAAAACCTCGCCAAGGGCTATGCCGTAGCCGGTGAAACCGATGGCACAATAGATATCGCCTGGGAAGCCGAACTGGAGATGGCCGGCAGTTGGAAAATTAAAGATTGCGTCAGCATTGATATGGTGACTGTAGAATAATCCGATTAGAAAAGGACGCACCTTGAGAAAAATCCTGATTGCATTTCTGGTTTTTGTCGTTCTGTCCATTATCGGTGCTGCGGCATATCTTTTATTACCGGATGAACAAACGGTCTCATCCGGCATGGCCGCCACATTGGAAGTCCGGCTGGGCGAAAAATCGGCCATGGTCGAATTCGAGAAAATCGAGCCGGTTATGGTCAAACAGCAAAAAGCTATACGCCTGACGGATATTCTGGAAGCTTCCGGGATAGTACCCGATGCGCGCAGGATGAAATTTGACTTCAAAGCCGCAGATGACTTTGAACCGGGAAAGAAGCTGGGGAAGTTTCTGAGCTACGAAGAATTCTCCCACGGCTATGCAATCGAAGGAGACATGGGTGTTGATATAATCTGGGACGATCAAGTCAAGCTGGTCAATACCTGGAAAGTCAAGGGCGCGGAAGCTGTGTTGATAAAGAAATAAGACAAGGCCCGGATTACTCGTCCGGGCCTTGTTTCTGTTATTTTTGGGGTTTCATTTTTTACAGGGGGGGGCTGGCCTTTTGTTTTCAGGGAAGGCCGGGATGTTCGGAATAGTGGAAAGTGATTGAAGTTTTGGGGAGGAACTTTCCGTTCATAAATGGGGTAATAGGGGAAAGATAGAAAAATGAGAACACGGAGAGGCGGGTGCATCTTATCCGATGTCACCTTTGCAGCTTTGGCCGGAGGCGATCAAAAACGTCCCGACTTCGAAAAGCTGTTCAAAGGAGTCGGGGATATGAGCTTGATCGAACGCACAATGGTGTTAGGGAGTAAACTGTGTTCCGATGTGCTGATTGTCTCCGACATGAAAGCACACTTCAAAAATCTGGGCTTTAAAGTTGTTTGTGAACGCGCTGACGGCTGCGGTCCTCTGGTTGGTATAGAATCGGCCTTGATACACGCCTACCACCCTTGGGTAATAGTTGTGGCAGCAGACATGCCGAATCTGGAAATGAGTATGTTTATGGAGCTGGCACAGGCTCGCAGCGAAAACTACGGGGCTGTAGCCTTCCGCCACAATGATCTTATAGACCCGCTTTGTGCAATGTATCACATCAGCCTTACCGACATGATTACAGCCATGCTGGAAGAAGGCGAGAGCGACCCGAGGGCAATTTTCGACCGGGCCGATTCCATGATTCTGGATTGGGCAGGTGACGAAGATCGCTTTATAAAAGTGCGCGGCAAGCCTGTCAAAGTGTGCCATCGTTCGGTTTAGGCAAGTATCTCGCTCAGTGAAGATTTCAAAAACTCTACCTGTTTGCCCGTCATTTCGGGGTAGATGGGTAGAGACAAAAGCCTTTCGGCCTGCCATTCACTGACCGGAAAATCACCCTTTTTATATCCGAGATAGGCATAGCCCTCCTGTAAGTGGCAGGGAATCGGGTAGTGTCGTGCCGCGACTATGCCCCGTTTGGAAAGTTCTTCCTGAACGAAGTCGCGCTTGTCGAAATGGGCGCACAGCACGTGATAATTGTGCAAGCCATCGCCGCGTTCCGCTACGGCAACGACGCCGGGCAGAGTTTTAAGGTGAGTCCTGATGTCTCGGGCTATGGCAATACGACGGGCATTCCATTCCTTTAAATACGGCAGCTCTATTGACAGCACCCGGGCCGGAATTTCCTGCATCCTGGCGTTTCCGGCAATGATCTTGTGTTCATACTTGGGATACTGGCCGTGATTGCGCAGCATAGAGATGCTGGATGCTATTTCGTCCGAGTCTGTCAGTATGCAGCCGCCCTGTCCGATAGTGCCGAGGTTTTTTGTGGGGTAGAAGGAAAAGGCTGCCAGCTTGCTCATCGTACCCGCCAGCCTGCCTTTGTATTCCGAGAAATGCGCCTGAGCCGCGTCCTCGAAGACCGTCAGCCCGTGTGCTTCGGCTATTTCGTTTATGGGGTCCATGTCGGCGCACTGACCGTAAAGGTGGACCGGCATGATGATTTTTGTTTTCGACGTGATCGCCGCTTCGAGTTTTTCAGGGGCCATACAGGCGCTTTTGTCCACATCCACCAGCACCGGACGTGCGCCCGTCAAGGCGATGGCTTCCAAGGTGGCGATAAAGGTATTGGTAGCCGTGATAACCTCGTCGCCCGGCCCTATGTCGCAGGCTAAAAGCCCGATACGCAAAGCCTCCGTGCCGTTGGCAACTGCCAGACAGTGCTTTACTGCGTTGGCGGCGGCGAATTCCGACTCGAAAGCTCGCACCGAAGCGCCGTCAAGATATGAGCCACTGTCCATTATCTCTTCTATGGCCTTCAATATCTCTTTTTTGAAAGGCGAATGGTGCAATCCGAGATCGATAAATGGAATGTCCATGATGCTTGTCCTTATGTCTTTCTAGAAGTCTGTTTACATCCAGCCCGGTGCCCAAAGCGGAATATTGGTGCCGCTGCCAGATATGGAGCGCATGGCGGCGTTGATAGAGCGTACTACCCGCACATTGAACTCAGCGTCGGTAAGTGGCTTGCGGTCTTTTGATATACAATCGCAAAACTCGGCCAGCATTATCTTGGAGGGACGAGCAGTCTCTATCCGGGGAATGTAAATGTCTCCGTTTCGCAAACGATCGACACCCGATCCCAATTCTCCGGCAGAAAGATTGCGACTGCTGGAGTTGGAGAAGATCTTGATCTCCCTGTCCGTTTCATTTTCGTCCCAGAAGACGGTTTTTTCATCGTAACCGAGAGTGACACGGTTGGCCACGGCGTGGGAGGCGCGATTGAGCGTGAAGTGCGCAATCAAATCCGTTTCGAACTGGAAAGAAACATAAGCGATGTCTTCGCTACCACGACGGCTGTCTTCGAGCGAGACGGCGTTGACGTATATGGGTTGTTCCGGCACCAGCATTTCCATCAGGCCGAAGCAATCAGCCCCCAGGTCCCACAAGACGTGTCCGGGTTTCTTTAAAGGCGGTAAGGCCATCTGCACGGCATCATAAAAACGCAAGCGCCCTGTTTCTCCGCGCTCTCTCATGCTTTTCAGTAGTCTGGCCGAGCCGGTGTAGCAGGGAATCTGCCCGCACATAAGTACCAGCCCTTTTTTCTCCGCCAGTTGTGCCAACTCTTCTGCTTCATTCAGATTGTCCGTTAAAGGGGACTTGACCAGGCAATGACGCCCGGATTCCAGAAAGCTTTTTGTCAACTCATAGCGCTCTTCAAGCGGAACGTCTATGGCTACTGCTGCAATTTCGTCACGGTATAAGATGTCTTTGTAATCGCTTATGGCTTCAATGTTCGGAAATCTCCGCTTTAAGGCGGATTGGAGTTCCAAGTTTTTTTCGCAAATCAATTTCAGGCTCAAGAAACTCTCGCCAGCCATTTCGGATGCAAGTTCAACTCCCCAGGAATCGATGCCTACAAGTGCAATATCAAGCATATATATAAACCTTTGTTTTCTAGCAGTCTGGACTCGATTTCATGCCCTGTCGAAATCATAATCCTTTTCTGGCCGGAAATGAATTGAATTCTCGATTGCATACTGCAATATCCTGATCAGTTCCCGGTTTCTGCAAAGTGCTGTTTTCCGAAGATGTTGAGGAGAAAAGCGAAGCTTTATGTCTCGAAACAGGAGGAAAACGCCTCCTTTGCCCTTCGAGACACTCGCTTGCGCTCGTTCCTCAGGTGCGTCGGCTTTAGAGTAATTGGCAATAAAAAAGGCCGCGCTCGAATGAGCGCGGCCTTTTTTGAATTGATTCAAGCTAAACCACAATTCTGAATTCCTTGTATGCTTCCTTGGCAAGGGAATCCTTGAACTTGGGATGTGCGATGGATATCAGGCTCTTGACGAATTCCGATTGGCTTTTGCCCGAGACCTGCGTCACGCCGAATTCGGTTACCACGAAGAAGCGCGCTTTTTCGCGTCCTCCCATCAAGTCCGGCCCTATGTGGCTGATGGGCGAACCGGGCATGAAGGGCATAATGGCGCTGTGGTCGCGCCCGTCGAAACCTTTGTATGTGGATTTGAGGCACAAATAGCCGACACCGCCGCGTCCCAGTCCACGGTGGATGGTTGCGCCGCCGCCTACGCCGGAGTGATGGTTGTGGAAACGTCCGCCCGAGTTGACATGACCCTGGAAGTCAATGGACAGGCAGTTGTTTATACCCAGTCCGTAGTAGAATCCTTCCGGGATGACCACGCGCGAGGCGGTCGAGATGACGATGTCCGGGTTGTTGTCAATTTTCTTGTAGAAGTCGGAGTTTTCTTCGGCGAGGGTGAAGGTGCAGACCATCTTGCCGTCCAACTCGGTGCGTGTGCCGTTTTTCTCGATAAAGTGAGAGCCCTTGATTTTGCCAGCTTCAAAGAGATCCATGGTAAATGGTTCGAGCATCTCGGTATAGTTGCGTCCGACCCAACTGGATTCTTTTAAAGCGCGAATGGCCAGAACGCCGGTTCCGCCGAAGCCGACCTGAATGGCTTTGCCATAGGTATAATGTTTGTTCAACTCGATATGGTTGACGACGTTTTCGGCTATGGCCAGTTCCGTCTTGCCGGGATTATCGAAACTGTTAGCCGGTAAGGCGGGTATTTTGCTGTCGTCTTCCACCACCCACAGGAATCCTTTTTCGGCCAGAGCTTTGAATTCTTCTATGTCGTGAGTATTTTTCGCGTCGTTGTAACCGCGGGTGAAGGGATAGTTGGGGTTGACGTAGAGGATCATCTTGACATCGCACTGCTCAAGAATCTTGTCCGTAACCTCGCCGTTGGCGCCGTTTGCAGGGCCGTAACTCATCTCGCCGTTTTCGTTGGGCGTGGTCATTACCTGCACCCATACATCCGCTTTAGGATTGTCATCGGCATCGTAGCCCATGGCGTAAAGGGCGTCGGGGAAGTGGATGGACTGCATGTCCGTAATGCCCATGCGCGTCGTATTGCGGCCTACGTACTCGGGATACAGGGCGCTGGTAATTGCAGTAGGCGGAATAATCATGTTGGTGACAGCGCCGATGAAAGGCGATGTCATGACTATCTTGCGTTCTTTCAATTCCTTGTAATGGCTGATCAGTTTGCTCAAGCCTTCAAGCTTTTTGGTGACGGCGTTAGCCTTGCGTGCCACCTTGGAGAATACTCCGCTGCCTTTTTTAGAAGAAGCACCGTTGAACATGCCTTTGCTCTGCATGGTGTCGCCCAGGCAGATGCGGTGCGGAGCCATGAAGAGCGCCTGGCATATGTTCAAGTCGTGCAGGTCGTTTTCTTGTATGTGATCCCAAAGCGTATCGTAGAACTGGTGGGGCTCATTTGTGGCGAAGCCGGAGGCTATCTTTGTGCCGGATTTAATGGTGACTGCCATCGCTTCTTCGTGACTGACCATGCACTTCTTGAACCAACTTGGGTATTCGAATTTGGACATCTTTTCTTGCTCCTTGAACTTCCTCAGTGCGTCTTTACCGCATTGACGCCACAATTTTTTTTTGAGGCATAAGAGTAACACTCCCCACGCCGAATATATAGCTTCGCTTTCTGGCTTTAGGTCCAATCAAGAAGAGGTAATAAAATACGGCATACTGCTTTAACAGGACCGGAATACCTCAAAATACTTCTTGGATACTAGATAAGATATGCAGCCTTTTGGGGTTTCATGCAACTTGCAAAACCCCTTTGGGCCGCTTATCAGCCTGATCGCTCAAACTTCGCTGGTGAGTATTCTACTGAATCATGGCTCAGTTTGCAAAACATTCGTGAATTTTGAGTGGAATCACTCAAAAATCGGGGGATTTTATCTGGCTTCCATTTCAAAGTCCTCGATCAAAGCTCCGCCGGGAACTTCGATGACGCGCACGTTCATAGCTCCGTTGTCGGGCTCGAAAGTTGCGTAATGGTGGACTTTGTCGGAACGAATGTAGAACTGTCTTTCTTCTTCTACAACGTTCTGCTCAGGAGCGTTCAATCCTGCTCCGCCACCGCCGAGGGTCAGATAAGTTATTCCGTCGCGCTCGAAATGTTCGTAGAGGTGGTTGTGACCGGTGATAACCGCATTGATGCGGGCTTCGATACAATACTGGTGCATGGCCTCTTTGGATTCGGCATCGAAGCGCTCGTCCCACTTGTGACCCGACCATGTATAGTAAGGCTTATGGAATATCAGGAAGCGATAGCTGACGCTGTCGTCATCCTTGACCGAATCGAATTGCTCCCGCATCCAGTCGTTTTCTTTAGAACCGGGGTCCTGAATTCTTTCGGTGTTGATTGAAACGACGAACACATCTCCCCAGCGGTAAGCGGTCGAACCGACCGGTCTGTCGTCTGTGACTTCGAAGAAGGACGAAAAATAACCGGCGAAAAGCGACATGCCGCCCGCTTCGTGGTTACCGAAAGATCCCACAAAAGGAACCGAGCTATCGAAGGTGGAAATGGAATCGAAAAATGCCTGCCAGTGATCCAGATACCAGCCGCGCTCTACAAAGTCTCCCGAATGCAGAACTATATCGGGATCTTCTGCCGCTATGGCTTCTGTAACCAGAGAGTGTATATCGTGGTTGCTGCGTGAGTCTCCGTAGGCCACCAGTTTGAAATAATGCCCCTTTTCGGGAGTGGAGAAATGGAAATCTTCGCTGGGTTCTTCCAGGGAGACTATTCTGTAGTTGTAAACTGTGCCCTGCTCCAGGCCTTCGACTTTGACTATATTCTGCCAGCCGTCGGGTGTGGGAGCTTTGGGCATGTCCAGCCAGATATCGCCTTCGATTTTCCAGGATTTACCCGAATAAGTGTCCGGTTCTTCATCTTCCAACCACAATTCAAGGCGTGCAGAGGAAAACAGGGAGCTTTCCCAGGCGATGTTGACTTCGGTTTCGGTGACTTTCTGGATATACGGGCCTTTGACCATCAGAGCCTGTGCGTCTTCGTATGGGGGATGCTCGCCGTCTTCTTCGGCAATTTCGATTTCTTCATCCATATCGCCGTCGGTTTGCTCTTCGACAACTTCGGGATCGGCATCCTGCTCACTTGACTCTTCAAGGTCGCCGTCCATCTCGACTAAATCGTCGGAATCACTATCTCCGTCTATGGGGGCGTTGTCGTCATCGCCGCCACAGGATACGAAAGAAAGTATAAATATCAGAATCAAAAAGTTAATTAACTTACCTGTACGCATCATTACTTCTCCTGCTCCCATACACCCGTATAAAATCAGATGGATCAAAACTCAGTCTTTGATCCAAACAACAAGTTAATACATATCTAACATTATTGAGGAAATTGTTCAAGTTTCATTTTTGTAAACTGATGTTTAGCCTGATTAATCGTTAGGAAAATCACAGCCATGCAAAATATCTGTAGACAAAAATAATAAAATCTGTAAAATCCTCTGAACTCATAGTAAAATTAATCGTCGATTTGTTTCATTAAGGGGGCAACCATGGCATTCAAGAAACGTGAACTGACGAAGTACAAAAAACTGCTGCTCGAAAAAAGAGACGAAATGATCAAATTCATAGACGAGGGTAAGACCTACTCCCGTACCGAGCAGGAGAACCCGGCTGACT
>CAYTHG010000040.1:1972-16918 GCA_964437525.1 uncultured Myxococcales bacterium | reverse complement strand
CCTTCAGAAGATTGTCGGATAAAGAATTTATCCGACCTACTGATGAAGGTACTTGAGTTAGAGCAGTGCTTCACAGCCATGCTCCATCAGAAGCAACAAGCCTACTCCCACTCAATGGTTCCCGGCGGTTTGGTGGTGATGTCCAGTGCCAGTCCCGAGAGTTCGGGGAAGGCTTTTACGGCTTCTCTGATTTCTTCTATCAGCTTTGGCGGTAATTCTGCAGGACGGGCGGTCATGGCGCGTTCGGACAGTATCGGGCGCACTATGGCAAACTCGCTGCCACAGCCGTCGATTTCCATGGGAGCCAGAACGGTCGGGCACTGCCAGACGATGCTCATCAGATTGTGGCGCTCAAGGCCGCACATGACGATATCGTCCACTTCGCGCAATAAATCCAGGCGCTGGCGTGTGCTGTAGGCTTCGATGACGCGGGTGTCTTTGACACCTTTGCCCGTCATGTCCCACACGCAACGGTTGATGCTTTCCACGTCGCGGAAGATACGCGCTGCGCAGGTTTCGAGTTTGGCAAAGGGCGCATCGCCCCACAGCATGACGGGCTGCTGATAGCTGCGCAGGTCGCCTTTGACGCCCACGGAACGCAGCGGCAGAATGGTGCCGGACAGCCCGAAGTCGGCGGCGATTTCGGATACGCGCTTCTGGTCTTCTATGTGCGGATGTCCAACAGGAGTGGAGCCGTCCGAACACAAAAGCCTGACGCCCAGCCCCGGACCGGGGAAGGGATGCCGCCAGACCATGTCGTGGTCTATGCCCAAAAGTTCGCCCAGCTCGCGCACTTCGGTTTTGTAGAGTTCCTTGATGGGCTCGATCACTTTGCCTTGGGCGATCAGATCTTCTATAAGCGGAATGCGGTTGTGGTGCGTCTTGATGATGTCGGAGCGCTTGGTGCCGCCGGATTCTATGGTGTCGGGGTAAATCGTGCCCTGCCCCAGCAGGTAACTTGAAAGATTCAGTTCTTCGGCTTTTTCCTCAAATACGCGGATGAATGTCTCGCCGATGATCTTGCGTTTTTTCTCGGGTTCAAATGCGCCTTCAAGTTCTTTCAAAAAGCGCTCGGATGCGTCCACAAAATGCAGGTTTTCGTCCAAGCCAATGCGCTTGAATTCTTCAAGCACGTTTTTGGATTCGTCCTTGCGCATCAGGCCGTTGTCTATGTGCAGAAGCTGCAGCTTGTCGGCTCCTATACCATCGCCTATCAGCTTGGCGCAGACGGTGGAATCGACGCCGCCGGATGCCAGCAAAAAGACGCCGTTGTCTTTGACCTGTTCCTGCATGGCCTGCTTTTGCTCGGCTAAATAGCGCTCCATGGACCATGAGGCTGTGCAGCCGCAGATCTCGAAGGCAAAATTGGCCAGCATTTCTTCGCCATGCACGGTGTCGTCCACTTCCGGGTGATACTGAAATCCGTAGCGGCGCAACTCTTCGTTTGCTATGGCAGTATTGGGATAGGGTTCCGAACCGTCGGGCAGGTGGCTTTTGGCAAGCTCCACAAAACCCTCGGGCAGCTCGGCCACCATGTCGTTGTGGCTCATCCAGACAGTTTCGCGCGGTCCCAGCCCTTTGAATATGGGCGATTCGCGGTAGATTTCGATTTCAGCCGGGCCGAACTCGCGGCCGTGCTGCTCGACTTTGCCGCCGTAATACTTGGCTATTTCCTGATGCCCGAAACAGAATCCCAGAATGGGAATGTCAAGCTCGAAGATGGCTTTGTTCCAGTCCGAGTCCTGATCGTGGGCCGAGAAAGCCGGGCTGCCGGACAGAACGATCCCATTGTATTCGGCAAAGGCTTCGGCCTCGTCCTCGGGTTGCATGATCTCCGCCAAGATATGCAGTCTCCTGAGCTTGGTGGCTATCAGGTGGGCGTATTGGCCTCCAAAATCTACTACGGCGATTTTGTCCTGCTTCAATGTATTCTCCTGAGATAAAACGTAAATCCAGAATCGGATTTGTAAGCTATTCGCAGTCGGATGTCAATACTAGCAAGCGACAGACCCGAAATTTTGTATCATTCCATGTCAGAATCGCCATCGGCCGGTTTTTGATCCTGTCCGGTATCGGCTTTGACAGTCTTTGCAGGCGTTTCAATCGCTGTTTCCACTGCTTTCGCTTCTTTTTCGGGCAATTCGATGTCGGGTACGACTTCGGGTATATAAGGGGTGTCGAGATCGAACTGCTTGTAATCGACCTCGATTTTTTCGCAGCCGCACAAAGACAAAGCTGCCAAGGCCAGAAGCAAAACCGACAAAATGTAGATAACAATGTTTTTCATAAACGAACACCCGAATAGTCACGTAAACCAAAATAAGTCTTGCAAGAATTTAGTCCAAGGAAGCCCTGCTGTCAAGCTTGAGCAACACTTGATATAAGAGGATTTCATGTCACCCCGGTTCAGAGTAGGATGGGCATTTGTTATGCCCATCATCGCAGCCCCACACCGAAACAAAAGAAGCCCTGTAAATCGGACTCAATCCGAGTCCGACAATTCCTGATTAGTGTCGGATGAAGAATTCATCCGACCTGCGTTTACTAAAGGTTCATGCCAGCCATTTGTTTTCATTTAAAACACAAATATCTACATGCAATAAATGTGCATAAAATAGAGACAGAAAGCGACAGTATTACGATAAAGCAAATATATGCTTTCTCACTGCTTGGGGTCGCAGACACTTTGTTATGCAGCTTTACTGCCACTAAATAATTGTTTTTATTCCTATATTCGTATAGGACTCGTGGAGCAATTCCCACTAATAACACGACAAACACTTCCACAGCATAATAGCAAGCTCGGCCAGAAGATATGCTATCTTCATGATGTATAATAAATGTGGCAATAAGGACAGCGTTGTAAATGCCTATTGCCCATAATATGGTTTTGGCTGTCATGGCAAAATATTCTCCAGTTGTTGGCCATGATCTTGAATTGGCGCTTGATCTATGATTCCCGTTCCCAATTCAAGGGTCATCGTTTGTTTCAGTCCCGTAAGTCGGACTCAATCCGAGTCCGACAATTCCTGATTAGTGTCGGATGAAGAATTCATCCGACCTGCGTTTACTAAAGTGCACGCCTCTGAGATTCCCAGTCGGCAGGCTTTTTTAAGTAATTCTCTAACTCTCGAAGGATCTACGGCACCGCCTTGATTTTTTTGCAACATGTCAGCCAAATACGCGCAACCCAAGCCATTGTCTTTTTCGCAAAGCTCACGCAAAATTTCGTTGGTTTGGTCGTAATCTACCGGGCCACCAATGCCATTCTTCAAAAAACTCGCATACATGAGACACCCTCGATCATCTCCCATTTCACAAGCCAGCATAAACAAATGCCTGGCTTTGCTTTTATCTTCCAACCGATCACCCGGTTCTGTTTTGTAAAGGTTGGCCAATGCCAAGCACCCTTCGGGATAATTGTTTTCGCAAGCTTTTTTATACAGCTCTATAGCTTGGGATTTGTCCTGTTTTCCACCAACACCAACCTCATACATTCTGGCAACAAGACCGCATGAGACCGCATGGTGTTTTTTTCGACAGTTTTCTTCCAGGATTATCTTTCCTTTCGGCTCGTCTTTTTCTCCTCCATCGCCGGAAAGCAGCATATATCCATAGGTATAGCAACCTTTGGGGTCTTTTAAGCTGCAGCCTTTTTTGAAGAGCTTTCGTGCTTTGACTTTGTCCTGAGTTATTCCTTTACCCTTAAGGTTCATCAAAGCCAAGCCGGTACAGGCAAGTCCGATATTGTTTTCGCAGAGATTGCTATACAAGTTTTTTGCCTTTGTGTAATTACATGGGACGCCTTGGCCTTGAACCAACATCGCTGCCCAAGCCAAACAAGCTTTTGAGTTCTCATGTTCGCATAGCTTTTCAAAAATAGATCCAGCTTTGTCCTCGTTGCGAAATTCTTCTACGCCATCCAACAGTCTTAAAGCGAAAATCTCACAACCTGGTTCAAAACCGCCTTCGCAGGCTTGTTGAAAATACTTATGCGCTCTAATCCAGCTTTCCTTTTTGCTTTGCCTACCTTCCAACAGAAGACCAAGGATAAAGCATCCTTCGGCTTCACCGGTATTGCAGGCTTTTACTAAAAAATCTTGGGCTTCAGGTAAATTCTCAGAGGTTTTGGGATCTCTAAATCCCAAGAATAAGCACTCGCCAGTTGGATCATTTTCACAATTCTCCCCAAAGATTCGCCCACCCTTGAGCGACTCATGTGACACAAATTCCCCCCAGCCCACAAGCAAAGTCATTCCTGCCAAAAAACATCCTTTGGAATTTCCACCATCACAAGATGTTCGGAGCAGTCCAAATGCTTCCGAGGCAGCAATATCCTTTGTTTTTTCTTTTGCAGACTTTATAACGCCGAGGTTATAGCAAGCACCAGCATATCCCTTGTCACAGGCCAGTTTGAAATATTCTTCAGCCTTGGCTTTATCCTGGTCTTCACCATCTCCAATGTACAGAGCTTTGCCTAAGGCGTTACACCCTTCGGCGCGTCCGGAATCACAGACAAGCTTGAACAGTTCTCTGGCTTTGTTTTTATCCTGAGGAGTTTCCCTTCCTTCAAACAGCAGTTTGCCCAATTCAAAGCAAGCATTTAAATTGCCGTTTTCACATGCCTCCTTGCACCTTTCCTGTGAAGTTGTCGATATCGGTACTTCTTTATCCGGAATAGGCTCACCAAAATTTGTCTTTTCCTCTGTAGGAATGACACCTCTATGGTGTCCGGCGCAAGCGGATAAAAAGGCGAGAAAAAGCACCGCTAAAATGACAAGCCGTTTGTTTACTATCAATCTTTTCCCTGCAATCTTCATCACTATACCTCGAAATGAGAGTTCGCTAGGTCGGGGTAATTTCTACCCTGACAATTCTATCGTGTCGGGCAAAAAATTTGCCCGACCTACGTTCTACGTTCTAATGTTACATATATTTTAAACACCTTTAAAAGAGATGGGCAAGACAATTGCCCATCCTACCTGACTAGCGGTTTATTAAAATCCAACCCCCACAAAAAATTCATCCACAAGCCTGAGCTGGCGGCCCTGTTGTGATATATTGTCTGCCAAGGTGTTTGTGCTTTTATGGATGTTTTTCTGCGGGAGAAGAATTTGCAGTTCAAGACGGCGATAGAGTATGCGCTCTGGGCGGGCGGCGCGCCTTTTGAGGTGCTTGCCTCCAAAGTTTACCGGCCCCGTGCGGCGGTTTTGACCTACCACAGCGTGCACCCCGACTGCTGGCACCCCATCGTCGTCTCACCCGATGAGTTCCGCAGTCAGATGGACATGCTTTCGCGCCGCTTTGTCCCGGTATCGCTGGCCGATATTGAAGCCTTTATCATCGATGAAAAGCCCCTGCCAAAAGGCGCCGTGGCGGTGACCTTCGACGATGCGTATCTGGATAACCTGACATACGCCCTGCCCGTGCTGGAGGAATTCGGGATTCCGGCCACTATCTTTTCGACGCTTCTGCACATTCAGCAACAGGATCTGGTTTTCGAAGACGGCGAAAGACGCTATATGTCCCGCGATGAGATAGCGGAGATTTCGGCCAATCGACTGATAGAGATCGGCGGACATGGCCGCCACCATTCGCCCTTTGCAGATTGCCATCCGCTTGATGTGGAGTTGCAGCCTCGAGAATGCATGGATGAATTGTCGAAGATTTGCCAGAGCCCCCAGCGATATTTCGCTTTTCCCTTCGGACGCCTGGACTCCTATGACGAACACGCCAAAGATTCTGTAAAAAACGCCGGTTACAGACTGGCCTTTTCCAATCGCTTCGGCTTCATCTTGTCTAGCGACGATCCATATGAATTGAAGCGCATCCAGATAGGTTGCCACGACGATGCATTTTTACTTGAGCGCAAATTGAAGGGCGGATTGCAGGCTCTTGAGCTTTTGGAGCACGGGCCGGGTCTGGCTTTGCGCAAGTGGTGGGGCGAGCGCGGAAAATAAAAGGCAGTTTCGTTTCGGCTATTCTTCCAGTTCTAAGTCACCAGAATCGGCTTCTTCCTGGTCACCATCTTCTTCTTCGTCCCCGTCGCCCTCGTCCCCATCGGCTTCGCCTTCGGTGGCGGGCAAACACAGACCGGCGGCATCGTCCCAAGCGCAGTCTACATCTTCAGTACATGCAAGTTCATCGGAGTATTCCGAGCATTGCAGCCCGGATACGACTCGACAGGCATCCGCTTCATCGTCCCATTGACACTGTACGTCGTCTGCACAATCTTCTTCCGCAGAATAGTTGCCGCACTGCGAGCCGGGATCTTTATTTTTGTCGTAATAGATGCAATCCAAAAACTTGTCGCAATCCTGCCAGCCGGAACAGTCGAAGTAATCGGGCTCCACTTCTATCCAGCCCTGCCAGCCTTCCAGCTTCTCATCGCAGGCATCCTGGCATTCTTCCTTGCTGCGCATGGCATCGGGTATACATTGAGCCGCCACCCGGCAGTAGTCTTTACAGTCTTCCCACTCCCTGTCTTCCGCCGCCCATTCATCGTCGCTGCTCACTTCGGATTCGTTACATGCAGAAAACGCCGCACACGAAAACATTAAAAAGACAAGCATTGCAATCAGAGTATTTGTTCTCATGGGTGTCTCTCCCAAAATTCAGAGTTTCTCGCTGAAGGATTTTAAGCCAATTTGTTACAGCAAACAAGTATCTAAATGAAAAACGGGCCGCGCAAAAGCGCGGCCCGTAGTAGAAGTTGAATGATCCTATCGAAGTATCAGTCCTTGACGGGGAAAGGCTTTAAAGTAACCTTTTTACCATCAACGTGAACTTCGAAACGAACCGACTTGACGCCGTGTTTTTCGCACAGCTTGGCTTCGGTGCGTTCCAGTTTCTGGCGCAGGCGGTCTTTGGTGACCATGGAAACATCGTCGCCGACCCGCATCTTGGCCTTGATGAATTCGTCAAAGAGTCTCTTGTAATGGGCGTCTCTATCTTCCGCGCCGGCATCGGCGATAGATTTTTCGTCGGCCTCGTTCATGGTCTCTATCAAAACCGGATCGCTGATGACTTGAGCAACCTTGGCGGCCTTGGCCTTACCACGCGAGAAAGCAGCACCCTTCAAGGCCATCTGGTCCATCTCGTCTTCGTCCTCAGGAATGTATTTGCCAAGCAGGATAGCAATCATCAGGTTCATGGCCTGCCCAAGTCCGACAAGATCGGGATCCTCAGAGGAGAACTGATAGTCTTTGTTACCAATGACGATCTGGTGTGCGCCTTCTAAAATGAAGTCTATGGTGTCGTAAGCCTGTTGCAGAATCAGGAGAGCGAGGGGTATTCCCAAAAGGACGAACAGCAGACTGACTACGAACAGATAGGTACGCATCTGGCTGTATGAACGCAGGTGATGGCTGACCGAACGAATGATTGCAAAACCGGCCAGCGTTTTTTCCTGAATGCTCGTCATAGGAGCCAGCAGAATGTCGTAAGTCTCATCGCCTAAGAGCATGGTTTCCTTGAAGTAGTCGCCGCGCGAAAGCAGCACTTTGGCAATACGGTCGGAGTTGCGCAGGAAATAGTCGTTCAGTTGGGCCTGGCGCACCGATGTAATGGTGGAGGAAATGATCCTGTCTTTGGAGAAGAAAGCGTAATTGCTGCCGCCGACGACTTTTTCGGCTCTGGCAAGCTCTTCATCTATGCCGTTGGCAACGATCAGAGCGCCCAGCACTTTGCCTTCGGATTTGAGAGGCACGCAGTTGACGATGGAAATCCGGCCTTTGACTTTCCAGATGTCTTCGCCTTCTATGCCTTTTAAGGCATTGCGGACGACTTTGTATTTGTCGGCCCAGCGTTCTTTGTACCATTTTCCGCTGGCGGTGCGGGCCAACTCGACGCCGTCAATGTCTGTGACTGCGATAAAGTCAGACGGGTAACGGAGCTGCGCCAGAACGTCGAGCTTGGCGAAGATCTCGAAGTGCTTGTCTTTCAGGATCTTGCCTTCTTCCACAGGCTTGATAATGGCATTTAGGAGATTTTCTTCTCTTGCCAGCTTGCGGACGGTTTCCATGCGCTTGTCCATGGTAGCCATACGTCCACGCTCATAAGCCTGGTACTCATGGATCATGGTACTCTCAAGTTTTATCTTGGCATCGCCTTCAAGTTTGTTTATCACAAAGAAGTTAACGAAGACGGCAAAGCCGACTAAGAGTACAAATATCAATAACCCGAGTTTGATCCGCATATTATTGTCCCCGAATTGGTGATTAGCTAATCATTTCCCACAGATTACGCTTGGCCTATTAAACTATAAAGCTTGGCCGCGCTAGTCAAACTTTTTTTCTATTCTTATGGTCGTGGTGCTGGCGCAAATTGCCAGTTTAATTGGCCAATTGAATATCGTAACCTTCGTTATCCAGTCGCCGCAACACCCTCTGGCGTATTTTTTCGGATTTAAAAGGCCCGATCAGCACCCTGTAACCGTCTGTATACTGCTCCACTTTTATAGTGGAAAATCGTCCTCTCAGGAAGTGGTAAATACGCTCGGCGCCCAATCTGCTCGAATAAGTACCGACCTGTATCAGCCCGGTATCAGATGGCGTCTGGCCTTCCGTCATGCTGCCGTTTGCAGGAGGACCGCCGGTTTTGCCGCTACCCAACGCCAGAATCTCTGCCCGTACATTGGCCACGCCCTGATCTGCATAGCCCAGTTCTTTGGCGGCAGCGTAAGAAAGATCCAGGATGCGGTCGCCCACATAAGGACCGCGATCGTTGACGCGCAGCTCTATGCTTTTATCGTTTGCCAAATTGGTAATTCGCACGGTGGAACCCAGCGGCATATCTTTATGGGCTGCCGAATGCCCATACATATCGAAAACTTCGCCGTTGGCGGTCTTTCTGCCATGGAATTTTTTACCGTACCAGGAAGCCTTACCCTCGATAACGGTTCCGACCTGCCATTCCGAGTCGGTCTGGGTGGTAGTACCTGTGCTTTGAGAGGCATTGTTACGAGCCGGTGAGGAATAGGCAGATTTTGAGCGCGAGGAAAAACAACCGCTTGCCAAGATGACCGTGGCAAACACAAGCACTGCGAAAAGCGGCAGGGTTCCTCGATTTTTCATCTGCTTTATCCCGAAAGTAGATAGGTTCGGATCAATTCATCCAGATCGCCATCCAGAATAGCATTTACATTGGAGCTGTCCAAGCTGGTGCGGTGATCTTTTACCATCCTATAGGGGTGCAGAACATAAGAGCGAATCTGGCTGCCGAAGCTGATGTCCATCTTGGACGATTCAAGCTCATTGTGCTCGGCGCGTTGTTTCTGCAATTCATGCTCGTACAATTTGGATTTCAGAATTTTTAAAGCCGTATGGCGGTTCTTGTGCTGAGAGCGCTCGTTTTGACAGGTGACGACTATATTTGTGGGGATATGCGTGATGCGTACCGCCGAGTCGGTAGTGTTGATGTGCTGGCCACCTTTGCCCGAAGCGCGGTAAGTGTCAACCCGCAGGTCTTTTTCTTCCACTTCGATCTCTATGGAATCGTCGATCTCGGGCGTTACGAAAACAGAGGCAAAAGACGTATGCCTGCGCTTGTTGGAGTCAAAAGGCGAAATCCTGACCAGCCTGTGAACACCCGCCTCGGCCTTCAAATATCCGTAGGCGTTTTCGCCTTCGACGATGGCGGTTACGTTTTTGATGCCCGCCTCTTCGCCATCAAGGAGTTCGATCACGTTCCAGTTGAAATCGTGCCGTTCCGAGTAACGCTGATACATGCGCATCAACATTTCGGCCCAGTCTTGGGACTCGGTGCCACCTGCGCCCGAGTTGATGGTCAGAATAGCGTTGGACGAGTCGCCCTTACCGGACAGCATTTTTTTGAATTCCTGTTCGGCAACTACTTTATCGAGTTCATTTACAATGGAGCGGGCTTCATCTTCTAAGGATTCATCGTCGTCTTCGGCTGCAAGCTCGAACACGGCGTCCAGATCTTCACCGAGACTTTTCATGCGCAGCAGCGAACCCACACCACCTTCGAGCTGTTTTTTCTCCTTGAGGATCTTTTCAGCTCGTTCGCGGTCCTGCCATATATTTTCCGAGGAAGCTACTTTTTCCAGCTCGGCCAGTCTTATCTGCTTGCCGTTCAGGTCAAAGATGGTCGAGGAGCAGGGTTATTTTCTTTTGAAGCTCCTCGCGGCGAGATTTGAGTTCCGTATCCATTTTATTCATCCCGGTTTAAATAGTAACTGCTAATCCCATGAATGCCGACATCCTAAAGCATAACGAACTAATTTACAAGTTTAGCAGGGAAACAATCTGACTCATCTCCAGTTTCTGCAAGGTGCAATTTTCCGAAGATGTTGAGGAAAAAAGCGAAGCTTTTTGTCTGATGCACGAGGAAAACGCCTCTGATACCCTTCGAGACACTCGCTACGCTCCTTCCTCAGAGTCGGAGGCTTTGGCCAATGAAAAACATATGAAACTTATTTTACAAGAAGGCGACAAGTAAGCCAGGGAGTAGCCGGCTTGATTGGGCTTACAGAATAGAGCTTATCAATGTCCGTTAAAGACAAAAAACAGCTTCTCCCCACAGGTTCATCTGATTGTTGTGATTGAAGGAATATATATTGTATCGCCTGACTGTCAGCTATTAGTTTTCATTCTTCAAAACCACGCAATGGTACTCCAGTTCCATTTTTTATTGGATTAAAATCAATAATTATGTTAGTTAAATAAATAGACTAAAATAGTCTTTAGAGGGTCCATAGACGTAATTGTCTGATTTCTATTTTCTACTGGTTCGGATTTAAGTCATGAATAAGGTTTTTGTTGGGAGTCTCGCTTGGGTAACCGACGATGATTCACTGAGGAAGGCGTTTCAGGAACAGGGGGAGATCGTGGATGCACGCGTTATGCATGACCGCGATACGGGCAGAAGCAGAGGTTTTGGCTTCGTGACTTTCGCCTTCAGGGAAGAGGCAGTTCAGGCTCTTTCAATGAACGGCGCAAACCTGGACGGTAGACACATTCGCGTTTTACCGGCCAAGCCCAAGATTCAGCGAGATTACGTAGTATAAATCTTGCAGCCCTTCAAGGTGATGAATATTTAGTCCTTGCAAATCAAGGTCTTGTGTTTTTTTGTGTCCAACTGACGACGAAAAATGCTGGTTATCCCCAGTTTCTCTGAAATAGGATTTTCCGAAGATGCTGAGTAAAAAGCGCAGCTTTTTGTCTGATGCACGAGGAAACGCTTCCTTGACCATTTGAGGCACTTGCTACGCTCATTCCTCAGGGCCGGAGGCTTTGGTCAAATGAAATTTATATGAAACAGGGAATGGGTCAGTTAAAGGTAGAATCACTTGAGTTAACTGCAAAGTTTGTTGCCAATTTTTATCTTGCAGGTTATAAAGTTCACAAAGGTTCTTTTGATAAACATAAATTTTGCCTTGTCGCCTTCCTGTTGATCTTCGATGGGTTTTCTTCAAGGTTATATCAATCTCGATTCTGAAAGGAAAATCATGTCGAAAGCCGAAAAAGGTAGTAAAGTCAAAGTACATTACATCGGTACATTTGCCGATGCTGAAGTATTCGATTCCTCGGAAGGTCGCGAGCCTTTGGAATTCACACTGGGCGAAGGAATGGTCATTCCCGGTTTCGAGGACGCCGTTCTGGGACTGGCTGTGGATGAAAGCAAGAAAATCGAAATCAAGGCCGCCGAAGCTTATGGCGAAATTCGCGATGACCTGTTTGTAGAAGTCGAACGCACCCAGCTTCCTCAGGAAGTGGCTCCCGAAGTTGGAATGCAGTTGCAGGTCGGTCATCCCGATGGCTCGATGGGAATAGTCACCGTAGTAGAAGTCGGAGAAAAAATGGTCAAACTGGATGCCAACCATCCTCTGGCCGGCAAAGACCTCAACTTCGAGTTGACTTTGGTGGAAATCGCTTAGTATCTGCCAATTAATGATAAATCACGGGACCGTCGCCAGGCGGTCCCGTTTTTTGTGCCTTCTCTGATTTTGAACAGCATTCACCCCTGAAACCTCCTTCCAATTCGTTTACGTTTTCACATGAATGACGGTTCACTATTCTGTGGACATGAACGGTAATTCATTATATACATCCTTATACGAGGATTTAACGATTTCGATTGCCGTAATTTTAGGCGTGTTTCAATACTTGCAAAGCTAAGGAGAAAAACATGGCAGACAGCACTTTCACCCTGGATACCAGAGATATTGAATTCAACATGTGGGAATACCTAGGGTTGGAGAAAATCCTCGAACACCAAATGTTCGAAGATTTTGACAAGCCCGGCGTCGAAATTTTGATGGACGAAGGCTTCAAGATGGCCAAGGAAGTCATCGCCCCCACAAACACCGAAGGCGACAGAGTCGGCTGTGTTTTTGAAGACGGCAAGGTTAAAGTTCCCCCAGGTTTCCATGCACCATACAAAACATATGCAGAGAACGGCTGGATAGGTCTGAACTCGCCGCAGCAGTACGGCGGTATCGGCGCTCCCAACCTCGTACACGCAGCTATCTCCGAGGCGATCTGCGGAGCCAGCCTGTCTTTCGCCATGTATCCCGGACTGACAGCCGGCGCTGCCAACCTTATGCTCGACTTCTGCTCGGACGAGATAAAAGAAGCCTACCTGCCTAAAATGTATTCGGGCGAGTGGGGCGGCACAATGTGCCTGACAGAGTCCGGCGCAGGTTCGGCCTTGGCTGACCTGAAAAGCATGGCTTACAAGCAGGACGACGGAACATACAAGATCGAAGGTCAGAAGATATTCATCTCCTCCGGCGAAGAAGATTTGACCGAGAACACAATCCACCTCGTATTGACACGCACCCCGGATGCTCCGGCCGGTATCAAGGGCGTTTCGATTTTCGTAGTACCCAAATATCTGCTGGACGAAAAGGGCGAAAAGGGCGAATTCAACGATGTTCACTGTCTGGGCATCGAACACAAAATGGGTATCAAGGGCTCTGCCACCTGCACTATATCCTTCGGTGACGACAATAACTGCAAAGGTTATCTGATCGGCGAAGAAGGCCAGGGCATCAAGATCATGTTCCACATGATGAACGAAGCTCGTCTGGGCGTGGGATTCTTGAGTTCATCCACCGCTTCGGCTGCCTACCAGGAAGCTGTAGCTTATGCCAAAGAGCGCGTACAGGGTACCGACATACGCCAGTTCAAAGACCCCAACGCTCCGCGCATTCCCATCATCCAGCATCCCGACGTGCGCCGCATGTTGATGACCATGAAAGCCTACACTCAGGGCTTCCGCGCACTGCTTTACAAAGTCGCTTACCTGTCCGACCTGGTACGCACCACAACGGATGAAGCCGAGCGCTCCAAATCTCAGGGCATGATCGATCTCTTGACACCTATCTGCAAATCCTATTGCTCGGACTACGGCTTCAAGGTCAACGAGATGGCCGTGCAGACTTTAGGCGGTTATGGATACATCAACGAGTACCCGCTCGAACAATACATGCGCGACCAGAAGATTACCTCCATCTACGAAGGCACCAACGGCATTCAGGCTCTGGACCTGGTAGGCCGCAAGCTCAACATGAAGGGCGGAATGGTATACTTCACCTTCCTGCAGGACATCACCGACTTTGTTGCAGCAAACAAAGAAAATGAAATGCTGGGCGAAGTTGTTGCCGCTTTGGAACCGGCCAAGGACGTAGTGCAGACCGCTTCCATGACCCTGGCCTCCAAGGGCATGATGGGCGACGCAGTTTACCCGGCCATGTGCGCCTGTGACTTCTTGAACATGTTCGGCAACCTCGTCACCGCTCTCTTGCTCTGCGAACACGCGGTTCTGGCTTCGGAAAAACTGAAAGCCATTATGGAAGAGCGCGGCGTGGACAAGGATGGTCTTGCCAAGCTGATCGAAGACAACCCTGAAGCTGAATTCTACAGAAACAAAATCAAGGTTGCAGAATTCTTCGTCAAGCGTCTTCTGCCCGCCAACGACGGACTGGCCAAAACCATCTCCAGCGAAGATTTGAGCGCTTTGGAAGTGACTTTCTAGATTGCTCGCCTCCAGTAAAACAAAGGCCGCGCCCGATCCCGGGCGCGGCCTTTTTGTTTTGAAACAAAATACTCAGCGCGAGCTTGTCGATAAGCGCCAACTTCCCCCGTCACTGTCACTCAAAGAACCACAGCCTCCGAATTCTCCCAGGTTGCCTTCGAGATCGAAAGAAGATCCATAATTCTGATAATTGTCGAAATACCATTGATATTCTTCGTACTCGTCATCCATGAGCTTCTTAGAGTAGGCGTAGTTTCTTATCAATATGCAATTCCCGTCTTTATCGCAACTGTATTCTAAATCGTTGTTATAAGATTGAGGATCAAAACCTAAAATTTCTCTCATGCCGGTGCATTTCGAATCGTAGATGTTGCCCCACATATCCAACTCTATCAGGCAGGCTATGTTGTAAACGTCATCGAAGGTCCAGACCTTGCCCGCCAGAGCAAAAACGTTGTTGTCATCGTAATCAACGTTGTTGTCCTCGTAATCACTGTAATAACCATCCAATGGCGAAAGCTGCACCTCGACGGGGAATCTCGGGGAACTGCCGAAGCTGTACCAGCCTTCCATGTTTATCGATCCATCGGGCGGCGAACCGAAATAAGCGCATGAGATAAAGTCTGCCCCGTCGTCGTCTCCACCTCCACAAGCGGAAAAAAACAATACGGCTGAAACTGCAACAAAACCTGAAAGCAGGTAAATGCTTTTCATGAAACTCCTCCTTTTCGTGAAAATGAGGTGTTTAGTCCGTATAGAATACTAGCGACACAAACAGATTGGCCGAGTCTATGTCCATTTCTACCGTGTGCTTGGGCTTTGTTTCCTGACTCCTGCCACCTGAACTACTCTCGCTTTCCTGTTTATCGTAGCTCAAGAAATCAAAACCGGCTCCGACGTTGATGGAAAACCAGTCCACAAAGAAATGCTCGACTCCTATCATGA
>CAYTHG010000040.1:0-1962 GCA_964437525.1 uncultured Myxococcales bacterium | reverse complement strand
TATCATGATGGGAATATCGAAACCGATCAGACTGCTTTTATAAGTGGAATCCGACTCCAAATCCGACTCCTCGGTTTCCATTTTTATGCTCGTGTAGCTGAAAGCGAAACCGAAGCCGACGTTCATACGAGTCGATTTGCCGCGCACTGGCGCAAAGACTACCATGATTCCGGGTCTGAAATTTATGTTCGTGGTTTCTTCATTGTCTTCTTCGTCTTTCTCAAAACCGATGTTGAGTTTGACCTCGGGTTCGATGGCCACCAGATCGGATATCCAGTAACGCATGAAGACGGAAGAGCCCATTTTGACAGGGGCGGCATCGCCCACTACCGGAGCATTGAGGCCGAAACCGAAACCGAGCTTGCCTTTATTATTGATGGCTGGCTCGACGACGGCATCGTCGGCTGCAACTTGTTTTTCCTTCACAAGCTCTACTGTCGCGACGGGGGCTTTTGCGGGAGCCGGAACTATCTCAGGCGGCGGAACTTCTTTTTGAGGTGCGGGCTCTTCTTGAGGCAGGGCTTGTATTGCCGGGACTTCTTGCAGAGCGGGGCTTAAATCCTCTGGAGAGGCTTCCTGTGGAGCGGGGGCTTCCTCTTGAGCAAACGCGACAGACGCAAACATGAGTAACATTGCAAGCACCAACACAAAACGAACCGTAGTCCATACACAAGTACTAATTTTTCTCATTGTTTCTCCTTCTTTTTATCACACTCAAACAACTTGTTTTCTCATAAACGAACTTCAGGCCGACCCGACACGAAATCGTCTATCGAAGAAAAATATGTATTTTGTTGAACCCAATCTGCAAAATTTAATGTGTGGCAGTATTGTCTTACTTTGGAACACGTATGGCAATAAAAATAATATACGAATCGATAAATTCATCGGTCTCAGCTTATTGACAAACCATTGGTTTTATAGTCATCGATAAATAGAAAAAATGTGCAAGCGATACCTTGTATCCATTTCAGACCGGGGAGATTGGTAACACTTTCACTGCATATCTTTTGTCTTTCCAGTTCTTAAATTCAACAAACCAATCGGGTGGAACCCAAAAACTATTTTATAGACATCGTTGTCAATCTGTTTCAGGTCCAGAATTGAATCGCCGTGGGTATGGTCTCTTCTCTCCAGGATGAATCGTCAAACTCAAGCTATTGGGGTACGCCATGTCCGCACCCATCCCCTAGATCACGCGCCCGAAAGTCGGATGAACCAACAAAATAACTGTTTTGGAAATCTTGCGGAAGTTCTCAGAATGATTATACTGCAAACCGCTGTGCGAGATCTGCTTATGTTGAGCAGATACCTTGCACTTTTTTTTTCTGACTGAGAGGAATCTGCTTATGAAACGGAATCTATTTGTAATCTTGCTATTCACGCTGATAATGATTGGACTTTTAGCTTTGGGTTGTGATGGTGATGGCGGGGACGGAGATGATGCGGGTGACGAGGGCCCGGCTGTACCAAGCACTGAAAAGGCTTGCTTCAACTATGACCATTTTTGTGCAGACAACGAGGATGCCGGAGACTGTGTTGCGATTATTGGAGGGGATAGCCTTGAAGACTGCAAGAAAATGTGCATGGCTTATGGCAACGATTGCGATGCTATGAACGAATGTATAGATGGAAAGGGCGACTTGTATGACAAATATTGCGTAGTTGAAAATAAACCTAGCGATGATTCTGACTACCCGGATTACATTTCTTCAAATAGTTGCCTCGGAGCAAAATGCTCCTATGAATATCAGGCCTGCAACATGAATCCCGATTGTGTAAAAACATTCTACTGCTGGAAAGACTGTGAAGAAAATAACGGCACCAATTGTATGCGTGGCTGTATGGATACATATTCAGTAGGTCGCGATATTGATGATCTGCGAGTTTGTAGTCGCCGTAAAAAGTGCGAGCTGTTTAGTTTTATTGGTGAGTAAATCGGTAACAAGCCCTAAAATCAAC
>CAYTHG010000039.1:0-17119 GCA_964437525.1 uncultured Myxococcales bacterium | reverse complement strand
ACCCATACCGCCATTGGCAGTGTTTTTCACTTCGCCCTGCGGCTTATCCTCTATTTCGGATTCTTCAACTGTATCCTCGCTGGCTTTAAAAGTCTGAACGTAGACGGTTTTATCATCCATCCCTATGGAATCGCCGAAGTCGGATTGCGAGACAATATCTTCTATGTCAGGTTCGGGGAATATGCTCTGGTTCAGACGCAATTCCTCCTGACTGACATCGTCTTCAGGCGTGAAATGCTCCAGAACCCTGAAATGCTGAATGACGGAGTTCAAGGTTTCAAGCGGTCCTAAAAGACTGTTGGCGATATTGGTTGTCTGATAAATTTCTTCCGTGGTTTTTTTGGCAACCTGGAAAATGGAGTTGATCTGGTCCACCATCTGATCCATGGAAGAAACCATCTTGCGCGTGGAACCCGAAATATCCTGGGTCTTGTCGGCGGCACCCGTAATGACGGACTCGATTTTGCGCAGGTTGCCGCCCGATTCCTCGACCTGTTTCCAGCCCTGCTCCACTTCGCGCGTCACATCTTCCATGGCCAGAACCGCGTCGTTGGTTTCGACCTGTATGTCTTCGATGAAGGACGAAATTTCCTTGGTGGAATTCTGGGTGCGCTCGGCCAGCTTGCGGATTTCGTCGGCTACCACGGCAAAGCCTTTGCCCTGCTCGCCTGCCTTGGACGCCTCTATGGTGGCGTTTAACGAAAGGATATTGGTTCTCGATGAGATATCGTTGATGAGTTCTACTATGGCGTTGATCTCGAATGAGCGGTCGCCTAAAGTTTTGATGGTTTTGGTGGTGGACTGTACGTTGTTGCGTATGGTCTGCATGATGCGCGTGGTCTCGTTGGCGGTCTTCAAACCGGCCTTGGCCGACTGCGATGCGTGCTGAGATTCCTCGTTGGCCATATCCGCAGACAAGGAGACCCTTTGTGCCGAGCGCGAAACGCCCTGTATCATGGTCGTCAACTGATGAATCTCGCGGCCCTGACGCTTGGCATCCATTGCCACGCGGCGCATGGAAGACATGATGGTGGTAGCAGCCTGAACAACCTTGGCTCCGGCGTATTTGGCCTGGACTATCAGACGGGAAATATTGTCCAGCATCAGGTTGAAGGCATCGGCCACGGCTCCCAGAACGTCAAGTGTGACTTCGCCGCGCTGGGAAAGATCGCCGTCTGAGGCGCGACTGACGGTCTCCAGCAGATTGATAATGTTGCTCTGCAGTTCCTTCTGGGCTTCTTCTGTTTGTATCAGCTTGGTTATGGTATCCAACATGCTGTTGATGGAAAGCGCCAGATCTTTCATGTCGCCCGACATGTCTTTGGTATCGACGCGCCTGTCGTATTCGCCACGGCGGATTTTCTCGGCGGTAACGGTAATTTCGTCCACGGGCTTCAAGATGCTGCTCTTTATCAAAAGATAAACCGCACCGAAGATCAGGATTCCAAACAGCGCGCCCAATACCAAGGTCAGACGCGAAACAAACAACACGTCGTTGGTGCGCTCGTCTATCTGTGTCAGAGTCTGCCCGATGCCCTTGACGGAGTCTTCCACCGAACTCAAAGCCGCCTTGGCTACACCGCCCATGGAAGACATGACACTCAGCGAATAAGGAGTGTCCCTGATGGGAGTCATCATCACAAACACGGGCTCGCCGCCTTTTGCATCTTGTGCGCCATCGTCCTTCTGAATGTACTGGGCGCTGATGGAAGCCACTTCCCCGGCCAGACTGGGCGCTCCGCTATCAAGTTCGCTCAAAATCTTGAGGTAGTTTTTGTCGTTTATCAGCTTTGTAATCAGCGGCAGCTTGACTGCCAGCGAGTCTCCCGGCTCTGAGTATTTATCCGCGATTATTTTATCAAGTAGAGGATTGACTATGCTGATCTGGCTTTCCTCGCCGACATTTTCGGTCTGTATCATCTCCAGTATGTCGCGGTCTTCAGCTATCTGGGTTTCTATCAGGCCACGCATGGATATGATAAAAGAAATTTTGTGGGCCAGCATTTCCATTTTATCGAGGGAAGAAAGTTTGAAAACCTGCTCGGTACTCTTGACCGTTTCGCCCAGAGTCTGGTTGGTTTTATCGAAACTTTCGCGGGTCTGGTCCAGAATTCCTGCAAGCTGGGAATCTACGATATTTGCGAAAACAAAGAGGCATAAATAAGGAATGGCAAATGCCAGAACAATTGCCACCGTCAAGCGCCTTTGTATATTCCAGAAAACGCTTCTCTTGGAGGCAAGAATCATGCTTGTCTCACTACTGTCGTTTCCGATTTTTGTCATCCGACTGAAACCCCTTTGCGCCTTAGTTCTCGTTTCATTACCACTGTAGCCATATGCAGCAGCTTTTCAAGATCGATTTCCGCTATCTGTCTGCCGTCTTTTTGAAACATGAATTCCGATATTTCATCCGCCGCCGGCAGCTTGTGAATCTCGCTTATTGCAAGAATTTCTTCTATCTTGTCTGCTAAAAGCGCTATTACCTGCGTTCCGTCTTCGATGGCAATACAGCGGCTCTCAAGCAGTTTTATCTCACGACTCTCATTCCGCCACAAACCCGCCAGATCGAAAACAGGCAAGGCCGAACCGCGCAGGTTGGTCAAGCCCACCAGTAAAGGCGGCGTCAATGGCAACGAAGTTATGTTGGATAAAGCGAAAACCTCGCGGGTGTTTGAGGTGGAAATGGCCAGATGGCGGTCAAGCACCCTGAAGCACAACAGTTCTTTTGTTTTTTTATTTATCGGCAAGCCGATTACCTTGTAGCATGTCGGTTGAACGGAAAAGCAAAAACGAACGGAAAAAATACTGCGAGACTTCGTCGGAAACATGCGACAGAAAGCCCGCCATTCCCATGCATTTACCCCAGGTATTTACGCACCTTCGCCACAAGATCGTCAGTGCCGAAAGGTTTACCCATATAAACGTCGGCACCCTGCTTCAAACCCCAGTAGACATCGCTCTCGCGATTGCGTGACGAAACCATGATGATGGGGGTTTTCTTGAATTCCTCGCGCGAGCGTATATTGCGGCAGACCTGATAGCCGTCCTTTTTTGGCATGATAACGTCCAGAATCAACAGATCCGGCTCGTTGTCATAAAACGCGCGCTCGGTCTCCTCGCCATCTGAGGCAGTAAAAAGATCATGCCCCAAGTCATTCAGTGCAGCCTTAAACAACTCAATCTCTGTGACAGAGTCATCCGCTATCAGTATTTTAGCCACTTGATACCTCGCAAGTGAAAGAATGAAGACGTTTGCGCCAGCCCGCGTAACCCGAATCATCCACGAAATCTCAAACAAGGTTTGCATATATTCGTAGGCGATACGGTTCAGGACAAACCACTCCAATTGGAGGCATCTTAACATAATTCTACATCTAATGTCAACCGCCGTCTGGCGACAAAATCTAATAGGCTACTATTATCATAGACTTACAAGAAAGGAGAAAATGACAGACTGGCCATCAGGCAATCTTGGGGAAATCCGAAACTAAAATCGCCGCCAAGGATAACAGACTCAATGCCAGAAGCATCAGAAGTCCCAGAATCGTCACAAAACGCGCCGAGGGTTTGCTGCTTTTTGCGAAAAGTTCCGCACGTCGCCATATCAGCGCCCAGGAAAATATACCCGACAGCGCCGCGAAAAACAGGGCGAAGAACACTTTTATAAAAACAGCTCTTTCCTCAGAAAACCAGCCGCCCTGCTTGACTCCGGCTGGTGCAATTTGACGCAACTGGCGGCGTTGCCAGATTTGCGCCGGGTCGGTTTTTTGCAAATTATCTATAAGATAGCTCAAATAAGAGCGCCACGGCTCCTGGTATTCTGCAGCAAGCGCTCCGTCGGGACACAGCTCCAGCTTGCCCAAGCGTTCGCAGTCGATATTTCTTGGTGTGGCAGAGATATCCTGTATGTAAGAAACCGATATCCCAAGGGATCTGGAGACTTCGGGCAGAAACAGCTTGATTGCCAGTTGTCCCTGCTCGATGGCGAGGCTTTCGACTTCAAAGTCCCGACCTTTTTCCTCGCAGTCGAATATCTCTTTGATGGCCAACTCACGGCCTTCGGGGATGATCCATTCATATGTCTGATCGGATTGCGACGCATAGCCGCTTGATAGCGAAACTGGCCAGATGGCCAACAGGATGATAATGATTTGGAGCGGACGAATCATGCTATGCATTTCGTCTCCGGTTTTTGTCAGCGTGCCGCTTCCTCGGCTACCCGACGCAGATTCTCTATGGCCTCGCGGTAATCGGGTGCTTTGTAAACGGCGTTGCCTGCCACAAAGCAGTTGGCACCCGCTTCGGACATCAGCTTGATTGTCTCGGTATTTATGCCGCCATCGACCTGCAATACGGTATCCATTCCGCGCCAGATAATGGCCTTGCGTGTCTCGCGTACCTTATAGATGGTATCCTTGATGAATCCCTGACCGGAGAAGCCCGGATTGACGGACATAATCAGTATCATCTGAACTTCGCACAAAACGTCCATAAAGGCTTCCACAGGTGTCGGCGGAGAGATGGCGACACCGGCCTTGCAGCCCAGTTTGTCGATTTTCTCCAGCGTCTGCGGCAGGTAGGGGCAGGTTTCGGCGTGGACGGTAATCATATCGGCCCCGGCATCGGCAAAGGCTTCCAGGTATTCGTCGGGATTGCTTACCATCAGATGGCAATCAAGGAACAAGCCACAGCTTTTTTTGACGGCGGCCACCATGGCCGGGCCAAAGGTGATGTTGTTGACAAAATTACCATCCATGACATCCAGATGAGCCCAGTCGGCTCCGGCTTTTTCTATGGCGGAAACTTCCTCTCCCATTCTCGCGAAATCTGCGGACAGGATGGAAGGTGCTATCAGTACGGACATTATCGAACCTCTCTTGACTAACTCAAGTTGAACAATGCGCTCACAATTTTGAGCAGGGGGGACTATAGCATGCTTACGAATATCTGACAATCGCCTGATAATGGATAATCGGGGTGAGGAATTGACCAGTCTGATCTTAATTTATCAATAAATTCGGGCAAAGCCATGAAGCGTCATTCTGAGCGCAGCGAAGAATCTATTGTTCTCAAGCACTTGGAGATCCTTCACTTCGTTCAGGATGACAATCTACCTGGACTTATTGAGAAATATATTAGAAAGCGTGCCTTAGCTGTTTGATTTTCAATTGGCACTGTGATAATTTGACGCCACAAGCAGGTTTTTAATAGTTCTGTATTGCCTGGAGGGTTTCGATGCTGAAAAACATGCGCTTGTTTGCTGTGGCCGCTTTACTTCCTTTCGTCCTGTTGGCCTGCGGACCGACCGAGTTCGAACAGGGTAAGGACATGTTCGATAAAGGATTTTACGAGCAAGCCGTGCCGCACCTGGAAAACGCCATAGAAAAAAACGACAACAGTGCCGCCGCCAAGAAGATGATCAAGGAATCCAAGGTCAAGATCGTGGAGCAAAAAGACCAGGAATGCCTCGATAAAGGCGAAAACTATGTAGAGATGCTGAAGCAGACCAAGGTGGTCACTTCCTGGGAAAAGGTCATGCAGGAACTCAAGCAGTTCCGCTGCCGCAGCCTAAAACCCAAGCCCTACATAGCTAAAGGCTATTACAACTTCATATCCTATCTGGCCGAGTGGGACGCCTATCCCCAGGCTGTTTCGAAGTTCTGCGATTTCTCCGGCTGTGAAGCTGAAGAGGCCCGCATCCTGATCCGCGAAGAGGAAATTTCCATCTTTGATGAAAAGGGCAAGGAAAAGACCGAAATCGTCCAGAGTGAAATCCCCATTGCCGATCACACGAACGCCATGGAAATGTTCAAGTGGCTGGTCAAAAAAGATTTCAAGAACGGTCGCTGGTTCGATCGCTATGCAAAAATGCTATGGGATACCGAGCGCTGGACTGATGCTTTAGAAGCATATGAGGCTATTTCGCAGGTCGAAGGCCTGGGTTATGAAATCAAGAGCCGCGCCAAAATATCTGTAGAATACCTCAAAAAGAATCGCCGCCACAAACGCCCCGATGCCGAGTACACCAGCTTTTTCTGGATAGAAGACGCCAAGAAAAAGAGCAAGCTCAAAGGCCTTAAAAAAGATATCGAAAAGGCCGAAAAAGAAAAAGCCGAGGCGGAAAAGGCTGAAAAAGAGGCTAAATAAGCCTAGTTGCCAAGCGCGGCTATAGCCGCTGGTTAAAGAATCCAATGCGGCTCGTCACTCCGCTAAACATCGTCAAAGATTATCAAAACCGTTATCCCTGGCTCATACTGGCGGTTCTGGTGGTTTTCCTGGTTCTGCTTTTCAGACTGGGATACCTGCAACTGTCACGCGGCGATCACTACTTCGACTTATCCGAGCACAACTTCGTTCAGGAGCAACGCCTGCCTGCCTTGCGCGGTAACGTCTACGACTGCGACGACCACGTTCTGGCCGACAACCGTCCGACCTACAACGTCTACCTGACACCCGCTTTTGTAAAAGCTCCCGAGCGCATGTTGCTGCTTTTGGAGAATTACCTATCGCTTTCGCCCGAAGAAGCCCTGCGCCTGCGCCATGCACTTGAAGGCGCTCGTGGCTTACAACGCTTCAGGGATATTCTGGTCAAGGTGGACATCAGCCGCGACCAGTTGGCCATGATGGAAAGCCGCAAGATGGATCTGGACGGCGTAAACGTGCGCCCCGAGCCGCGCCGCAATTACCCTGAAGGCGAGTTGTTCGGGCATTCCATCGGCTATGTCGGGCGTATCAACGAAAAAGAACGTAAGAGACTCCCCGAATATCACGCCCACGCTTTTTTGGGAAAACGCAGCATTGAATTGCAATGGGAGAAATACCTGCGCGGTATAGACGGCTTTGTAAAGATAGTCGTCGATGCCCACGGCCGCCGCAAAGGACCGCGCCAGTCGCAGGTTTTGATAAAGGGCGAGAAACTCAGAAACCCCATCCCCGGCGTCAATCTGTATCTCTCTCTGGATTACGAATTGCAGAAAAAAGCCGAAGAGCTTATGGCCGAAAAACGCGCCGGTTCGGTGGTGGTCCTGGATGTAGAGACAGGCTTTGTAAAAGTCTGGTTCTCAAAACCCGGCTTCGATCCCAACAAATTCGTCGGCGGAATCTCTCATTTCGACTGGCAGAGCTACCGCGATTCCATTCTGGAACCGTTGATAGACAAGGCGACGCAGGCCTCCTATTACCCCGGCTCGGTCTACAAACCAATAGGCGCGCTGGCGGCGCTTGAAGAAGGCAAGATAGACGAGAAAGAGCGTGTCACCTGTTATGGAGTGCGCAAGTTCGGAGAGCGCAATTTTCACTGCTGGAAGCGCGCCGGACACGGCTCGCTCAATATGATAGAGGCCATCCAGCGTTCCTGCGACGTATATTTTTACGACATAGGCGAGCGCCTCGGGCATCAATTGCTGTTCGACTACGCCGCCCGTTTCGGATTGGGCCAAATCCCCGGCCTGGGTATCAAGCAGGAAACCGCCGGTGTTCTGCCCAGCGATAAGTGGCACAAAAAAGCCCACGGCAGACGCTGGTTTCCCGGCGACACGCTTTCGCATGTCATCGGGCAGGGCGACCTGAAAACAAGCCCGCTGCAACTGGCGCGCATGTATGCCGCCATAGCCAACGGCGGCAAGTTGTGGAAGACTCAAGTGATCGAGCGCGTCGAAGGTCCGGACAACTCCCTCTTAAAAGAGTTCAGGCCGGAGTTGACACGCCAGATAGAACTGACACCTGAAAATCTGGAGATCGTCAAAGAGGGATTGCGGCGCGTCGTCAACGAACGCGGCGGCACCGCTTATATATCACGACTGAAAACACCTCAGTTCTCAGGCAAAACCGGCACGGCTCAGGTGGTCAGACTCAACAGGCTGGCCGACAGCGAGGATACCTATATTTTGCAGGATCACGCCTGGTTTGCAGCTTACGCGCCTTCGGAAGAGCCCAAGATTGCGGTAATCGTGCAGGTCGAACACGGAAAACACGGTTCGTGGGCGGCACCCATAGCCCGCGACATGATCGCCGCCTGGTGGGAAAAATACACTGGAGAAAAAGCCGAGCGTCCCTGATTATTTATTGCTGATATCCATATCGGGATAAAGCTTCTTGGCACAATCCGGACAAAGACCGTGGGAGAATTTAAGGTCCGAGTGTTTATGCAGGTAAGCTTCGAGTTGGTGCCAGTAGCCCTGGTCGTCTCGAATGTTTTTACAGCCTGCGCAAATGGGCAGAAGTTCACGCAGAGTTTTGATTTGATCCAGGGAATCCTGAAGCTTCTCAATCAACTCCTGTTTCTCCTGCTGGGAGCGTTTACGGGCTTCGATCTCGGCATATAGAGTCTGATCCGATTTTTCGATCAAGCGCCTCAGTTTCCATATCAGGCTGGTACTGACGATAAGCACCAGCGTGTAATTTATTCCCTGTGCCAGCACACCGCGCCAGTCTAAAAACACCTTGGCCAGTTCGTTTCCACTTGCCAGCAGCGGAGCATAAGGCAGTATACCGCTCATTTCAAGAGCAACCAGCAAGGCTAGCCCCAGATTGCCGACAACAAAAAAGATCAATACTTCTCGCCACGACAGAAACCAGGAAACGACTAAAAGCACCGCCATAATCAAGAGGTGGTGCATGGAATTCTGGCTGCCTATCAGGTGCAGGTGTCCGAGGGTTGCAAAAAGCAACAACATGGACGAAAAAAACATGATGCCGCGAATCTTCGCTTCGTTTTTCAAGTCCGAGTATTTCAACCGGAATCTAAGCCAGGAAAGGAAAAGCAGAACACAAACGGAAATATTTATACCCATTGAATAAATCAGAATCTCTTTATTCATATACCCTTCGGTATCGACGAAAAACAGGGCGATTGCTTGAGCAATCAAGTATGGAATAAGCAGAAGCGAGAACAATCCCATTCCGCTCATAAACAATACTATTTTCTGCCTGCCCCCTAAGGTTTCATGCAAAGGCACTCGTTCGTCAACATCACACTTTGTGCTGGAATTCATACTTCCCCCTGATATATCGAGCAGTAACTACAATGCGGATATTCTACTTCATAGAATGAGGCTATACAATACAAATACTGAAACAGCCTTACAAACTGTGCATCACAAGATATTGCGCTATTATCACGATCCAAGATCGCTCATCCCGAGTGCCACCCGAAAGGCGGTGTATCGAGGGACGCAAAACATGAAAACCGCGTGGTTCGATACGATTTGCTTCGCAAATCACTCACCATGAGCGGTTTTCTCAATCGACTGCAATAATTTGTGATGCGTCCTACGCAAATTGGACGGGACTGGTTTACTGACATTCTCCAAAATAGATCACGTCAGCACCTTTGCAAACAGCCTGGCAGGGATTGATATAGGTCTGGCCATCGGAACCGCAGACAGGATCGCTGACTTCCGGACAGTCGCATGAAGATTGCATACAATAGCCCTCATAACACCAGAAGGATGCCGGGCAGTCGGAATCGTTTGTGCAGGTCTGAGCATTGTCTATGCCTTCCATACAGGCATTGTACTCGCCCGTCTCCTGCCAAGCGCAAGCGCCCGATTCATCGGGAGCGCAGACAGCAAAATCCAGACAGGCAAATTCGGCTAGCCATTCACAGTCGCTCTGTTCGTACCAGTCCGAACAGATTTCACCGTTGCAGCCGGTTACAACGCAAGAGTCGCCTGCATCATTGGATGTGACACAGATACCGTAGCATTCGCCGTCTTCCGGGTCGCTATCATCGCACTCGATTTCACAAACCATACCAGTCGGGCAGTCGTCGTCGCTTATGCAAGGCTCATCAGTCGGCATTGATTCGCAGTATCCGTAGCATTCGGAAGGATCGTCGCCTTCCACACAGTCATCGTCAAAGACACAGAAGAATCCCGGCGGGCAGTCGGAATTATCGCTACAACCACCGACAGGATTGGTTTCGCATTCTCCGTAATAAGCGATACTGACACCTTCGCAGGAGGCCACGCAGAAATTGATATAGGTGACAGAATCCGAACCGCAGACAGGATCCCAGACATCGTTGCAGCCACAGGGCAAGGCGCAATCGTCGTAAGAAATCAATGCTTCACCGCATGAAGAATACCAGCCTTCGTTGGGGGTATCCGGGAACTGGCAGACGGCCTGACATTCTATGCAACGGGGATCTTCTAAAAGAAACTCGCCCGAACAGGAATCGTACCAGCCAGTGCCGTTGTCGTCTTCCATACAAACAGGCATACAATCGTCGTTCCAGTTGCCGCCGTTGCAGGCTCCCCAATATGCCAGATCCACAGCGGCGCAATCGAGTTCGCATTCATTGTCGTAGGTCTTGCCGTTTTTGCCGCAGACCGGATTGAAATATTCGGGGCAACCGCAGTCATAACCGTATTCGCAGATGAAGTTTACACAAGCCATATCCGGCGGGCAATCGATGTCCAGCTCGCAGGGAATTTCGCCCTCGACTTCGCACGGACCTTCATATTCCACTTCGATATCGTAGCACTCGGCTTCGCAGCGGTTCGTATATGTAAGGCCGTCTTCACCGCAGACCGGATCGTATTCCGGCGGACACTCGCAGCCCCCGATTTCGTCGCCGTCGCCATCCGGCTGCTCAGTCCCGATAGTACACCGGCAGTCTTCGCAGTAAAATCCCATGGGGCAATCCGCGTCCGTTTCGCAACTGCACTGGGGAATACGGCACTGGCAACTCTGGCAGCCGTTGTTGTCAAGCAGGAAGCCGTTTTCGCAGAAGTCCTGACAGGTGTTGTCCGGGCAACTCGGCTCTATACACTGGTTGCGACAACCTAAGCTGACAAAATATTGCCCGTTGTCGCTGCGATCAGTGGTCGTAACCAGAATGAGGTAATTGCCGGTTTCTTCTATGGGAAAATCTGCGATCAAGGCCTTGTTGCTGCCCTCGAAACCGTGGTTGTAAGTCAAGGCATATCCCCACAGACCGTTGAAGTCCTGCGGTCCGTAAAGCATTACGACCGGCTCGGTTTCCTCTTGAGCGGATTCAAGCATGATGGTGACGCGCGCACCTTCGAGGGAATCGAATGTATAAGCGGTGAAAGGTCTCTCAGGCCTATGCCAGCCTTCAAAATAATCGCCGAAGTCGATGTTGATGCTTTGCATATCTTCGCCGAAAATGTCTTCTAAAAGATCGGGATCGGTCAGAAGCGGCGGTTGGAATATTCCGTCATCGACCCCTTCGCGATCGACGACATCCTTGTCATCGCCGTCTCCGCCTGCCGGGTCGCCTTCACCCCCAAACTCATCTCCCCCCTCCGTATCGGCACTGCTTTCAACGGTCGAAGAACATGCGCTGCACAGTAAAGCGCTCAAAGCTATTATTATCAGGATTATTTTTAATGCTGCTGTCTTCATTTCCAAACCTTGCATTCGAGCCTGAGCCCGGTTACTTACATAATAATCTACAGCAAAACCCGTACCAGTCGCAAGATTTGCCGCCCGACAAGAGGCGTCGTCTGGGTAATTACTTGTTAATACAGGGGAATCAAACAGGCGGATAAACATTCGGCTGACATTTTCAATTAAGCCAAAAACGGCACTGAGCATCCGTTTACTCGAATTTTCAACAGTGTCACAGAGATATACATGTGATAACAGGCAGTTATGGATGTAAAGACTTGAACACAAGTGTCAACCGGGCTTTACACTTCCTTAACATACAAAAACCTGTTTCAGGAAAGAAGCTTGGAAATATTGTATTTACGCTGCATTTTTTTGTTGGAGCAGCGCTTCCCAGCCTGCTCCACATGTTTCCTGGCTTTTTGTATCAACGGAATCTCAGCAGAAGAAATAAATATTCAGGAGCAGGCAAGGATGCCGGCTCCAACGGAAATACATGCCAAGTGAAGTTTCTACTCAACTGGAGATGAGTCGAATTTTTCAGTCTTTCAGGTCGTCCAGCAGAAAGCGTTTGCTCATGATTTTGTCTATGCGACCATCGGGCAGATTTCTTTTCATAAAGGGCAACAGGAAGGAACCATGACCCGAGCGGAAAACCGCTGGCGGATTCTGGCGCGTTATGGCCTCGATGGCACCGGCGGCGAATTCCTCGACCGAGGTCGGGCTGCCCTGGGACATCCTGGCCCGGCGCTTCATGCCCAAGACGCCTTTACGATACAGAGATGATTCCCTGTCGTAAGTCTCGTCTATGGTGGCGTCGGCTGTTTCACCGAACTTGGAACTGATGCCGCCCGGCTGCAACTGGATCACCTCGATACCAAAGGGCGCAAGCTCCATCCTGAGCGCGTCGGACAAAAGATGCAGTGCCGCTTTGGACGAGCAATATGGCCCGGCATAGGGCGTTGCAGTTATGCCCGATACGCTGCCCATGTTGACGATGCGGCCGGACTTGCGCTGGGCCATGTGCGGCACGACCGCCTGTATCAAGGCCACCGGGCCCATGACGTTTGTCTCGAATTGCAGGCGCAGCTTATCAAGCGGTATCTCGGCCATGGGGCCGATGAGTCCGAATCCGGCGTTGTTGATGAGCATATCGATTCTGGAATGCTTCGCCATAATGTCGTTTACGGCCTCGGTGACAGAAGCGCTATCGGTCACGTCCAGCCTGTATATGCTGATTTTGTCCGATTCCAGATCCTGAATGCTTGCAAGCTTGCGGGCGCTGGCACAAACCATGTGACCCTTCTCGGCCATCTGCAAGGCCAGGGCGCGACCTATACCACTGGAACATCCCGTAATCAACACGACCTGCTCTTTAATGTGCGCCATCAATCGAACCTTTCCATCGAAACTAGTCCCAAAATCTGAAGGATGACTGAATTCTACAGTCTCAAGCTGTATTGACGAAGAATTTATTGAAGATGCTTGTATTTAAACCCGACCTATTCCCAGTTTTAATCTTGTATTGATACCTAAGTAAGTAGGGGCACGGCGCGCCGTGCCCCTACCTCGAAAGAAGAACAAAATTATTGATACTCAAGCAAGAATGCCTGCTCCAACTCACAAAAAGCACAAGGAGCGCTAAAGTCCTTACAAGACAAGGATGGCCACCACGCAGGCTAAATTTTCATCCTGATGGCCACCACGCAGGCTAAACTTTCATCCTGATGGCCAACAGGCCGGACAATTTTTATTTCTGTGGTGGCCGCTTGTTTTATCAACATTGTGGATAAGTGGACGCAATCTCGGGAAGTGTTTACAAGGCAAGGGTGGCCAGCACGTAGGCGATATTTTTATACTGATGGCCAACAGGTCGGATAATCTTTATTTCTGTGGTGGCCACTTGCTTTTATCAACATTGTGGATAAGTGGACGCAACCTCGCAAGTACTTACAGGACAAGGATGGCCACCTGAACTATATTCATGATATTCTCGATTTGAAAATGACGCTTCAAGCGGCCAGCTTTATATATCAAGGGATTGCTGATTTATTCCGATTCTTTGAGAATCTCGAAATCCCAGAAGACATTCACGCCATAGGTGACGAAAAAATCCTTGAAGTAGTTGACGGTCGAAATTTCGACGTAAGGAGCGGCGCCGATCCTCCATTTTTCAGTCTGATGAAAATAGAGACGCCACAAAAAAGCGATGCCGTAATTGAAATCTATCTTCTTTTTAACGGCTGGCAGAAAATCGGACTTGGTCAGGAAGTTCATGCCGATTTTTGGGCCGATAAAAAGATCCATGGGAACAAAATAATGCCATTTCTCGTAATGCCCAAGTCTGTACATGGCATAAATCGTCGGTTGCACGAACCAGCAGGCGTAATCCTGCTCTTTGCCGTAAAAAGGCGCGGGAAAATAAGGCTTGGGAAGGTGCGTGTATCTGTGCAGCAGCCTGAAACTTCGCACGGTAGCGCGGAAATGCCAGTCTTCAAGCAGCGTAAAGCCGACTCCGCCTCCAAATTGCCACCATAAAAAACCGCCTAAGGAGCGGTAGTCGCCCAAAACGCCGCCGAAATCAAGTTCGGGATTGATGAACAGCAGGCGCTTTTGGGGCTTCTCAACCGTCTTGATTATCATGCCCGAAGGCGAGATTTCCTCGTTCGGCGCCAGCTTCAACCTGAGCGGTTCGGGCTTTTGCGGGGGCAGGGCATCCGGCGGAAAGCCTTGAGTATCAATAGCTTGCGCCTCATCGGGCTTGTCGCCTGGTTCCTGTCCGAGAGCTTTTTCCTCAGCTGGATCGGGCGGAACGACATCCGCCGCAGGTTCAGCCTCCTGCTTTTCTACAGGTACCTCGGGCAGTGGCGGTTCGTTTTTATCTTCCGTTTCCTGAGCATAAAGCCCGCAGGAAAAGACGGCTAAAAGGCCGCACAGCAAAAAAATAAGGCCAAGTTTTCGAAGCAGAGAGGGCATAGCGCTTCCTGTATAAAGGTTAAGACCTCACATAGACCTATCGGCAATCATTGAAAAACACTTGAGCGAGCGGAAATATTTGCCGGGTCGTCACCGCTGTAAATCCCAACTAAAAACATTTTAGCCGATTTGCGCCCTTGCTAACAAGCGAAGCCTTTGATAAAAATTAGGGGATCATTCTACTAAATGGAATAAGGCAATTCAATGTCCGAGACCAGACACGACGCCGAGGCCGTACACGGCGCAAATCAAGATCAAAAACCGCCTTTCGTACATCTGCATCTGCATACCAGCTTCAGCCTTTTAGACGGTGCCTGCAAAATCGACTCGCTGGCCAAAAAAGTCAAAGCCCTACAAATGCCGGCGGTTGCCTTGACCGATCACGGCAACATGTTCGGCGCCATAGATTTCTATCAGGCCATGCGCAAAGAGGGCGTCAAACCTATTATAGGTTGCGAGGTTTACACCACCAAGGACATGACCCAGCGCGAAGGCAGCAGCTATAACCACCTGGTATTACTGGCAAAAGACAACGAAGGCTATATCAATTTGTGCCGCCTGGTTTCCTTCGCCAACATAAACGGCTTTTACCGCAAGCCGCGCATAGACAAAGATCTTCTGCGCCAGCACCACGAAGGTCTGATCGCGCTTTCGGCCTGTCTGTCGGGCGAGATCCCGCGTGCCATCATGGAAAACCGCATGGACGAGGCGCGGCGGCTGGCCTTGGAATATTCCGAGATCATGGGCCCGGACAATTTTTATCTGGAAATCCAGAAAAACGGCATAGACCGCCAGGAGCGAGTCAACACCGCCCTGATAAAGCTTTCCGAAGAACTCAAGCTGCCGCTGGTGGCCACCAATGACGTACATTATATAGGCTCCGGCGACTGCGATCCCCACGACACCCTTTTATGCATAGGTCACGGCAAGCTCAAAGACGATCCCGGGCGTATGCGCTACGACACCGATTGTCTGTACCTGCGCAGTCAGGAAGAAATGTGGGAGCTTTTCTCAGAAACACCGGAAGCTCTTGAAAATACTGCCAAAATAGCCGAACGCTGCAATATCGAATTGAAGCTCGACGTGCCCATGCTGCCAAATTTTGTGGTGCCGGAAGGCTATACACAGGCCAGTTGGTTCCGCAAAGTTGCACAAGACGGACTTGAAGAACGCATAGCGTCCTTCCCTTACGAGATAGACCGCGAAGAATACCAGAAGCGCCTCGAATACGAGATGGACGTGATCGAGGGCATGAAGTTCCCCGGCTACTTTTTAATTGTGGCCGACTTCATACAGTACGCCAAGGACAACGACATCCCCGTCGGACCGGGGCGCGGCTCGGGCGCAGGTTCGCTTGTGGCCTACTCCATGCGCATCACCGACTTGGACCCCCTGCCCTACGGCCTGCTGTTCGAGCGCTTTTTGAATCCCGAACGCGTCTCCATGCCCGACTTCGACGTTGACTTCTGCATGAACCGCCGCGACGAGGTGATTCAGTACGTGCGCAAGAAATACGGAGAAGATCGCGTCGGCCAGATTGTCACCTTCGGCTCCATGAAGGCACGCGGCGTGGTGCGCGATGTTTCGCGCGCCTTCGATATTCCCATAGCCGACGCCATGCAGATAGCCAAAACGGTCCCGATCACCGCCAAGAATCTCACAAAAGCACTGGAAGAAGAACCGAAGCTCGGCGAGTTGGTCAACTCGCGCGAGGATTTCCGGCGCATGTTCGAGACGGCCCTCAAGCTGGAAGGCACCGAACGCCATACCGGAATACACGCAGCAGGCGTGGTAATAGCCGACAGGCCGCTGTGGGAAATGACGCCTGTCCTCTGCGGCGACGAGATGATGATTACCCAGTACGCCAAGGATCAGGTCGAAACGGTCGGCCTGGTCAAGTTCGACTTTCTGGGGCTCAAAACTCTGACGGTAATTGACGAAGCCTTGAAGCTGATCAACCGAGAACGCAAGCCGGAAGATCATCTGCGCATGGAAGACAAGACCGTAGACGACAAAGAAGTCTACAAAACCATAGCATCCGGCGAAACCGACGGCATTTTCCAGATGGAATCCGGCGGCTTCCAGCGCATGTTGCGCCGCCTGAAGCCGGACTGCTTCGAAGACATAATCGCCGCCGTGGCCCTCTACCGTCCCGGCCCAATGGACAACATCCCAGCCTTTATAGCCCGTAAACACGGTAAAGAGAAAATCGAGTATCTGCACGCGGATCTTGAACCGCTGCTCAAAAACACTTACGGCATCATGGTTTACCAGGAACAGGTCATGCAGATCGCCTCGGCCATAGGCGGCATGAGCATGGGACAAGCCGACTCGCTGCGAAAGGCCATAGGCAAGAAAAAAGCCGACCTGATGGAAGAGATGCTGAGCATCTTCAAGGAAGGCGCGTCTGCAAAGGGCTATGAGGCCAAGATGCTAGATCATCTCATAGCCGACGTTCTCAAGTTCGCCAGCTACGGCTTCAACAAGTCCCACGCAGCGGCATACGCCTTGATTTCATACTGGACCGCCTACTTAAAAACTTATCATCCGCTGGAGTTCATGGCCGCCACCTTGACCTGCAACATCGAACACCCGGAGTCGGTGGTCAAGTTCGTTCAGGTCTCCAAAGACATGGGCTTTGAATTGCGCCCGCCATCGGTGGAGCATTCGGACTGGGTTTTCACCGTCGAAGACAAGGCCATCCGCGTCGGCTTGGGCGGCGTGAAGGGTGTCGGAGCAGCCGCCATCAATGCACTCATGGAAGAACGCGGCACAGAGCCCTTTAAAG
>CAYTHG010000038.1:0-17143 GCA_964437525.1 uncultured Myxococcales bacterium | reverse complement strand
CAACCTCACGGACCGGCAGAATCTAAAAAAAACTGCCGCGGAGCGGCTTTGTTCCTACCGCCGTATCCGGGAAAGCGATTTCCGCAGGTTCTACCTTTATGTCAGGTGTACCCTTATAGTCGCTTATCAATGGAACCAGCGCGTTGGGGTTGCTGTCGTCGTTGCTGTTGATTTCAAGCGTGCCTTCGTCCTTCCCGGCATCGGAGGGAATATAGCGAATGAAGATCTCGTATGTCTCGCCTTTTTGCAGGGTGATGTTGCTTATTTTCCCCTGCTCATCCACATCGCCGTTTATAATGGCGAAATCCAGACTGGAAGAGCCTTCCAATTTGATTGTGAAAATACGTAAAGGTCCGTCGCCGATGTTCTCTATGACAGCGCTTTTATCAAGCAATTGTCCGTAGGATACCGCACCGAACTCGACTTTCTGCGGAATCCTGATGCGACCGGGATCGACTACTGCCTTATCTGTTTCCTGATCCCCATCGCTTGTTGTTCCGCTGTCAATGCAATGGTCATCTTCGCAGACCTGACCAGCGGGACATTCCTCGTCATCGTTGCAGGCTCCACCTAATTCCATGTCGGTCAATTCCTGATCGCCATCAGAGCCAAAGCCTGCCTTACCTGCATTTGAAGACGAATCTCCGCAAGCCACAGCCATGAGAACGATGAAGAAAAGATACAAAACCAACAGAAAATGAATATTGAATCTGTCGGACAAACCAGCAAATGAAATTCGCAAATTACCACGCAAATTCATGGCACTGCCTTTCCTTAAAAATTCATATCTGAATACTAAACTATCTTATCTTTAAATATTAACAAAAGCTTAAAGGATTATCAATTTGTAATGATTTATTCCGCTGGTCGGATGGAAAGGATAAATGTTGTAGCGGCGGTGCGTAAGCCCGCCGGGAGATTACCCGCAAATTTAGAACGGCGGGCTTACGCCTCGCCGCTACATGACAGATTTTGCAAGCTCGACATTGCAAGTTCTTAAAAGCGCAAGGGCCGAAAGCTTATGCCTTCGGCCCTCTGAGTTTGGACAGGATAAAGAGAGAGATAGGGATCGGATCGGTTACACAGCTATTTGCTCCACTGTAATTGGCGCACAGTGAACATGGAATCCGTGAGCCCGAGGTTGACCTTGAAATCTTTCAATTCCAGTTCGGTCTTGTGGGCTCTGGAGGGAGTGCTCATTACAACATTTTTGTGCCTGATGGCCTGTGGGCCGAACTCGGTGACAACGGTATTATCCATTGTTTTATCTATCTCACCGTTTTTGTAGTATTCGACACGCCACTGGCGATATTCTTTTTTCCCTACCTTTAGAAGGGCGGAATCGTAGCTTAAGCGTTGGTTTTTGTTGGGAATGCAGCGCAGATACCAGAAATCTTCGTCTTCTTTTTCCATCTTGACGGAATGGCTGTCGGCCCACTCGGTGGTGGCCATATCGTCTTGGCTGAAATCGGAACCCACGAAAGCCTGATTGAGATTGTGGGCGGCCACCCGCCGCACGCGCTTGTAGCCAGGCAGGTAAACGTAGACCCTGTCCCGGCTCATGGACAAAACGGACATGCCCTTGACCTCGCCCGAGGTAAAACGCACCAGACGTTTTTCGCCCTTCTGATAAACGCTGTAATCGTAGGATTTAGTCGAACCGTCTTTGTCTATGACGGTCATTGTGATGTCCATCATCTGGTCGTCGTAACCGCTGATGACCTTGTCCATCTGGCTGAGAATCTCCTGACCAGTTTTATTCTGACAATAAGCTGAAACTGACCACAAAAGCGATAACGAGAAAACAAGCAATAACAACAAGCTTTTTTTCATCAAAAATACTCCATTTTGTATCCATGGAATGACATGTCAGTACATATACTGACGTGTCATTCTACTTAGTGGGGTAAGCATGTCAAGGGGAATCTGAAAATAATAATCGGCAAGGGAAGGCTTTGGATGAATGTGTCGGACTCGGATTGAGTCCGACCTTGCTGCTCCAAAAGGAAATATGAATCCTGTAGCGGCGGTGCGTAAGCCCGCCGGGAGATTACCTGCAATTCCAGAACGGCGGGCTTACGCCTGGCCGCTACGGTTAAATACTCTCGTTAGTTTTATGCGACAAATTGAAGATTTTGTCGGGCAAGAAATTTGCCCGACCTACCTTAGAATTTACACGTTTTTTGTTACCGCTGAATTTTTGAAATGGGCGGCCACAGGGGGCCGCCCCTACGGGTATTTGCACGTTTTTTGGTTACCGCAGGATTTTTCAGAAGGGTTCGTTGCCAAGCTTTCAAGTGTCGCGGGTTCCCAATCGACACGGCATTTGCACCTGCGGGCAAATCCCGCGCCAATTCCCACCCACCCGCCCGCGACGGCTTACGTGGACAAGTTGTTGATCGGAGAACTTGACTCCTGTGCATTTGTACAGCATAATACGTGCAGGATAACTATGAAAATATGGAAATCGGATGCCATGAAAAAGCTGACCGACAGACAACAGGCAGTACTGGATATCATTTCCGCAAACATTCTGGAATGCGGTTATCCACCGACCATACGTGAGATTGCGGAGAAACTCGGCATAAGCTCGCCCAACGGCGTCAACGATCATTTGAAGGCGCTTGAGAAAAAAGGCTTCATCAGCCGCAGCGGCAACACTTCGCGCGGCCTGCGTCTTGAAGTGCCTGCCGGAAGCGAGCCTTCACACAGGTCAGTGCAGGTGCCCAGCATACCGCTGGTAGGGCAGGTGGCAGCCGGAGTGCCGATTTTGGCCGCAGAAAACATAGAAGATCATTTGGCGGTCGATCCCAATTTAGTCCGCAGACCCGAAGAAACCTTTGCCCTGCGAGTCAAGGGTGATTCCATGAAAGATGCCGGTATCCTCAATGGCGATACCGTTTTTGTCAGACAGCAAGCCGACGCCCGTGAAGGCCAGATGGTCGTCGCCATGATAGACGGTGAAGCGACGGTCAAGTATTTTTACCGAAGGAAAGACGCAGTGGAGTTGCGTCCGGCCAATGAACTTTTCTCTTCAATAATAATTAATGCTGCCGAAAATCGCGATTTGAGTATACTAGGAGTCATTACGCACTGCTTCAGGTGCATTGACAACTGAGACGATTGCAAAACATTGTCCTTTGGGCGAACTCTTCGCCTTGAATTACTTGTTTTGAAACCGCTTCAACAGATAGAAAATTGCGAAAGAGAAAAAACTTGAGAACTGAAAAACTTACCAGAGAAGAACTGCTGGCACTGCCCAAGATTGATTTACATCTGCATTTGGACGGTTCCATGCGTCTGGCCACTATTATAGAGATGGCCAAGCAGCAGGGAGTTGCATTGCCCAGCGAAGACAAAACCGAACTTGCCAAAGCCGTACATGTCGGCGAAAAATGCAATTCCCTTGAAGATTATCTGAGCGCCTTTACCATCACCTTGAGCGTTTTGCAGGAAAAAGAAGCTCTGACACGCTCGGCACTGGAACTGGTAGAAGACACCGCCGCCGAGAACGTGCGCTATATGGAAGTGCGTTTCTCGCCGATTCTCCATACCGAAAAAGGCTTGATGCCCGAAGATGCAGTGGAAGCCGTCCTGGAAGGACTGCGCGAAGGCCGTGAAAAATTCGGTGTCGATGCGGGGCTGATCATCTGCGGTATACGCAACATGAGCCCGGATGCGTCCTTCAGGCTGGCGCAGTTGGCGGTATCATACAAAAACGAAGGCGTGGTCGGTTTCGATCTGGCAGGAGCGGAATACAACCACCCGGCCAAAGACCACCTGAAAGCCTTTTATCTGATCGTCAACAACAACATCAACACAACAGTACATGCCGGAGAGGCTTACGGGGCCGAGTCCATCCATCAGGCCATTCATTACACCAAGGCCAATCGCATAGGTCATGGCACAAGGCTTTTTGAAGACGGCGACCTGATGAACTATGTCAACGATCACCGCGTGCCATTGGAAATCTGCTTAAGCTCAAACGTGCAGACAGGAGCGGTGCCCAGTATAGATTTGCACCCCTTGCCGATCTACTATCACAAGGGTTTGCGTGTCACGCTGAACACCGATAACCGCCTGATAGGTGACACCACCGTCACAGACGAGTTGATGATGGCTCACGAAGCCTTCGGTTTCTCCATGCTGGATCTGAAAATGATTTTGATGAACGGCTTCAAATCCATGTTCCAGCCTTACGCCATCCGCAAAAAATGGCTGGAGCGTATGCGTGTCGAGCTTGGCCTGCAACAGTATTACACGCCGGAATTCGGAACCAAGCAGTAGAGCGCAATCCAATTTAAAGCAGGCTATTGCTTAAGCAACAAGTCTCATCATATGGAGACTTGAAGGTATCGGCATAAAAGCTTTTCAGTCTGCTTGACTTATGCTTATTGCTATTGCTATCGTAATCCCGGTTTCAACTTGCAAACTTCATCTGGTACCCATTTTCTCTGTTAAAAGAAGTCAGAAGAATCAAGGATGGAAGACAGTAGACAAAATCCTATCAGGGTCGGGCAGACAGCGATATTGATCGCCGCCATGATTCTGTTTGTCTGGATAGCCTTGTCGGTAGCCATTTCGGTCACTTACAATCTCTGGAATGCCAAAACACGCGTGGATTATATTCCGGAAGGGAAGATTGTTCATATCGAAACACAGGCCGAAGCCTTAAAAGCTTTAAGGGCCGTGCGCGTTTTCCACGACCAGCTACTGGCTTCTTCCCGCAGGTTTTTCAAACGTTTCAGAAGCAGTCCAGAACGCAGCATAGAACTTTGGCGTCGTTGGGAAAAAGACTGGAAACGGGATTTCGCAAGCTTCGGTCATGGATATTCTTTCTCAAAGCCGAACGACAAGCAAGGCAAGTTCGATTCGACTTTATTGAAAGCTTATATAGAAGTCTCTGAATTGAACTTGGAGATATCCGAACAATTCGAGAGTCTATATGGGATTTCCATGAAAGAGAAGTCCGAGATGGACAAGATCTACAATTTGTATCGGGATGAAATTGTCAATATAGAAGCACGTTAGTCTATCTCGTAGTAGCCGCTTTTTTCTTTTTTCTTTTCTTCCGTCATGTTTTCAAGCGATTCCTCAAAACCTTCGGGAACGCCTTCTTCTCCCCAGCGGATGCGGCTGAAGTCCTCATCTTGCGCATCATGATCCACATCGACATCGTACCAGCGCTTGAGCGCATCCACCTCGTCTTCGGTGTGGTAACGGAAAGATCCGCCGAAGAATATGCCGACGTGGTATTCCCGCAGACCGAAGACTTTGCCGCTTCGGGCAGTTTCTCCAGAACCCCAGCCGCCGTTGAAACCGGCGGTGGTGGTGGCAAACGCTCCGTCGTAACCGACGCCTATGGCGGCTCCGAACATGTCTATATGTGGCGGAGGACTGGGTTTGGATATATCCACATCGGGCGCGGATGTGAAATCCGTATACAAACCGCCGCGCAAGGCCCACAAGGTGCCGATGAGCTGCTCTATACCTATGTTGACATTGAATACGGGATTCAAGTCGGACACATGTCCGGCGGACTTATAGAGTATGGGATCGTAGAAGGAAAGGTCTGCTGTCAGCGTGTTGCCTTTCCAGAGATTCAAGGCCACTCCGGCTCTGATGCCTATGGGCAATTCCGTTTTCTCGCCCAAAGATACATTGCGGATGGAAACCGGCTCGCGGCCGGGAATGTTGGTGGTCGTGGTGTTGTATATGGACACGTCGCCGTAGACACGCAGGCCGGTCCTGACCGATGCGCCAATCTGTACCACCTCGGAAGGCTTGAACAGAACTCCTATCAGCGGCATGATACCTATCAGCTTGCGGTCAGAAGATGTGCTTTCGTGGCTGAAGTTGTTACCCATGCGCGACAGGACGGAGATGAAATCCTTGTCGTAGCGATAGTAGCCGTAGAGCGACATTCCCAGAGAAACCATGTCGTTCAAGTAAAAACTGGCGCTCGGTCCGGCCAGATATTCGGCTGATTTCAATGAACTGTTGATGTGAACTTCCGGGCTGACCTTGGTATCGTGGAAATCCACCACGGCCTCGTCATATTCGGGCACGATCACCGAGAAGCCGAAGCGATGGCGACCGTAGCTCCAGATGGTTCCCATGGAAGCCGGAATAATATTGAAAGCGGTCTGCGTCAACCTCTTGGAGCCGCTGTAGTTGAGTATGTCGCGTACCTTGAGTTGAAAAATGGTAATCGACAGCGAGATGTAGTCGTCGTCTATATTCACCAGTCCAGCCGGGTTGTAATAGCAACCCGAGGGCTCGTCGCCCAAAGCGGTAAATGCTCCGCCCATGGCGGCGGCGCGTTCGCCTATCAGGTTGTTGTTGTAGTGAAAGCGGTCGGCATGGGCCATCTGGATACAAAACAGCCACAACCCCGCAACAATCACCGACTGTAGATATTTCATTTTAATCGACCTCTAAAACAAGTGCCTCTTTATTACCATATTCCTGGGTGCATTCCACAATATTTCTCATGTTGGAGCAGGCATCCTTGCCTCTCCGTAATATTTCCGCTCCTTCCTAAGTGAAAGGGATGAGTGGAGGTTTCTTTTGTTTCTTTGAGAACAATAAACATATGGAGCGGACTCCAGATGCCGTGTTTTAGCAGAAGAAACTCGGATTCCGCCTCAAAATATGTAAACTCAAGATCGGCTTGACACCTTTTATTCCAGTGGTAATCTCTTTCGCATATCAGCCGGAATACTCGGCTGCGTTAAGGAGTAAGCCCATGAACGACTTCGATAAAATTATTTCCGAGATGAACCTTGCATTCTTCGGCAGGGAGATGCACAAGATCACGCCCATAGAGCACTTTGCAACTGCCGACGCGGTGGTGGTGGATTTGCGTTTCGATGAGGAATACGGCGCGCTGGCGCTGCCTTTAAAAGGCTTTGCCAAGTCTCTGCATATTCCCTTCAATCAGTTGCCTGACCGCTTGAATGAAATCCCCAAAGACAAACCCGTCGGGCTTTTCTGTTCTTCCGACAATCGCTCGGCCATGGCCTTTTTGTATCTCAGGGCCAAAGGTTATGAAAACGCCCGTATCCTGATGGGCGGCTATCATGCGCTGACGGATGCGCTCATGCCGGGCAAGGTTTTCAAAAAGCTGGGTGCTTAATTTCTTGTCCCATGCAAAAATGCAATAAGGGAAAGATAATTCGATGAACCTCACTATCGCGTTGCCGGTTATTTTTTTGATAGCGGTACTGATGACCATGGCCGGTCGCGGCGGCGGGAACTTTTATGTTCTAGCACAGGTCGCCTTCGGCGCGTCCATGCACACGGCAGCCTCGACCGGACAGCTCATCATGTTCTGTACCTCGCTGGCGGCGCTGTTCATTTTTCAAAAACACAAACAGATAGCCTGGCCCATGGCTATCCTGATAGGCTGCACCACAAGCCTGATGGCTTTCGTCGGTGGCTTCTTGGCGCATTTTGCATCCGGGATGTCTTTAAAGTTGACATTCGCCAGCATGTTGGTGGTGGCAGGCTTTTTGATGCTGTTTCGTTTCAAGGAAAGAAAACAGCCGCAAGCGCCCGGCTGGGGTACGTGGACTTTCAAATTGGGTGAAGAGCTTATCTGTGTCAAGCTGTGGCTGGTGATTCCCGTGTCTCTGGCAACCGGCCTTGTGGCGGGCATGGTCGGAATATCCGGCGGCTCGTTTCTGGTTCCTTTGATGGTGCTGGCCTGTGCCATGCCCATGAAAGCCGCCGTGGGAACATCTTCCGTCATGGTGGCTGCCACCGCCGGGATGGGCTTTTTAGGTCATCTGTCACAAGGTGGCGTTGACCTTGAATGGGTACTGCCGCAGGTGGCGGTTGCTTTTGTCGGCGGGCTTATCGGCGGTAAGCTGGCTATAAAGACAAAGCCCAAATCACTGAAGCTGCTGTTCGCCTCGACGACATTGATCGCGGCGATATTTATGTATATAAACGCATTCGCCGCATGATAGTCGGCGCTGCAAAACCAGGAAAAACCATGAAATTACAATCTGCAATACTGACCGCTTTTGCACTGACGGCCTGCCTTATCTCCTTTGCTTGCGGTGATGATAAAGACGAAGCGAACATCGACCTTGCGACCTCCTCGCAGCAGATTTATCTGGAGTTCTGCACCAAAGCCATGGACTGCGGCATAGAGGAGGAAGAGGGACTCGACGCCTGTATAGAAAAAATAACGGACGCCACGCCGCCAGAGAATACGGAACTGAACGACGAGCAATACGTCCGCCACCTGCAATATCTTGATTGTATAAAAACACTGCAATGCGCCGACACGCTTGAAGAGTTGACGCAGATTTTCAATACAAGCTGCAACGAACAGACCGAGCAACAGACTGAGGCCGACTAGTCTGGTATTGTTGCTCCCGCCTTGAAATTGTTTTTCACTTCCCTCCCGCGCACATCTCGTCGTTTTTGTATATATCCAAAGTACAGAGGTCAAAAACAACGATATCGGATACGCCACGGTGCCAGCGTGAATCCGAATAGATAATGTAGTGCCCTCTAACACGTGGCCAGAATTGGTCGGCTTCGTTGGTTGTTATCGCAATGCTTTCGCCTTCCTTGGATAAGTCATAAAGATAAATATCAGGATTGTATATTTGACCATTGGAATAGCGACCTCCATGTCTCAAGTCCATCCAAGTTAAAATGCTTTTACTAATTGATGGTGAGAGCTTTTCATGATCTTGAGGATCTAACTCAAAAATTGTGCCAGTCTCAATATTGTATACTTGTAGCTTAGAACAGTTCTCAGTGTGGATTGGGGGGACATAATAATCGTCAATCCATACTGTCCATGAATCTGATGTATTCACGCCATAGCGTATCTTTTCATCATCTCCATTCAGATCAATAGTCTTGGATGCCATGATGTCGTATAGTAGTATATGAAATAAATAATTAGAAGTGCTTCCCGACAACACCTGCCATGCTACGTAACTGTTTGAAGAATTGGGAGACAATACGTGCCTATTGTCTCCTGCATTAATGTGAAAGGTACGATCTTTTAAGATATTGTAATGATGGACTTCTGATTCTCCAACTCTCCATACAACATTTGATCCATTTACGGAAAGATCATGGTGTACATGGTTAGAAGAGTCAATTGTTGTTATGTCGTAGTTGACAAGGTTCAACATTATGATGTGTTCGTAGGATTCTTCTGTATCTGAATCAATTATTGTATTCGCTATAAGCATATCCCCTGAAAGATTGGCATAAGTGCAATCCATTTTTCTGTCGGTTAGATCTAGCAAATTGCAATGCATATCTTTTAAAGAACAGAAAAAAATGCGCCAATCTCCCGTACAATAAACAACCCAGTCTTCATTTACATCGTAGTTGATGTACGGCGATGCAAACCCGCTCTCTCCGGTGGTAATTCTGATCTCACCCGGTTCAAGTAATTCATCGTCGTAGGAGATGCTGTGCGAGTAGGTCTTGACAACCTTGGGCTGCTCCTGGTCTACGTCCGGCTCGGAATCTCCGTCTGTATCCGGGTCTTTAACATCCTTATCGGCATCTCCGTCCGGTGTCTCATCCTCAACACATCTCATGTTGATCTGGTCGAAAGTCCAGCCTTCCGGACAGACGCAATAGCCGCTGTCGTAATAGGCCTTGCAGTATCCCGGCGAGCAATCGAAGCGGGCGCAGGGATTGGATGAGGAGTCGGCGTCGATATCTCTATCTCTGCCGGACTCCTGTATTTCCACGTCTCCATCGCCGCCTGCGGAGGAAGTATCGTCTCCACAGGCAAGTGATATAAGGACGAGCATAATCAGAATAACTACATTTACTAATCTCATTCCGTTCCTGTCTTAGAGTTTCTTGCCACCCGCGCACATCTCGTCGTCTTTGTATATGTCTAAAGTACATAGATCAAAAACAACGATATCGGATACGCCACGGTGCCAGCGCTGGTCGTAATAGATAACGTAGCGATCCTGAATCCTGGGCCAGTCTTGATAATCCGTGTTTCTGGAAAGAGGAATTTCGTGTTCGCATTTGTCTGCATCGTAGAAGTAGATATCGGGATTGGAGTAGCCTTGATGTTCACTGATAAACTCTCCGTTACGGAAATCCATCCAGACGAATTTATTCCCATTTACTTCCGGTGCATATTTCAAAGACTTTTCAATATTGAATTCAACATTATTTTTCTGTTCAATATCATATACCGCAAGTTCGGATTTGCCATCCGGGTTATAGGTTGTCATGCAATCTTTTATATAAGCAACCCACTTATTAGAAACAGCAGGGACGCAATTTGCCGTTTCAGTTCCCTCCGTAATGTTTAAGGTTTCTTGGGATTTGATATCGTAAAGCATTATATAGCCTATTTGAACAGGCGATTCGCTAACATTCCAATCCCAGGAAATATACTTGCCTGAAATTTTGGGACGGTAAATAGACTGTATTGCAGTTTCGGACATATTGAAAGGGCCTTTTCCATCCGATAAATAATAATAAATGCCGTAGGAAAGATCTTTCCAAACTACATTTCCTTCTCTGGAGGTCAGGTGATAATGATATTTGGAAGCTGTATACACAATAGAGTAGTCCTCACTCTCCAAGTCGAGAATAAGAACGTTCCCATAATAGTCTGGGTTTTCCAGCGATTCTGTGACCTCTGTTTCAGATATCAGTATGTTGTTATGAACATTTACACGCAGGCAGTCCATATTGGTAGATAATATATCGTATTGATAACAGGCTTTTGTACTCCAAGAACAAACAAATAAATTCATATCTCTGGTGCAATAGGCCACCCAATTATTATTCACATCGTAATTTAAAAATGGCGAGGCAAAGCCGCTTTCACCGGTGGTGATTCTGATTTCTCCCGGTTCCAGCAGTTCATCGTCGTAGGAAATAGTGTGCGAATAGGTCTTGACAACCTTGGGCTGCTCCTGGTCTACGTCCGGCTCGGAATCTCCGTCTGTATCCGGGTCTTTAACATCCTTATCGGCATCTCCGTCCGGTGTCTCATCCTCAACACATCTCATGTTGATCTGGTCGAAAGTCCAGCCTTCCGGACAGACGCAATAGCCGCTGTCGTAATAGGCCTTGCAGTATCCCGGCGAGCAATCGAAGCGGGCGCAGGGATTGGATGAGGAGTCGGCGTCGATATCTCTATCTCTGCCGGACTCCTGTATTTCCACGTCTCCATCGCCGCCTGCGGAGGAAGTATCGTCTCCACAGGCAAGCGACGCAAAGACAAGTACCCCAAGAAGGAGTACAAATACAATGGGCGTGAAGATTGTCTTGGAATGCCTATCCCTCACGAGCCTGCCTCCCATACAAACCGGCACAAGAATACGTAGCTAAAGATTTTCTGACAACGCTAGATGAAATTGCTTACAACTTGAGTCAAAACCCCAATGAAACACAATTACAATTATATTGCAGTACTCAGCTTATTAAAAGAAATTAAATGTTCTCAGGCAGCTCGCGGATAAAAGAGACAACGGGCGAACCAAAAAACATTTGACATCCGACCCCAAAACACCCTATATAAGTTGTCGCTTCGGGCGGTTCGGGCAGAAAAAAACGGCAAGACAAATGTTACGCCGACAACCCGAACGTATGAGCCGCAGCAGAATTGACAACTCAAATAAAGCCAACGTAGCTCAGCTGGTAGAGCAGCTGATTCGTAATCAGCAGGTCAGCGGTTCGACTCCGCTCGTTGGCTCCATAATATCAAGGACTTAGCGATTGGGCTAAGTCCTTTTTCTTTGTCGGGCTAGCACTTGGGCTAGCATTTTGAAAGTCCACTAAATACCAAGCATTTGCCATTCTTCCTGTCCCTCGCCATTATTCATACGTCAGCAATATCAGCTACTTGACTGTTTATAAAAAATGCGCGTCAATGCTACACCCTGATTTCATCAACAACATTCTCAATCATGCTCTGGATTATCCAAACCAGTTCATACCTACAAGTCGACTCGACATTCCCAGCCCATGCAAACAATTCCCACATGTGCTTCGCTCATCAATCCGTATTCTTGACGAGATCATCAGTGTCAACGATGGTTATTGGAATGTTAAGGGCATCGGCAAGATCAGTAATAACCTGCCTGCTCAGTACCGGATCAGCAGCAATCGTCAATCGGTAGGCCAGTGCATCCCGCAGCCGGGCTGCTCTGCTTGGGTTGGATTCATACAAAGCTCGGTAACTGGAATCATGACTGCTTCTATTCGTCATCTGATCACCTCCTAATAGGGAGATCCAATAGGATGGTAATCGGATACACCTGCCAGCAGATCCTTTCGAGAAAGCCCTTTCTTGAAACGACGGGATGGGGAATTGACCTATGCCTGATACCAAAACGTCGTAGAAAGGTTGTTTACGCTCGCAGAAAAGGTATTTCCTACGGATGGGAAGGGCTTATCGAGCTGCCAGCTGGCAACTAACTAAGATGTTTCCCAAAATCCAGGAGAAAGATTGAACTTTCCCGATATGGTTTTGGCAAGCGACAGGTGCATTTTACGGCTAAAGCCATCCACGCTTGAGCAAAAATACCACTATAGTATCAAAGACACGGGTGGGCAGAAGAGCTTGGGCAATAACTTGAACCCGTGCATCAATCCCCACAAGATAGCGAACTTTGGGCCGTTTTGCCGTCAGTGCATGGTGCACAACTTGGGCAATGCGCACCGGTTCAATGCCTGCCTTTTTGGCTTTTCCCAACATACTCTCAATGCTATTGAGGGATGGTCCGTACCATTCGATGGCCTGTGGAGAAAGGCTTTCACGAACTCGCTTCGTTTCAACCAGCCCACTATCCCAAATCTCGGTAGAAATGCGACCCGGCTGAACCAGGGAGCAGTGTATGCCAAAGGGCAACAACTCCATTCGCATAGAATTTGTAATGGCCTCCAATGCAAATTTGCTGGCACAGTATGGTCCCAAAAACGGTAGCGACACGAGTCCCCCTACCGAGCCAATGTGCACAATACGACCAGTGGCTTTGCGTAATAAGGGCATTGCTGCCTGAGTGACAGCGACCAAACCAAAGACATTTACGTCAAATTGGCGCAGCAAGTCGGCGGGATCAAGGAATTCCAAGGGGGCACCTAAAGCAATGCCCGCATTGTTGACCAACCCGGCCAAACCGGACTCTTGGGTTTGTTCGGCAATGTGGGCAAAAGCATCTTTAATAGTTTCAGGTTTGGTGACATCAAGGATAATGGGGACAATATTTCCCGAAGGATGCTCCTGCAGGGATGTACCATCAGCCAGTTTTAGAACAGTGGCAAAAACCTTAAAACCGTGTTCGGCCAAAAACAGGGCAGTGGCATATCCAATGCCGGTGGATGCTCCGGTAACAACTATTGCGGCTTGTGGGCTCATGAAAAAATCTCCAAGGTTCAAAGATAAAGAATATTGAAATTGAGAATAGCGAGTTTCAAAAAAGGTCAGTGCTTAAAAATCTATACAATATCAATACGTCACACCTATGCCTGTGTCAACAGCCATTCGCAGCACAGTGCAAAAAAATCCGGTGCTTCCCCTTATGTATAGACCGGCCCAAATATTATGGACTAAAGATATCACCGTCCACTGACATGAAATGTAGGGTCCGTTAGCTGCCATTTGCTATTCTGAAAGTCGCCATTTTATAGAATTCGAGGGTGCAATTATAAGCATTCGTCATGAAATCCAAATATGACAATCCTGCAAAAAATGTGTCAGTACCTATTGCTTTGGGATGGCTATTTCGATGGCATCGCAGAATTGCCTAAAGTCCGCATGAATTCTCTTGCCCCTGAAATATAGGAGGGTAAGTACGTGATGTGTCGGCATCAAATGCTTGCTTCCATGAGGTTTTCACTATTTCCCGTGGGGAGAGGTCAACGAAGACAGGCAAAGCGAGCATCCCCGAAACTTGGGTTTACAAGCTATTGGTTTAGAAGAACATGCTTGAAAACGCATGTAAAGTGGGCGACGCTTCCGACCAGCACGCACACATGCCATAGGGCATGATTATATGGAATCCTATCAACCAGGTAAAATATCAGGCCAACTCCATAGGCAAGCCCGCTTCCCAGAAGCAAGAAAAGGCCGGAAGAAGGCAGAGCTATTGCCAGCGGTTTTATGACAAACATGACAATGCCGGCCATGGCAACATAAAGGAGTACGGCCATATTTTTCATTCTTTCCATGAAAAGTATGGTGACAATAACACCGACTATTGCAACAGACCAAACGAGTCCAGTCATGGCAAAACCCAATTCGCCGTGCAACACGACAAGCATTAAGGGCGTGTAACACCCGGCGATAAAAATGTAAATTGCCGAATGATCCAGTAACCTGAATACTTTCTTGATTCGCCGGTTTTTGGTTGCATGATAGGATGTGGAGGTAGCATACAGCAGCACCAGGGTTATGCCGTATACAATCACGCTGATGGTGCTCCACATTTCTGCTCTGGCAGCGGCAAATACTGAAAGTGCCACCAATCCACCTATTGCCAGAAAAAAGCCAATCCCGTGTGTGCAACAGTTGGCTCTTTCTTCGTGAAGCGTGTATGCGGGTAAGGTTCTGTTTGCCATGACGCTTATGCTGCTTTCGGCGGTACTAAATCGGCGGGCAGATTTTGCTCAAAGCACTGGTGGGTTTCAGTGTTGATTGCATCCACTGGGCGATTGGGCCAATTAGAAGTGTCAATGTGATCGAGCACATTCACGGTAACGAGATTCCTGTGAAATGTGTGTTTGCCGGGTTTCCATACTTGGTGACAGCCAGTAATCAAGAAGGGAACTACCGGCAGACCGGTTTGCCGAGCCAGGTGTATGTATCCTTTCTTGAATTCTTGCAGCTTACCGTCTCTTGAACGCGTACCCTCAGGCCAGATAAATATGGAGAGGTTATGTTTTTTAACAAGCTTTACAAGTCGGTTCATTGATTCAATACTTTTGTTGGTATTGCCGCGGTTAACAATAAGGTGACCGGACAGAAGATAAACGAGACCGAAGAACGGGATGTAGAGAATCTGTCTTTTCGCCACTCCGCTAGTGCCATAAGGCATCAGCCACATGGCAACAAGTAAATCAAATGCCGATGTATGATTTGCAATATATATGGCTGGTTTATTTTGTACCAGTTTTTCTCTACCGTTTACAGCAACCGGACACCCGGAAATCAGGACCAAGATCTTCCCCACAAATCTAGCGAAAAGACTCGTGGCACGCAGTCGAGCAATTCTGCTGGGTAGTATTGCAACAAGAAGTAGAGCGTGTATCGAAAAGGTGATCGCCATGAATACTCCACCTAAAATCTGGCGGAGAAATCCAGACCGCCGTTCGGTGAATTGTGTTGAATCGATTGAATACTCTGATTTATTTTCCGCGACCGATGTGTTCATCATTAATCTCCAGAGTTTTTCAGTGAAGTTGATCTCATGTGGTTTGAATGCATTCCTCGGAGCTGATTTCCTTGGCAATTGCTTTCTTTTTGACAGACATTCTGAACTCTTTTTTCGTAAACTCCGCCTGCTGGTTGATATCGTGTCGCAGTTTGAAATCCGTATAACGAATCATCGCTGGAGCCATATATGATATCAGTTTCTCCTTCCTTGTCATCGGACCGGTTTCCAACTCAATGCGGGTTTGGAGGTTGGATAACCACACGGCGGTTTGAGCGTTTACCCATTTTCTGCTGGTGGAAATCAATGGCAGAGTTGCATGTGCGTCGATCGCAATTTGCCTGGCTTTGTCTCTAACGCGGGGTCGTTCGTGATTTTTCAGATTTTTATACCCCATTATCATGTTTTCCACCACACGAAAAACAGACGGGCCGAGCCGTTCGAATTCTTGCCGATATAAGCGCTGCTGGATGGCGGACATCTCTTTTCTGCCGATTGAAGGATGATGGAATCCAAGCGTGAATCCATCGTGCTTGCGGTTGTCGCTCATCACCTCATCATCAAGACGGCCTTCCTTCTCCAGGCGTTCGTACAGCGGTGTTCCAAACGGAGGACCATAAATCAGGAACTGGCACATGCTGGGACGCAGACTCAGCAACTCCTCGAATTCTTCCTGGATGATTTCCGGAGTCTGGTAGTCGAAGCCGATAATCATGGAAGCCAAAACGCTGATCCCATGATTGTGGAAATCCTCGAACAGTTCCGCATGAGTTTTTCCGACAAGTTTCTTATAACCGGAGCGTTTTCCTTCATATCCCACCCACACCCAATCGATTCCCATTTCGACAAGATCGGCGGCTGAGTATTGGGATAATCCCTTTACGCTCCCAAAACAACTGATTGAAAGCGGGGGAAGATCGGAAGCCCTAATGGCTTCCAAAAAGCCATGACCTCGCTCATAGTTCAGCAGGAAATCTTCATCGTTTATCCAGAATTTATCGATATGGGGATGTTTTCTTCTGGTATCATGTATTGCGGATAGTATCGATTGCCCATTTGGCAGGAACTTGATATGTTTTTGATTGAAATAGTGGGAAGTGGCGCAGAAATCACACCCATTTGGGCAGCCCAGCCCTGCGAAAATGTAAGCTGTTTCACTAGGCAATGGAATGGAAAACAAGGTCGATTTCTGGGTAACGTCCGGCTGTACAATAGGTGAATCCTGGGGTTCGTCAAGTAGCTTGCGCATGAAGCTTACGCCCTCGCCCTTGCAGACATGATCGGCATACTTCGTCAAGTCGTCTCGTATGACGGTTCCATATCCACCAAGGACAATCTCGGCTTGGGGAGCATATTTCTTTATCGCGTCAATCATGGGCAACATCTTATGGAACGTGGCGCTGATAAACGCGATACCGATGTAGTCGTAGCCCTTCTTGATTTCAGCGATAAATTGTTTCATGGTCGGATAGTGGAGAGTAACGGTCGGGGTCTTTAGGTTGGCGGCAATGAAATCAATACCCCACTGCGTCGTCGTGGCTCTGTAGCGAAACACCCCCTGAGCCCACATAATCTGATGCGTACCCTCTGCCGTTACGCCAAAACCATCTCCATATTTGACGCCGAATGGCTTACAGACACTGCTTAGTAATACCTTTTTACTGTTCGTCATTTATATTCCCTCCAGGTGGTCATTCATTTTGAGGTGCGTTGCTCATTCAAGACGCACTCGCTATGTACAGGATAAT
>CAYTHG010000037.1:0-17454 GCA_964437525.1 uncultured Myxococcales bacterium | reverse complement strand
TTACCACTTCGCATCTGTTGTCGGCATAGACGATTATCTCTCGCAACCGCAGCGCGTGCTGGACACCACCATCTTCGGAGCACGCAACGTCTTTAGCACCTGCCTCGAAAAAGACATCCCCGTCATTTTCGCCTCCACTTCAGAAGTCTACGGCGATAACCCGCGCCCACTGCATGAAGAAGAACAGCGTATGCTCGGTCCGACGCGCTTTACTCGCTGGACCTATTCTTCCTCTAAAGCGGTAGCGGAACATTACGCCTACGCCATGCAGAAGGACGGACTGCGCTTCATCATCCTACGCTATTTCAACGTCTACGGTCCCGGCCTCGATTCTCCGGGAGCAGGCCGCGTTGTTTCCAAGTTCATCGGCCAATTCCAGAAGAGAGAACCGCTCAAGCTGATAAACGGCGGCGAAGCGATACGCTCGTTCTGCTATATCAGCGATGCAATGGACGCTACTGTCGCCCTGACAAAATCCGATGCATGGGGTGAGGTTGTCAACATAGGCACTCAGGATGCCGTAACCATGAAGGTTTTAGGCGAGAAGATGAACGCCCTGACCAAAAACCCGGTTCCGCTGGAAGACGTGGACGGAGAGATAGGCTTCGGCAAAGGCTTCCAGGAAATACAGCACCGCCTGCCGGTGACGCTCAAAATTCAAAAGCTGATCGGCTTCAAGCCTAAAGTTTCTCTTGAAGAAGGCCTGCGGCTTACACTCGATTATTACGGACTTGCCAAATGAAGGAGCAGGCCAAAACAGCGGTTTTGAAAATAGACGTGGACACAGAGCGCTCCATGCAGGAGTGTGTCCCGCGCATGGCAGACGAGCTTGCAGCCCGCGATATCAAGGCTTCCTTCTGCATTCCTACCGGAATAGACGAATCCGGGCTTGCCGTTATGCGCGCTTTCAAGCAGCGTGATTTTTTTGGAAAGATGATCCGCAATCGGGCCTGGCGCGTGTTCCATCCAAGGACGTTTCTGGCCGGAACGCTGGTGCCCGCTCACTCGCTTTTAAACCACCGCAGCCTTATTGCCCGACTGATGCAGAACGGTCACGAAATAGGATTGCACGGGTACAGCCATCAGGTCTGGCAGGACAAATACGATTCTCTTGATGAATCGCTCATGTCGGATCAGATTGAATTGGGTTGTGAATCCTACCGGGAAATAATGAAATGCGAACCGCCATTGTTCGCGGCTCCGGCCTGGCAGTTCTCCAATCAGGCCGCCAAGGTTTTGTATGACCACGGCTTCAAGATAAGCTCTTCTTGTCGCGGGTACCAGAGCGGCTGGCTCAAAGGCGATGACTACAAAGTTCTCGAGATCCCCTCGCTTCCGGCAACGCTTGACGAAGTACTGCCATATCGCCCTTTCAAAACCGAACGTGAACTTGAAAAAATAGTCAAACACGCAAAAAAAAGCACCTTGCCTGTCTTCGGTCTGCACGCAGAATTCGAAGGCGGCGTTTACTTCGATTTCTTCAAAGCATTGCTCGACTGGCTCGAAACCGAAGGTTACAAGCTCGTATTGCTGACCGAAGCTGCCGACATCCTCAAGCGGCAAGAGCTTCCCGAGTTGCAAATCGAATGGCACAATGTTCCGGGGCGCAGCTTCCCTGTAGCCTGGGTAGAGGCAGACAGATGAGAATTCTTCTGGCCACCTTCGGCTGGGAAAATCTCGGCGTCGCTTATCTGGCTTCGCTGGCCCGCAAAATGGGCCACAGTGTCGATCTGCTCTTTGATCCGGGCCTGTTTGAAGATCACCTTGCAATATCAAGTCCTAAGATGCGAAAGCTTTTCGATCCCTGGCCGGAGATGGAAAAGAAGCTTCTAAGCACAAAGCCTGACATCATAGGCGTCAACATCTTTTCTTCCGGCTACAACTGGGCAAGAAAACTCACCGACAATATCCGGCGCATCTATCCGGATATAAAAATCATCGCCGGTGGCCCTCATGCCACAGTAACTCCAAAAACCGTTCTCGAAAAAGACGGGGAGTTCGACGGCGTCATGGTCGGAGAATCAGAGATAGCATGGCAACAACTGCTTGAGCGCTACTCCGACGGTGACGACAAGTTGCCCGACGACATAAAGGGCTTGTGGGTCAGAAAAAACGGGGCAATCATCGAAAACGGCTGGGGGAAACTCGAAACCGATCTCGACAGCCTGCCCTTCCCGGCAAAAGACCTGTTCGCGCCGTATTTTCCCATCAAGCACACATACAACATAATCGCCACACGCGGCTGCCCTTACTCCTGCAGCTTTTGCCAGAACAGCGCCTTTAAAAAACAGTACGGCAAAGACTGGAGCGGCCTGAGGGCGCGCTCGCCGGAAAACCTCATAGACGAATTGAAGCAGGCCAAGTCCTTGTACGGCATACGCTTCGTGCATTTCATAGACGATTGCTTCACCACCGACAAACACTGGCTGGCTGAATTTTTACCGCGCTATAAAAAAGAGGTCGGTCTACCCTTTAGCTGCATCAACCACCCGGCAACCATAGACGAAGAGCGCTCGATATTGCTGAAAGACTCCGGCTGCCATTCTGTCGTGATAGGCGTTCAAAGCTGGGACGCCCAGACCCGCAAAGGTCTTTACGGTCGCGGCGAAAGCAACGAACAGATCAGGAACGCGCTCAAGATTGCATCGTCAAAGGGCTTGCGTGTCATCGTCAATCACATCAACAATCATCCGGGCGAAACGCTGGACGACTTGGAAACGGCAGCCAGCGAATACGCAAACCACAAACTGATGCGAATCGCCACCTTCCACCTGACCTACTTCCCCGGAACGGATCTGACCGAACATGCTTTGAACTCCGGATGGATAAACCCTGAACGACTCGATCTTTTAAACGAAGGCAGAGTGGACGATTACCACGATGGCGGATCGCAAAAAGACCCGCATCATACAAAACTGGTTCAAGGTTTCGAGCTTCTGGTGCATATGTATCCGCTCATGCCTAAAAGCATCAAAAAAATATTGGCCAACAAAACCGGCATCACAGCGCTTGCACATGCCCCGCGCTCGTTCAAACAGATTGCGGATCTGCTGACAACCTTCATATACAACGACCAGGAGCCTTTGATATACATGCGCTACTACCTGCACCACTTGAAAAGAGCGCTTGGCAGAAAATTCCCATGAATGCTTTTGTAATCGAGGCAAGTGATGAAATAATGTTTTCCTTCGGACTCGAAGTTAAATTTATAGTCATTGGATTGATTGACAGATGAAAAACAGACTGGCCAAAATTCTATTATTGGTAATTGTCGCTATGCTGGCGCATTCGGTCTGCTTTGCAAAAGACCCTTACAAACCCGCAGAAGTCAGTTTAACCCCCAAGGCTGGCTATGTTTTTCATCTCAAGCAGGATGTCGGCAACACGACGATTGAACACCGGCACGCGCCGGTTCTGATGCTGGGACTCGACATCGGCGGCGGGGGTTGGGTCTGGCAGATTGCGCCGACTTACTCTTATTTAAAAGGCTGCGAAACTCTCGGCGGCGTTCATGCCGTCAGCCTGTATTCGGGACTTGTCTACAAATACCACTTCAAAGGTATCTATCTGTACACGGGTGGCGGTTTCCGTGGAGGCTATCTGTTCGGCAGTAATTTCGACAGAGCCTTCGAACTATATCTACGTGTCCCGCTCGGCTTCCTCTGGTACTTCATGGAAGACGTTGGTTTTTTCTTCGAGATCGCGCCCATGTACGGGGTACTTGGACTCAAAGGCAATAACCTACCCGATATCAAACTCGGCAGCGGCTTTGCAATAGACGGCGTTCTGGGAATACAGTTCCCTTAGTTTTTTGTCTACAATCCCGGCTATATAATCAGCTTTTGAAGCATCTTGAACTCAGGCGTACCCGATTCTTCCAACAGCTGGAACATAACGCTTTCGGTGTTGGTGACAATGGCTCCGGCGTCCCTTGCCATTTCCAGTCCGCATTTATGGTTTTCCGGGAATCTCGATCCGCAGGCATCCTGCACCAGATGAACTTCGTAGCCAAGATGTTTAAGCCCCAGCACGGTCTGATATACGCAGATGTGGGTCTCCATGCCGCAGACGACAACCTGTTGTCTGTGTTGAGACGCCATCAAGTCGGAGAAACCTATTTCTTCCGTGGCGGCGAAGTGCATTTTTTCGAAGACGGGAAAGCCCTTCATGTGTTTCTTGATGGGCTTAATTGTATGCCCCAAGCCTTTTGAATACTGCTCGGTAATCACGGTGGGCAAGCCCAACTCATTTGCGATGGACAAAAGAACGGGCACGTTCTTTTCCTGGTTGGCGCGTCCTTCTTCACAAATGATCGGGAAGAGTTTCTCCTGAATGTCAACTACCAATAAAACAGCATCCTGTCTTAAAAGAAAATTCGGATGTAAATACTTCATTGCATACGCCTCCGGTTTTGAAGAATAATCAGATTAGCTTTTAACAGATCATGCCGACAAGGTCAAAAAAGCTTAGCCCGGATTATTTGTCGGGGTTTGTAGAGAGTGTCGAAAATTGAAAATACTTCACGAAGTTGGAACGATTTATCCTCGAAAGCATACTTTGCCGTATGTCGAGAGGAAAAATCGCAAAACGAGTGAAAGATCGAAAAGTTACGAGCCGCAGTAAACTCCCGACGGATAATCCGGACTAGGGACTTGACAGTCTTTTCCATGATGGGTACCTTGACGACAATTGGATCAATCAAAGAGTTAGCAATGAATTTCATGAAAATAGTCCTGTCGCTTGTTTTTTCGCTGGTGTTGTTATCAAGCTTCAACGCTGTCGCACAAGAAAAAGCTAAACCGGCAAACCCAGAGATACTTCCGGCCTGGACTCCATCCGATGGCCCGCTGCCGGAACCGTTTCTAAAAAGCACGCAGGGCTCCAAGCTCGAACAGATAACCAAGAATCTGCGCGCCGCGCTGGCTCGCCCGGACATGCAGGGCATCTCTGCCAGTTTCACGGCAATAGATCTCGAATCGGGCAAAACTCTTGTAAAACACAGAGGCGATGAGCTTTTCATTCCGGCATCCAACCAAAAAATATTGACCACCGCCGCAGCCCTGCATCACTTGACACCCTGGTACAAATTCAAGACGCTCCTGCTTTCAGAGAGTCAGCCGGACGAAAACGGCATTATCTCCGGCAATCTTTATATCGAAGGCGGCGGCGATCCCTGGCTGGTGGAGGAACAGGTTTACAGGCTGGCCTCTGAACTGAGAGGCAAAGGTATTACTGCAATCGAAGGCAACCTGGTAATTATCAAGAATTTCTTCGATTACAAACTTTACGGGCCCGGCTTCGGCAATGGAGCCAGCGGCCGAGCTTATGCCGCGCCGCAAACAGGATTATCCGTCAATTTCAACGCCGCCGCAGTACACGTTATTCCCACCAAAGCGGGACAGCCTGCACGAGTGGTAGTTTCTCCGCAGAGCGATTATATTCAGGTGAAAAACACCGCCACAACGGGAGGCACACGCCAGAGCATCAAAGTCAATTCTGTCAAACTTGGCAGCAAAACACGCTTCGACGTTTCGGGACAGATCCCCGAGAACATGGAAAAAGATGTAACGCTTTACAGAAAAATCAACCACCCGGAGATTTTTGCAGGAAGCATGATAAAGGAAGCCTTGAAAACAAAGGGCATCAAGATCAAAGGGAAACTCACCAGCAGCAAGGCTTTGCCTGCCAATCTGCAAAGCATACACGAATTGAAATCACTGCCTTTAAGCTTCATGGTTTCATTGACCAACAAATACTCCAACAACTTCATGGCCGAGATGATATTGCGCACTCTCGGTGCGGAAGTAAAAGGCTTGCCGGGCAGTTGGAAAAAAGGGCAAACGGTTGTCTCGGAGTTCATGCAGAAACAAGTCAAAGTCTCTCCCAAGCTTTTCAAAATTGGCAACGGCTCCGGCATGGGCGATGTCAACAGGCTGGCTACAAGCGCGATTGCAAAGGTCTTGAAGTACATGTGGCGTCATCCTGTGGCCGGTCCTGAATTCGTGGCTTCCAATTCCGTAGCGGGACACGACGGCACATTGGAAAAATGGAAAATAGGAAGTCAGTTGCCGGGCTTGCTGAGAGCCAAAACAGGCACGCTTTCCAGCACAGTGGCGCTATCGGGATATCTGCAAACTCGCAACGGCAGAACTCTAGCCGTGTCCATCCTCTTCAACAACTGCAAGGGACGCAATCTGGACCGACTGCGAGTGGTTCAGGAGGAAATCTGCCTTATTCTTGCAGATTACAACAAAAAGCCAGCCAAGTAAGCTAATCCGTTCCGCTCATCTCAAACGACACAGCGTATATCTCTGTTCTTCTCAGGTGACACAGGTGACACAGCCTATCTCTGTTCTTCTCAGGTGACACAGCGGATACAGCCTATCTCTGTTCTTCTCAGGTGACACAGCGGATACCTCCGCTCATCCAGGTGACACAGCGGATACCTTCGCTCATCCAGGTGACACAGCGGACACCTCCGCTCATCCCGAGTGCCGACCGTAGGGAGGTGTATCGAGGGAGGGATGCTTCGATACAATTTCGCTTCGCGAAATCACTCACCATGAGCGGGATTTCATAGAGATTACTTAAAGAGATTACTTAAAAGGCTACTTACTGGGAATGGGAACTACTCAGGGATAATCAACGCCTGATATTATCGACAGACGAATCGTCAGTTTTTTCCTGCTCCATCAGCGCCAGATACTGCTCATAACGATTTTTGATTTCGGAAACATAGCGGACGGTCTCGTCGCAGCGACAGTAACCATACTTCGCTCGGCGTGCATATTTTTGACTTTGCAGCAAAAGTATAGCCTGCTCGACGTTGCCGAACCAACGGCCCGGATCGTAACCCTGCTGCTCGGCCAAAAGGCGAGCATCCTGAATGTGCCCGAAGCCCACATTGTATGAAGCCAGTGCGAAATGAATCAACTCATCATCGCGCACCTCTTGATCGAAACGCTTAATAAGTTGAGACAGGTACTTCAGACCACCTCGCAAGCTTTGCTCGGGAGAATCCGGGTTGGTGACACCTACCGATGTAGCAGTATGCGGCATAAGCTGCATCAGCCCCGCAGCCCCGGCCCATGAGCGGGCGCTGGGATCGAACTGCGATTCCTGGTACGCGATGGCTGCCACCAGTCGCCAGTCGAAATCGAAGCGATCTGCATATTTGCGGAACAGCTTGTCATAGGGCGACAGACGCTTGGAGTTCTGATAAAAACCGACTCTGTTTCTGCGGGTGACAACGCGACGCGGCTTGGTGAAGTAGCGCTGCTTGAGAATATTCATCAAAGTAGATTTGCGGTTTTTGTAAATAAAAGTATTTGCGGCTTTCCATAGAGCCGGGTTTTCATCTCGAACGGCCCAGGCATGATAGCGCGGATCGGAGACTTCCATGCCGACTTTCAACTCTCGCCTGTATAAAGCCTCTATCCAGGCCAATTCGCTATCGGTAATCATTGCATCGGCCTGACCGTCAACAATCAACCTTGCAATGGTTTCGTCCTCGTATTCCGAAGGGGCAGCCAAAACCTTGATGGTCGGGACTTCAGGCAGAAGAGCTTCGTAGACTTTCTCTCTTGTCTCACCGGTTACAAAGTCAAACTCGTTATCCCAGGCAATTTTTAAAAGATGCGCAGGATACGAGCCGTTGATTCTCATCATAAAGAGCGCTTCGGTCAAATCCTGTGGACTGCTTATGGATTGGTACTTGCGGCTGTCGTACAGCACCACTCTGGTTACTTCGGAATAGGGATAAGTAAAGCGCACCTGCTCGGCTCGCCTTGGCATAACCGTCATTCCGGCGGCGATCATGTCGCCCTTACCTTCTAAAAGCCAGGGGATGAGATCTTTTCTGCTGGGGACCACCACCATTTGGAGGACAACTCCCAACTCGTCTGCAAAAGCTTTGGCAAGCTCATATTCAAAGCCCATGGTTTTGCCGCGATACAGATAGTATGCCGCGCCGTTATTGCGGGTCAGCACACGCAGCACCTTGCGCTGTTTGATTACGTCCAAGTCGTCCAGGTGACAGGCCTCGTCGGGCTCCATCATGGCTTCCATAAAGGAATTTTCGGCATTGATCTCGACAGAGACTTGGCTCTTTACCGAGTCGCTGGAAGGACCATTCCCGCTCTTGGCGTCGGTGTCCTGTTCGTGGCCATTATCGACACAGCCCATAAAAAAGATAAAGGCAAGCATCGCCGTAACACGGAAAGAAAATCCAAACATACATTTCCTTGCAAACATGAAGTTCATATCTACTGTTTTCTTACAAGATTGACGGAACAGCTACAATTTGAAAAGCTTGTCCAGTTTGGTTTTGACGTCCTCAATATTGCTGTCGGAAACTTCGCGACCCAATTCAAAATAATCGCAGAAGTTGGCTCTTTCTTTATCGGCAACCATGTCAGCCTGAGACTCGCGACAATCGTTATGATGACCGGGAGAATAAAATGAACATTGAACACAGGAATGGAGATCGTTACCACAGTGCGGGCATTCGTCGCGGCGAAACACCTTATCGACAACTTCAAGATCCTTATGGCATACAGCGCACTTCAGCATATCTACCTCCAACAATGCTGAATAGTATCTGAAATCAACTTAAATCTGTCAAGTCTAAGTAGTCTTGCCCGATATCTCCCGCATGAAATCCAAGGCTGCCCTACCGTTTCCTTTGCCGGAATAATGTTCCTCGACATCGCTTCGGCCCGTCAGTCCAAGACCCGGCAAATCCCCACGAGACGCCATATCTTCTAAGGCTGAAGCAATACTATCGGAACTGGAATCAGACAGCAGATTGCTTTCCTGCCACGCACCGACGCTTTCTTTTATTCCGGCCTCCGACACTCCCCAGGCAGGCAGGCCGCAGGCAAAAGCTTCAAGCACTGCCCGACAGCTTGCATCGTTGCCGACTGCAAGTTGGAGATAAGCGTTCATGGCGTGATAGGCCTGCGGCAAATCTTCGTCTAAAAAACCCGTAAAAAACACAGAACCGCCAAGCCCAAGTTCATCGACCTTTGCCTTGACGGATTTCTTTCCTTCACCGTCGCCGACAAGTAACAGGACAACTTTTTCTCGCGCCGTGGATCTTGCGAAAGCCTCCAGCAAATCGAGATGTTTCCTGCCCGGCTTGATGCGCGAAACATAGCCGATGACGATTTTGTCCTGTGGAAGATCCCAGCGCTTGCGGCACAGATTCCTCTCGTCGGCATTCGGCAAACCAAAGCGCTCAAGATCGACTTCGTTTTTGAGGATCAAAATATTTTCGGCAGGAACAGAGAATTTTTCGGACAGAATCCGTCCGTATTCTTCCACATGGCAAATGACACCATCTGTCCGCCGCCACAAAGCTGATTGCAGCAATCGTTTTGATAATGAACGAGACGAATGCAGAGATCTGACAATGGGAATCCTGCTTCCAGCCAGTTTGCGGGCGAAAGTCGCCAAAACATGATCGTGCGAAAGGTGGCAATGGATTACATCGTATGAACCGCTTCGTATGATCCCGACGATTCCTCGGATGTCAAGCAAAGTCAAATGAGGTGGCGCGACACTGGAAAGCCACAAATCCTGCTTTGGATGAAATCCTGCGGATTCGAGTTTGAACAGAAAATTGTCCGGCCTGAAGCGGTCTATATGAATATCCAGAAGCGCCCCCTGCTCTTTCATACGCAGACACAAATTCAGCATCGGTTCGGCAGCACCGGTCAAGGTAGGTATGGATATAAGTTCCAGAATTTTCATGTCATTCATTTCCACATGCTAACGGCCATCTACAATCCAAGTCGGAAACAGACTTTCACAACAGACAAGCAATTGATATCATGCCACATTCTGTAAATACAAATCGCCTTTTGCACACAAAAAAAAGACCTTTTGAATTTCTTTTGGATATCCAACTGAAAGCTATTATACATACATGTATTGGCAAAGCTAAAGCTTTGACATTAGGGGCAAATACCCGTAGCATATAGAGATAGTGTAGAAACGAGATAGTCTACGATATGGATGTAACCATAGAAAAAGAGGACAGGATGGATACACATCATCCAAGAGCGGTAAAAGCCATCAAATTCTCATTGTTGTTAGTCGTTTTCACCCTGACAGGCTTACTGGCGTTCAGCAGTCCTGCCTGGGCGGTGGATGCTGTGATAACTTGCTACAAGTGCGTTGACGGCACCTGCAATTGCCCGTCCGGATGCGCTCCATGTTCTTCCGGCGGAAACGAAGGCGACCGTTTCTGGTTCGACGGCACAGCCTCCACCGGCGACATTATCAGTTATAGCTGGACTATGGGTGACGGAGAGGAATATTCCTACGGCCAATTCGACCATAACTACAACACGCCTTCCAACCCGGCAGTGTTCCCCAACGGCTATCCGGTCTCATTGACCGTACAGGACAACTGGGGCAGCCCTCCCGACACGGAAACCATCAATATTCCCATAGCAAACGTGCCGCCGACAGGCCACTTTAAGGTTCGTTGCAGCGACAACGAATGGTATGACGCTGCAAATGTAGCTGTCAGCCCTTGCTACATTTACGTCGGTGCGTATCCGCAGTTCGACGCCACCGGTTCTTATGATAAAGTAGGAGCGATAACCAAAGTCGAATGGGATTTCGATTACCAACAGGGCAACTTCGTACCCGAGATGATCAACTTCATCCACTCCAACAAGACTTGGGGATCAAGTGACTTGGGCGAACACGAAGTAGCCATCCGCGCTACCGACGACGACACCCCGGCGGCAACCACCATATACCACTTCACCCTGACCGTAGTTCCCGACGGACCGCTGGCAAAAATCACGCCGCCCGCCCTGCCCTTTTACGAAGGCGATACCGTGCATTTCTCGGGTGCCATGTCCATTCCCAGCAACTACCCGATCCGCGACTATCTCTGGGATTTCGATTTCGACGGAATCTTCGGCGACGATATTTCCGGGGAACCGGACTATACGACGATGGAAGTGGACTATGCTTTCAACGACGACAGATTTTACACCGTAGCCCTCAAGGTCATTGACGAATTCGACCGCGAACATACGAACTATTATTCAGTCAAACCGGACAACAAACTTCCCGAAGCGTCATTTACGGTGCTACCGGGACTGACCGTAAACGAAGGCGAAGAAGTAGAATTAAACGCCTCCGGCTCATCCGCCGTTCCCGGAGAAATCACCGCATACTACTGGGATTTCACATACGACGGCTACACCTTCGACTTGAATCCCAATGTCAGCGGCATGACCACAACACATGTCTTCCAGGAAGACTCCCTGCATGACAGTTACTATTTCGAGGGCCAACCTCAGGAATGGGTCAAGGTGGGCTTGAGGGTCCAGGACGACGACCACGCAGGCGGCAATCCTTCGATAGACTACGCCTATATGGAAATCACGGTACTGGACATCCCCCCGGAGGCTGTCATCAGAACCATAGACGGCGACAACGTCAACACCGCTTTGGGACAGGGCGAGGAAGGACAGTTCGACCCGACTCCATCTCATTCAGGAGCGGACGATATAGTCAAGTACGAATGGGATTTCCATTACTCGGGTGTACCGGGCGAATTCAACGCCGAAGTAACCGACACCGAAGGCGAAGCTCAATTCTATTCCTGGGACATTCTCACCACCTACAAAGTTGCCTTGAAGATCACAGACGATGACGGCTTGACCGCTCTTTCCTCCATAGACGTTGTCATCGAAGACCGCCCCATCGGACCAAAAATCTCCGGTCCATTCGGATTCCAGTGCGATTTGGCACATAGCCCCTGCGAACTGGAGCTTTCCGAAGGCGAGACGGTGGAATTTTCCGCCGAGAATTCCTATGTGCCTGCAGGCGATATCGTCACCATGTACCAGTGGGACATCGATTACTCCGGTGTCGCAGATGAATTTAATCCTTACGTACCTTACCTCACGACCGGCGACTGCGAAGGCAGCACACACTGCTACAACAACCCGCAGATAGCCTGCACGACCGACACAGACTGCCCCGATGGAAAGCTTGTAATAACGTTCCCCATATCCCCCATAGACGGCCCTGCCACCAAATCCATGGGGTTGAGAGTTTACGACAACGACCGGGGAGTATCGGAAATCGTTTCCGTCAATATCACTGTGGCCAACATAGCCCCGGTCTTCGACCCGGAAGCTCCGCCCAACACCGACGCTTATGAAAACGTAAACTACACATTCTCGCCCACAATTATCGATCCGGGCGACACTCCCGACCAGTACACCTACACCTGCCTTGAGAAACCCGAAGCGATGAGTTGCAACGAGGTTTCCGGCTACCTGTTCTGGGCTCCCACCATTAACGACGTAGCCTGCGGCATAGACATTGATATCGAGCATCACGTAGTGATGGAAGTCCGCGACGGAGACGGCGGCGTAGGAACACTCGACTACTGGATAAGGGTGCTTAATACAAATCAGCCGCCTTACATCTCGTCCTTCACCGGCGGCAACAATATCGCTATAGTAGGAGAAAAATACCAGCCTCTGGTGGTCGGAGACGACGACGATAAAAAGTGCGGCGACCAGCTTACCTACTACCTGATAGATGCCCCTGATGGAATGACTATCTCTCAAACCGAAGGCTTTATCACCTGGTATCCGGCACAGGACCAGCTTGGTCGCCACGAATACGAAGCCTGCGTCAAAGACGACGATGAAGAATACGCCTGCATAGAAGTTACCGTCAACGTGCAGTCCTCCGACCAGACGCCGCTTGTCAATTGTGGCGAGTTCCTCTCGTACTCCACTTTGCCGGGCAGAGTCTGCATGGAAGGCCAGACCGTTGCCAACCCCATGGGCAACCAATTGAGCTTTGCCTGGGATTATGTCGGCGGTCCCGAGGAAATCTGGCTGGAAGTCATGGAGGAAGATCCTCCAACAGCCTGCTTCGCTGCAAATGTAAACGGCGTATACGAAATCAATCTCACAGCCCACGACGAAATACTGGACGTATACAGCCCCCACGCGCTGTGTGCAATCACCATAGAAAACGTAGCTCCCGGAGCGGTAACGCAGTTTAAACGCACATATACTACTGGTTCCTGGGTCACACTGGACGGCACGCTTTCAGGCGATTACAACGAAAACGAAGTCACCTACAGTTGGACTGACGACTACGACGTTCTGGATTACACCGACATCGCCTCTCCCGGATTCCTGGCCGACACGGTAGGTTATTACAGTTTCCCGCTGGAGGTAAACGACAGCGAGTTGACCTCGGAAGCAAGTGTGCAGGAAGTCGAAATCATGGAGCTGGATGCGCAAAGCGATATCGCTCATTCCGTTCCTTTTGCTCATCTCCAGGAACCAGAAGTGTCCTTGATCGACAATCAGGTAATCCTGAACGGCGGAGCCTCTACCAGCCGCAACGGAGAAGCGGTCGTCTATACCTGGGACTTCCTTCAGACCGAAGGCGAACCCGGCGAACCAGATTTCGGATTTGCCAACGAAAGCGACCGCAGCCGCCTGTTCTTTACTCCCTCGCAGGCAGGGCGCTATGTATTCGCCATGCAAGTCACGAGCCTTGGCGTCCCTTCCAACTGGGCGCAAAGAACCGTTTATGTCGAGACCAACACCGATCAGATTCCAATTGCCGAGGCGGGTAATAACCAGATCGAAACCATAACCATATACACTCAGGCTCCTTACACGGCATACGCCACGGTCATTCTCGACGGAAGCGCATCGGTAGACCCTGACGGCGAAGATCTCACTTACTCATGGAGGCAGATTTACGGACACCCGGTAATCCTCGATGACGACACGGATTCCTCGCCGCAGTTCCTTTCATTTGAGCCGGGACTGTTCCGCTTCGAGCTTATAGTGAACGATGGCGAATTGACTTCAAAACCCGATAAAGTATGGGTGGTTGTTTCCGAACCGACAGACTCCGTACCAACTGCCACTCTGGACGACATCAGCGACCCCGGCAATATCGTAGTCAGCCCCAACTTGCCGGTAACACTTGACGCATCCGTCAGCTTCGACCCGGAAGACTCCGCTTTGACTTACCATTGGAGCCAGATCGAAGGACCCAGCGTGCCTTTGTTCACCAATTACGATGGCGGTAGCCCGTCGGTATCCTATACCGACCCGGTAGTGACATTCCTGCCCGACATCCGCGACATGAATTATCGTTTCCTGTTATGGGTAGACGACGGTTCACAGCCTTCTATCCCGGTTGAAATAACGGTATACGTACTCGATCAGGAAAACTCGCCACCTCTGGCAATCGTTACCGAAGACAGCATAAATGCCGAGAAAGTCGGGGATGTAATTCAGATGGACGGCTCTCCCTCGCAAGACCCGGACAGCGACGAGATCACATATCTGTGGGAACAGATACAGGACGGCTCGGACTTCGCAGTGGCAGTGGTCGATTCGGATAAAGCGCAGGCATCGTTCACACCTGTACAGGGTGGAACATATGTCTTCAAGCTGACGGTATTCGATCCCTGGCAACCATGCGTTACCCCAGCACAGGTCACAGTAAATGTACCGGACAACCAGTTCCCGGTAGCCGATGCCGGTGAAGACATCCAAAGCGAGCCCGGCAGAATCATCCAGTTGGACGGCACAGGATCAAGCGATCCCGATGGTCACGAAATCGCAGAGTACAAATGGGAAATCGACGAGACCGCCCCCAACACACTTGGCGTCACAGCAGACCTGCTAGAACCCGACGACAGCAGTCCAAGCCCCACTTTCCAGGCTTTCGACGTAGGTGAAGTCACCTTCATACTGACAGTAGACGACGGGTTCCCCGGCGGCAAGTCTTTGCCGGATACCGTTAAAGTCATTGCCGGAAACCCGGTGGTTGAAGACGGCGACGAAGAAATAGATACGGTGGAAGAAGATACAGAGAAGACCGAAACGGTCGCACCGCCCAAAGACGGCGGTGGTGGGTGCAACAGCTCTCAATCTTCACTGCCTGTATGGTTTGCTATAATGCTTGGCTTGGCGATATTCTTCAGACAGAGGAAATCGGAAAGAGCTTAAGCGATCTAGTCTGACTGCTCTCGATTACGAGCGGACATAGGAGGGGAAGTACAAAATGGAAAAGGCACACGTTCTTGTAACTGGTGGCGCCGGATACCTTGGTTCTATCCTGGTACCGACGCTTTTGCGTGAAGGTTATTCCGTAACGGTATTGGATAATTTTTATTACGAGCAGAACAGCCTGCTGGATTTATGCGCCGATCCCAATTTCGACGTAGTCTGGGGTGACTGCAGAAATGAGAAGACCTTAGAGACACATCTCAAAAAGGCCGATGTCATCATCCCGTTGGCGGCGATGGTCGGCGTTCCGGTAAGCAACCGCGATGAAATCTCGACCAAGACTGTCAACTACGGAGCAATAGCCTCGCTTATCAAGCTGCGTTCAAAAGAACAGAAAATACTGTATCCAACCACCAATTCCGGGTACGGCATTGGTCAGGAAGGAATTTTCTGCACCGAAGAAACTCCGCTTAATCCCATATCGCTTTACGGGCAAACGAAAGTAGATGCCGAAAAAGCGCTGTTGGACGATGGCGATGCAATCACCTTCAGACTGGCAACGCTCTTCGGCATGTCGCCGCGCATGAGAATCGACCTGCTGGTAAACGACTTCACATACCGCGCCATCACCGAGCACTACCTTGTTCTGTTCGAAGCGCATTTCAAACGCAACTATCTGCATGTCAGAGACGCTGCCAGAGCTTTCGTACATGGAATCAAAAACTGGGAAAGCATGAAAAATGAGCCTTACAACGTGGGGCTTTCCGATGCTAATCTTTCCAAAAGGGAATTGAGCGAAGCTATCAAGACTTTCGTTCCCAAACTGGTGATAATGGAAAACGAGATCGGCAAAGATCCCGACAAGCGCAACTACATAGTTTCCAACGACAAGATAGAAAACACCGGCTTCAAGACCACTCATAAGCTGGAAGACGGCATTCAGGAGTTGATAAAAGGATTCCAGATCTTGCGCAATACCCGCTATGGCAACAATTGATAAAAAGAAAGGGAACGACATGAAAATTCAGGAAGGTGAAAGAATCGTCGTAACTGGCTCCACCGGCTTCCTGGGGCAGCACGTCTTTCCGGCTGTAAAACAGGCGTATCCCTTAGCAGAAGTGATCGGCCTGTCCAGTTCCGATTACAATCTCACGATGGAAGATCAAGTGGTCCTGATGTTCGAGGAACAGGCTCCCGATTACGTCGTGCATCTCGCGGCCTACGTCGGCGGCATTTTAGCAAACAGGGACTTCCCGGCTGACTTCTATTACCAGAACGCCATGATGACTAACATGATGTTCCATCATGCGGCCATGTTCAAAATCAAAAAGCTCCTCTTCACCATGGGCGGTTGCAGTTATCCTCACGATGCCAAGTCGCCGATCAGCGAAGACCAGATGTGGAACGGCTACCCGCAAAGCGAGAGCGCCGGATACAGCATGGCTAAAAAGATGGGTATAGTTGCTTCCAAGAGCTACCGCCAGCAGTACGGACTAAACTCGATAGTATTGATTCCCGGTAATCTTTACGGCGAATACGACAACTACCACAAAGAGCACTCCCATGTCATCCCGGCCATGATCCGCCGTTACTTCGAGGCTACCATGAACAATCTGCCCGAAGTGGTGATGTGGGGCTCCGGCAAACCGACACGGGATTTCGTATACGCCAAAGATGTCGGCGAGGTCGTGCCTTGGTTCCTGGAAAACCACGACAGCTCGGAGATTGTCAACATTTCATCGGGCACCAGAACTTCCATCAAAGAACTGGCCAAGACCATCAAAAAGCACATAGGCTACAACGGCGAAATCGTCTGGGATTCCACGAAACCGGACGGCCAGATAGACAAAATATTCGATGTCGCCAGATTGAAATCGCTCAATCTGAGTTGCGACACAAACCTTAATGACGGTCTGGAAGCTACCATTGCCTGGTTCACTGAGAACTACGACAAGGAAGGAGCTATAAGGCTGTGAAAGTCTTTATCCTTGGAGGAAAAGGATTTGTAGGTTCAGCGATGGTGCGAGAGTGCAAGCGTCGCGGCTGGAGCGTACAGGTTGTTGACAAGGATGAGTACAGCAACTACGTGGGCCAGCGCTGCGACCTTTTGATTAACGCCAACGGAAACTCGAAAAAATACATGGCGGTCGAAAATCCCGAGCGTGAGTTCGAGTTGTCGTTCAACAGCGTGCAGCGCTCGATACAGGATTTCCCCTGCGACCGCTACGTTCTATGTTCGACAGCCGATGTCTATACCGACACGACGAATCCCGAAAACAACACCGAGGACATGTGCATAGATATCAGTGAACAGTCCAACTACGGTTTTCACAAGTACCTGGCCGAGCAGTTCCTCAGGCACTATCACCCCAACTGGATGATAATCCGTTTCGGCGGCTTTGTCGGCCCCAACATGATAAAG
>CAYTHG010000036.1:0-17557 GCA_964437525.1 uncultured Myxococcales bacterium | reverse complement strand
CATGGCTATCCGCTCATAGCCCATTTTAGATGCCGCTTTTAAGATCTGCGGCAGCTCGCGGTATTCCAGTGGCTCGGTACCCACCAGTAACAGCTTGTGAGCCTTTAGTCGACGGCCTTGCTCAAGCTGGCGCATTATCTCGGGATAAGGCGTGTGCTCGTATGTCATCCCGGGCGGGTCCATGTTCTTAAAAGTACAGAACAGGCAGTTGTTGGGGCAATCCGATTGCAGAACAAGGTTGACTTCCTCAAGTTGTTCCGGCGACTTCCCGTCTTTTATGCTGTCTCTTGCCGAACGGCACTGAGAAACCAGCCAGCATCTATCGCACAACGGCGGATCGAGACAGACCGGAAGCTTGCCATCGGAAAGTCCGACCATCTTTATTGCCGAACCGAGATCTTCGGCGAAAGGTTCCAGAACCTGATCGAAACCGGCCAGCTTGATACGCAATTTCTCGGGCAGATGCTCGAAGCTGTGTTTGAAAGTGGAATATGCAAGCACGTCGGCTATTAACTCTTCACTTTCCTCCAAACCCGGCGCAAGTCGTTCCAAAGCTTTTGAAAGCTCGAACACATTGGGATAACGCCAGATAATACGTTCAAGCGGCAGACTCTTCAGTTTTTGAAAAAAGCGTTCAAGATCGGCAACCAGCGGCATGTTCATTACAACTTGCAGATCATACTTTATTCCAGCAGATTGCAGCTTTTGAGCCAAAGGAATGAAAGTCCCCAGATCGCATTCCAGCTTGCCGCTTCCCAGACGACCGAAACTCTTGTCTGTCTGTGCCACCACTGCGGTAAAAGAGTCCAGCCCGGAATGAAGAAGAAGCTCTAAAGCTTTCTGATCTTCAGTCAGTTTTCCAGGACAGGAAACAAGCGATACCCGCCTGAAACCTGCTTTTTTTGCCTTTAGAATCAAAGCTGGGAGATGTTTGTCCACCAAAGGGTCGAGCGCGACAATTTTCAATGCCGAGCGTCCGGGAACCTTTTCCAGCAGTCTCAATAATTCAGGCAGACTGCGACCTTTATCACCGAAACCGTAAAAGTTTTCGATGAATGCGTCACTGCCTTTCAATCGGAGGCTTATTTCAGCAAGCTTTTCCATGATTAAGAATAATAACACAAACAGCATAAAAGGACGCAGAAGATAAATACTCCTTCTCATCTTCTAAAACACTCAACTCTTTCCACAAGCACGCTATTATGGTATAGATTTCTGAATTCGAAAATTAGTTCGGGATTTGCAATGGTCGAGTCTGCAACGGTAAATAAAAAGAAAATCAAGGCGGCGCGTTTTGTGCCGATGCTGATTTTTATATTTGCGCTGATAGTGCTGCTGTGGTCGTGGAGCTTCTACGCCGGATTGTACAAAAACGATCCCGAAGACTCCGACTGGTCAAAAGCTGTCGATAAAATCGAAGCCGCCTTTAAAGACGGTGATCTTGTTGTAGTCGTGCCCTGGTGGGCAGACCTCGGCGAAAAGCATCTGGTCGAAGCCGATCTGCCGTATCGCTACCTGCAAAAAGTCGAGCGCGAAAATTTCGACGGCTACAAAAGGCTGTGGATAATCTCCGCCTTCAGGCGTTTCGACGAATCCGATGCCGAAGAACGCGGGTACAAGCCGGTAAAACAGGATGCCGCCGGACCGCTGGATATTCATCTCTACGAAAATCCCGAATGGCATAAGCTGGCATACGACTTCAGAGAAAAGCTGCCCCAAGCCCGCGTCTTCATGCGTGTCAAAGGGCGCGATCATCCCTGCCCTCCTTATGATGCCCACAAACGTATGCACTGGTGCGGACCGCGTGACTGGCACTGGATCGGACAAATGACCATAGAGCGCGACATGGCCACCCGCGATGTCATGTGGGCTCATCCGCGAGCCGGAGCCGAGTTCCATATCGCCTATGACAACGTGCCCTTGACTTCCGGCATCATCGTCCAGCACGGTTTGACAGAGTACGCAGTCAGAACAAAAGACGGGTCGCCGATCCAAATAAAAGTTTACGTCGATGGCGTTTTAGCCGGAGAATTGGTGCAGGAAAACGTCAACGGCTGGTTCATCGACGAAGTTAAACCCAAAGAACTCTTGGGCGAAAAGCACGAAGTCGAATTCGTGATTACATGTGAAAACGAAGGCAGGCGGCATTTCCATTTCACAGCCCATGCCATCTGATTGTAAAAAGGAGCAAGCCGACTTGAATAGCTCGAAGTGGACAGGCATCCTGATCGGACTGGCGATTTTAGCCGGTCATTTTGCATTGATAGCCACAACCTGGGAAGGTGTCGGCTATGTCAAGGACGCCGGATATTATCATTCCTCCGGGCGCGACAACTTCGGCTGGTATCAGAATCTTGCCAAAAACGTCTTCGACGGCAAAGCGCTTGAATCCTTCTCGGACCGCAATATCAGGCGCTACTGGGACAACAACCACCAGCATCCACCTTTCTGCAAAACCCTGATGGGCCTGCACCACAAGCTGTGGCACAACTGGATTCCGGTTATGAATTTAGGCAACAGCTACCGCATGGCCACCTGGAGTTGGGCAATTTTAACTATCCTGCTGTTGTTCTTTTTCGCTAAAGAGTTGGCGGGCATGGGCGCGGCGCTTTTTGCGGCAATGGCATTCATACTGATGCCGCGTGTTTTTTTCCACTCGCACATAAACACATTCGATATCCCGCTGGTGGCCGTCTGGCTGACGGTCATGCTGGCCTTCAGGCGCGGGCTCTTGTCCACACGCTGGTCCTTTGCTACTGGAATCCTTTTAGGTTTCGGATACGCGACACGCAACGGGGCTTTCTTTCTGCCCTTCATGTTCGCATTCTTGTACTTTTATTCTCCCTACGGCAAGCGCTTTTATCTCTCTGTAAAAAACATACCGGCGGCGCTTAGCAAGCTGCCTTACTGGAAAATCCTGCTCGGGCTCGCTCCGTTTTTGGCACCGCCCTTGGCATATGCACTCTATAAAGACGCCTTCGCTTGGACGCTTTTCATCTCACTGGTGGTCGTCAATATCGCCATCGCCTGGTACTGGCTCAAACCCAAAAGCCCCATACCTCTGCATATCGCGCCCATTCTGCCTGCCATCTTCACAGCACCATTGACATTCTTTTTGCTGTGGCCGTGGCTGTGGCACGACACATGGCAGCGTCTGGCGGAGTTCTTCAACAGGCACCTCAATCCGCCCGCCTGGGAAACCTACTACCTGGGTGAAATCGTCGTCAACCCGCCGCCTTTTGAGTGGCATTATCCCTTCGTCATGTCCTGGTACACCATTCCGGCCATATTCGTCTTTTTAGGACTGACGGGAATCGCCCTTCTGCTATGGCGCGGCAAAATCGCCGAGCGCCTGCTGGATTCTCGCGGCTACGTGAAAGGCCGTGCGCTTATACACGAAGACAACGAGGACGGCGTTTCGTGGTCGAAGGAAAAAGGCGTCATCACGCGTCGCTTCGACCAGTTCCTGATTCTCATCAACATTCTGGTGCCTTTCCTGATAATAGCCAATCCGCGCACACCCATATACGGCGGCACCAAGCACTACATGAGCGCCCTGCCGTTTTTAGCTCTGGCTGCGGCATTGAGTTTCAAGTACATCTATATCTGGCTTGGCGAGAAAATCCGCAACAAGACGCTTTCAAAGGTCGCCGCAACCGCGCTGGGCATCGCGCTTTTATCACCGGGAGCGCTGGGGATAATCAACACGCATCCCAACTGCCTGAGCTTTTACAACGAAATCATGGGCGGAGCCATAGCCGCCCCCGAAGTGGGAATGCAGCGCACCTTCTGGGCCGCATCCGCACGCGGCATACTGGATTACCTGAACGAAAACGTCCCCCAAAACGGCACGGTCTGGTACAACAACACGCCCTGGGACAGCACCAACGCCTACCGCACCGACGGATTTTTGCGCAAAGACATACGCCGCGCCAACGATAAGGACAAGGCCGATTTCGCGGTAATGAACCACTGGAAATATTACATCGACGGCGTTTACGAAGTCCGCCAGCTATACGGCGCAAAATACCCGGTGGCGGCCACTGTAATAAACGGCATGACACTGACAGAAGTCTACCGCAACGAGCACAGATTGAAACAGAAGCAAAAGCCTGCAAGACCCGTTAAAAAGCAGCGCCGCGAACGCGAAGAGCGCCGGGGCAAGCCGGTTCCTGTAAAGTAAGACGAACCCCTAGATCAACTCAAACGCCTGCGCCTGCGCCACCACCATTCTAGGGCGGCCAGCAAAACCAGCGTAAACAGCACAAAGCTTGAATCCCAGAGCGGGATGTCCTTTTTCTTGCCTATGCGTATGCTCTTGCCTCTGGCAAGGTCGAGATCGTCGGCTTCCATCTTTAAAGGCAGCTTGAAAAACTCGCCGCCGCTTTCTTTGGCGGCAGTTTTGAGATACTCGAAATCCACGCCGACTTCCTCAAGCTCGCGTCCCGATGAATGCACGAACACGGGAGCCTCGGCATCTTCAAGGCCCGGCTCGTCGGGAGCCTCTACACGCAGAACGAAAAGCCCCTCGGCAGCGGGTGCGTTTACCTGCAAATTGGCGCGACCATCTTCGCCGGTAGTGACTTCTTCGCGCAGTATTTCGTTACCGTCGCTGGATGAGCCCGTCACAATCAGGCGCGTATCGGCGCGCGGCTGGAAGTTTTTGTCAGAGGCTTCCAGCGCCAGGCGCAGCTTCTCACCCGGAGCGCATTCTTCTTTGGAAGAGGAAATCTTCAGATAACGCAGTTCGGGATCGTGTATCAGCCAGCGGATGGCGTTGTTCCAAAAAGCGCCGTAATAGCGTGCGTCCTTGCCTTTGCCGCTGTTGACAAAGTTCCAGGTCCAACTGGAATCGGCGGCAAAAGCCAGAGCGCGACCCTTGCCGTAACTGCCCGCCACAAGCAGAGGCGCGGGTTTTCCGCCCTGCCGCAGCTTGGGATGCTCGGCTAAAACCACAGCATCGGCGCGGCTTAAAAGACCTAAGTTCAGCCCCAGAAGCTCCGGCAGATCGTTCCAGATGGCGCGGTCGGATTCGGGGGAGCGCGTGAACTGCATGACAGGATGCTGCAAGCCCTCTTCTGTCGGGCGCAATTTGAAGGGACGCTCGTCGAAGCCCGGATCGTCAGGGAAAATCTCGACCGGCAGGGCTTCGGCCACAGGAGTTCCGATGTAGCGCCCCAATCCAAAGGACAGGTCGCCGCCTATCATCAAAAAGCCGCCGCCGCCTTGCACATAACTGCGGATGTTGTTGAGATACTGCTCCATCTCGTAGCCCTTGTATGTGAAATTCTGGAAAATCACCAGGTCGAAGGTGTGCAGCTCTTCGTCGAAAAGCTGAAGCGTGGGAAACTGTATCAGCGACAATTCGTTCTCGGGCACGTATTGCAGGTCATCGTAGGTGCGCAGGATGAAAAACGATATCAGGTCTATGCTGGGATTGCGCTTCAAGTGCTGGCGCAAAAACTGCTCGTCGTAATCGGGATGGCCGCAGACATGCAGCACGCGGATTTTGTCGCGCAGCACGTTGACGATAAAAGAGCGCGTGTTGTTGCCCGGCACGGCATCGCCTGAAGGAGCCGGAACCGAAACACGGTAGATGCGCCTGCCGACCTTGTCGGGCGTGAAGGTGAAGACCAAGCGCACTTCGCCGTCTTTGGGCAATTCGACAGGCTGAACCTGCAGGGGTTTGCCCTCCACCGTCAGGCGCGCATCAGTCTTTGAAGACGCAAAACCGCGTGATGAGACGCGGACTTCTATGCTTATCTTGTTATGCACGAAAGCAAAGCCATCATACAGCACATCGCGCACGGCCACATCCGGCAAGGGTTTGTCGCCGCCGACACCGAAGGTATACAGCGGCAGCTTTTGTTCCGCCAGCCGTCGCCACAAGGCAGAAGAATCGGCATCGGACGAGCCGGGCTTGATCTCCACTCCGTCCGAGAACAAAAGCGCACCGGCTACTTCACCCGAATTGTAATCCGCCAGAACGCTTTCAAGCGAACCGGAGATATCGCTGTATTCACCTTCGGGAGCCTCGCCCTTCTCAAGATTCTCAAGCGAAGTCAGAAGCGGTTTTTCATCGAAGGAATAAAAATGGAGATGGTGCTTCTCGGCCAGACTCGCCAGCCAATCCCGGTTGTCTTTCAAAAATTCGCGCACGGCATCGTAACGCATACGGCCATCCACCTCTTCGGGCAGGGCCATGGAATGCGAACGGTCTATCAGTATCGGCAGATGACTTTTGAAATTCAAAAGCTTCTGCAACTGCACAGCCGGTTGCAGCCACAAAAGTATCAGACCCAATAAAAGCGCCGAGCGCAGGCCGTACATAAATATCTTCCAGCCCCGCGACTTCTCGCGGCGCAGGTTTCTTGAAAACATATACAAAGCGAAAAGAACCACCAGCACCAGCAGCACGCCTTCAAGCGCGCCGGGCGGATTGAGCAGCACCAGCTCCCAGTTGTTGAAGTCGGCGTCTGCAGTCTGTCCTGTAAGCCACTCAATCATCTGCGCCTGCGCTTCATAATAAAAGGTATGTGAACCTGGTCGCTTTTGTAGGTGGTGCAAAGCGAATACATGACGATATTGACGCCCAGCCTGAAGGCCATCTCACGCTGACGCTCACCGCCGGGCGTGCAGGGCAGATTCCAGTTGCCGAAGTTGTCGCGCATCCACGCGCCGCCCACATCGTTCTGGGAGTAAGCGACCATCAGGCGGTCGTCGCCCAGTAAGCCTTCCATAAAGCTCTTGGCCCGCCGCCGTCCCCAGCGACCGTCTAAAAGATAAAACGACTGGTAAATTGTGTGCTCCGGTGGCACCGGGGTAAGTTTTTTCTCGGGCATGATGCGCCCAAGCTCACGCCGCACGCCGCGATCGAAAGCGCCACCGACCTCGCCACAGTTGTCTATGAACATAAATCCGCCGCGAGTCAGAAAGCGCCGTAACCTGCGGGATTCTTCATCGGAGAAAGGCGCAAAGTCGGCATCGCCCGCCATATATAAAAACGGTTTGCGGAAAAGATTTTCGTCGCTCAAAGAAACGCTTTCGGGCTCCAGTCTGGCAACGATGGAGCTGCGTTTCATCAACTCCCACATCAAGCGCGGCGGAGCCTCTCCTCGAAGCTGCCACGAACCGCCGTATTCCAGCACCGCCATGGAAAACTTGGACGACTCCCCGAAGGCAAAAGCCTTTGAAGGAAGCACGAAAGACAGCGCCCCAAGTCCCAAAGTGCTCAAAAACGAGCGCCTCGAAATCAAGCCGAAACTGCCTTCGCCGCCTGTATTTCTCTTTTCCTTCGACACATGCACACCTTTTAGATCCTGAAATCAGACAGAGTATAGCAGAGGTTTAGCAATAATCCAGCGAGCATTTAAGGACAAACGCTCAGAAATCTCGTAAAATACTGACACGTGATTCATCAGTCTGTCTCACAAGCCTTTGTGCCCGATACCTTTTTTCTTGTTACTAACCGGCTGTTCTGATAAATGTTTCTTCTAAACTCATAGCGAAAGCGATGTCTTAAAGATGCTGTCAACCGTCGAAAAGGTTTTGTTTCTGAAGAAGGTCGATCTGTTCCGGCAGGTTCCGGGAGAGGAATTGACACGCATTGCGCGCATCGCACGCGAAGTTTCCTTCGACACCGACGAGGTAGTCATCAACGAGGGCGAGATAGGCGACTCTTTGTACCTGATAATCGAAGGCGGCGTTCGCGTCCACATCGGGGATCAGGATATCTCCTACCTTGAAGAATCCAAATGCTTCGGAGAAATCGCCATCCTGGACGCCGCCCCGCGCACGGCCTCGATTACAGCAATTAAGCCAGTCAAGGCACTCAGAATATCCCGCGAAGAATTCACAGACCTTTTGCATGAGAGAAACGAAATCGCCATCGGCGTCATCAAGATACTCACCTTGCGTTTGCGCGGTGAGCTGGACAAAATGCATAATTGAGGTAAAGTTTTCAACAGTTCACAATTTGGAGGAAGTGGGACATGGCTATTCTTACTAGGTGGTTCGTGTTGTTTTCTCTTTTTCTACCCTCACTGGCTCTTGCTTCCTGGGGGCTTGATGGCATGGACTGGGAAAGCGTCCCCAGAGTGATACTGGGACCGGGCGATGAAAACACCGTCCGCGAAAGTTTGGACCGTGAACCCTACATCACCATTTACAAAAGAGTGGTTGACAAAGCCAACCGCAGTTACGATCTGGAAAACCACGACGTAGGCCCGGAGCAGGTCAAGGCATCCATCGCCATGAGCGCGGCTTTCGTCTACTTAATCGACCGCAAGGTGATATCGGCAGGACGCGACTATGCGGCGGTTCCCTTCGATACACCAGCCGAGCGCGACGAGTACGGCGCCAGAGCCGAGTTGCTCCTGCAAAACATGCACACTCTCTCGCGCATGACCAGCTTCAGCAACGGAGGGCTGGACATCCATACCTCCCAGGAGTTGTTGATGTATGCGGCGGCCTACGATACCTTGCGCGGCGCGGGATATACCTTTGAGCAGTCCGACCTTTGTACCGAGAACGTGGTTTCGCTGGCATCAGATTTTTATAAAGACTGGACTCACGACCTGGCCGGTCCCATGAACGCCTACAACGAAAACCACATGTCCAAGTCGGCTTCGTCTCTGGGTATGGCGGCCATAGCCTTAAACGGCTACGAACCGGCACCCGAAGATGAACTGGGAGAATTCAAACATCCCGAAGAATGGATAGATTTCGGAGTCAAGCGCACGGAATTCATCATCCTCGATGCACTCGTATCCAGAGAAGGCGCGTATTCTGAAAGCTCGGTATATTACGGCTACACAGCCATCAACCACATTCCTTTCATGCAGGCTCTCAACAGATACACCGACGGGCGCGGCTGGGATGTGGACGGCGTTCATTACGACGACCTGCTGACCGATCCGAGAAACGCAGAGATCCACGACTGGCTGGTGCGCATCCGTCAACCGGATGGACGCTTCCCGCCCTTCGACGACTGCACGCCCAACGGCAGTTATACCTTCGGCAACATGTCTGCCTTACCAAATGCGGGCCTGTATCGCTGGGCCTGGGAACATCAGAGCACGGCATACTCCTCCGGCGGCAGCATCCCGCAGGATGTTTTTATTCTGACAAACTACGATGATTCGATCTCTGCTGTCTCGCCCGACGAGTTTGGCTGGTCGCCGACGCAGTTTCTGTTCGACGGCGGACAGGCGGTCTTCCGCTCGTCATGGAGTGAGGACGCCACATACATGATACTTTTAGCCGAGCACGGCATAGCCGGAGGATGGGCGCGTGAGAAGGATTACGACGATATCCAGGGCGCAGGCGGTCACGAGCACATCGACCCGGGCCAGATACATCTTTTTGCCCACGGCAAAGCTCTCTTGATGGACGCCGGATACCTGGGCTGGAGTAACCACGAGAAAGTCAACAACGCCTACAATCACAACATTCTGCTGGTAGACGACAAGGGTCCGGGCAAACCTTATCTGGTATTGCCGGAGCTGGGACAGGACGAAAACGGCGAGTGGATAGTGATTCCGGGAAAAGAAGGCGGCTGGGTTCCCGGTGACGACGGCGAAGCATACCTGACGCAGCAATACGATGGCACAAAGATAGACATGGCGCGGGTCAAAACGCGCTACTTCAAAAAAGTCACCGATACGGAATGGACGAGAACCGCGCTGTTCATCAACGATAACTACTTTGCCGTGATAGACGAAGTAGAGACCCTGGATGGAAGCGAGCACAGCTTTACAATGCAATGGCACGGCAACGGCGGCGGCACATCGGGCGGAACCTTCGACGACAGCAACCACTTCAGTGCAAGCTGGATAAACGGCGATGCAGGCGTGGAAGTCGGCACGATAGCTCTGGGTCAAAACCAGAGCTACAGCAACGACGAGCAAATCCACGACGCCGGAAGCTGGGCCGAGCAGACACACTCTCGCTGGATGTCTCACAGCGACGGCAGCAAGGTTATCTTCGGATCGTTCATCGTTCCCTTCCTGAGCGAAGAGGAAGACATGCACATTGTTATACCGACCTGCGCTGCGGCGGACATGCTATGTCTGGGTGCCGATATTACCGATGGCGCGACGCAGTTCGAAGGACAGCTCACCGCCATAGGCAGCGAAGAAGCTGGCAATCTGGGCTGCGAGGGAACCGTGGCAAAATCGAAAGTCTTCGCCAGCTTCTGCCAGCGGGATGTACCCCGCGACGATTCGCCCTGGACAGGCATAGACGCGCTGTTCATGCTGGAAGGCACCGAGATAAGCAAGAGCGGGCAAATATTGGTGCAGTCGGACGTGCCGATCTCGCTGCTTCTGGAATACAGCGGCGAAGCGGGCGAAACATGGAGCGGTCGATACTGGGTCAAAGACGGAGGCGAAGCGACTATAAGCATTGCCGGATTGCCACAGAACGTAGAGGTCAAAGGCATCTGCAACGAAGGCGGAATGAAACTGGTCGGCTCAGGAGATTTCTCCATCAAGGCGACAGATACGGAACTTTGGCACCTGCACACCATCGCAAAGGTGGAAGCCAGCCTTGAGGCTCCCAATCCGTGGAACCCCATCCCCCATGTAATGGTAGGCGATGAAGTGAAAATCGACGCCGAGCGCACCTGCAACGCCTCGGGCAGCCCCGCACTTTCTTTCGAGTTGACAGAAAAGCCTTTTTACAGCGAGGCGAGCATCAGCGATACGGGCTTGATCGTCCCGGATTTCCCCGGCGATTATTTTGTCGAGGTGACAAGCTCACAAGCGCGCGAAGAAGACAAAAAGATCGTCAGGTTCCACGCCCTGCCCTCGCAAGTCGATGGCGACGAAGAAGAATCGGAGAGCGAGACAGAGCTTGAATCCGAAGGCGACGGCGACATGGAGCTAGAGCTCGAAGCGGATGCCGAAGCCTGGGAACTTGAAGAGAGCATGGAAGAAGACGGCGATCTGGACGACGAATCCACTGAGCTGGAAAAAGAAGAACAGGAGCCCGTCTGGAACACCGCAAACGACAAAGGCTGCAACTGCCGCAGCACAGGCAACGAACCGGCATTGATCGTCATGACCGCGCTGGCCTTGATACTGGGGATGCTCAGACGGCGGCGCTTTGATACCTAACAGGTAATTTAGCGAATTGTCGGGCAAATTTCTTGCCCGACAATTCCTGAAGCATGTTTTCGCCGGAGCGGGTCTCCGACCGGCTCCGCACGTTTATGCACCGTTGTCGGGTCAGAGACCCAACCAACGTAGGTCGGGCAAATTTCTTGCCCGACAATTTTTTATGATGTCGAGATAATTACCCTTATTGATAAAAGCTTTCCCAGATCTCACGGTATTTTTCATAAAGGAATTTGCGTCTGAGCTTGCGGGTGGGGGTCAACTCTCCCGATTGCGTAGAAAACTGGCTTTTCAATATTGCGAATTTCTGGATTCTCTCGTGGTAGGAAACCTGTTGATTGACGGATTCCACAGCTTCTTCCAAAACGCGCCTGATGGCCGGGTCGTCGGCCAATTCTTCTTTTTCTTTGTAATAAATTCCATTGGCATGGGCGTAGTTTTCAACCAGGTTGATATCAAGCGTTATTATGGCGGTCAAAAAATTGCGCCTTTCGCCATAAACCACGGCATCACGAACGAATGGAACAGAACCCAAAAGGTGTTCTAATCGACGCGGCGCAACGTTGCGCCCGGTGGCGGTGGAAATGATGTCATTTTTCCTGTCTGTTATGCGGATAAACCCGTCTTCGTCCATCTCGCCTATATCGCCGGTATAAACCCAACTGTCCTTTATGGCTTGAGCCGTGGATTCCTTGTCCTGCCAGTATTCGCGGAATGTGAAAGGCGCTTTGACAAGCAGCTCGCCGTCGTCGGCAAGTTCCACTCTGCAACCCGGCAAGGGGCGGCCCACAGTCCCGAAGCGATAATCTCCGGGGCGATTGATGGTGGCAACGCCGGAAAACTCGGCCATGCCGTAAGCTTCGATTACCAGAAGATCGAGGGCGTGGAAGAACTCAAGCAGTTCGCGTTTTAAGGGAGAGCCCGAGCAGATGCAAAACCTCAGCTTGCCGCCCAGTTGCTTGTGGATTTTGTCCAGCAGCAGATTTCGCAATATTCTGTATTCGTATTCCAGCCAGGGTTGAATCGGGCGGTTTCTCTGGCGGCGGCGGGAAACCCGCAGGCCGACTTTCAATACACGCCTGAATATCCTGCGCACGAAAATGCTGCTGTTATTGGTGGTTCTCCAGATCGATTCGTCAAGCTTCTCGAAAAAACGCGGTACACCGGCCACAAAGACCGGCTGCATCTCACGCATGATTTCAACCAGCCTGTCGTAGTTTTTGAGGTAAATGGTAACAAGTCCAGCATATGGACCCATCAAACCTATGGTGCGCCCGAATATGTGGGAAAGCGGGAGAATCAAAAGTGTGCGCTGGCCTTCCTGCGGCAGGAAAACTTCGCCAAGCGAATACTGCTGTTCCAGCAAATTGCCGTGTGTCAGCACCACTCCCTTCGGCATGGATTCGGCACTCGATCCATAGGCTGAGAAAAGAATCGTGGCAATGTCGCCCGAAGCGATTTCCTCACTGGTTTTCTCGAAGACATCCTCATCGTGCTTTTCTCCCAGCCTTATCAGTTCCTTAAGCGAAATCGCTCCTTGTTCTTCAGGGGAAGATCCTTCCATGACAACCAGTTGTAAATCTTCGGGAAGTTTATCCAGCAGCGGGTAAATTTTGTCGAAGCTGTTTGCATCCTCTACAAAAAGAACCTTGGCATTGACGGAATTTATGACGTATTGGAATTCATCGGTTCCTACGGCGGGGGAGAGCGGCACATTTATAGCCCCGCAACCCAGCACGCCCCAATCGCAGAGCGTCCACTCCAGGCGAGTCTGGGCAAAAACACATACGGTGTCTCCTCGTTGAATCCCCATCGAACGCAAACCAGCCGCAATCTTGCAGGCATTGGAATATGCCTCATTCCAGGTCATTTCGCGCCAGCGTCCGCGCTCCCTCTGTATCATCGCCACCGAAGCCCCTGAACTCTCCGCTCGCAGCTTTATCATTTCGCAGATGTTGCGGTATCTCATCCGGCGTTTCCCTTTCGTTTACACAGGACACTCGATGAAGACAAAATATGAAAATCGCCCCAAATAATTCAGACTCAGTCAATTCTAAGCGCAAGCACCTGCAAGCTACAACAAAAATGATATCCTTCTGAAGCAGGTGGCCTGACTCATACACATTTTGTCCCAGAATTGTTTTCCGATAATGCTAAGGAAAAAACCGCAAGCTTTTGTCTCGAAGCATTTATCAAAAGGTGCCATAGTCTCACCAGCGAAGCTCGGGAGGCTCCACAATTATAACCGATTGGATGGACGCCCTTTCTTATTACCTGAGTGCCGACCGTAGGGAGGTGTATCGAGAGATGCTTCGATACAATTTCGCTACGCGAAATCACTCAGCATGAGCGGGGTTTAGCTGAAAGCAATAATCTACTGAGAATGAGAATACTTTTCTCGTTGGTTCAGGTCTCCCGACCTGAACCTCAGACTGCGGACTAAGTTAACTCTTTCAATAAAACGAAGGGTAAACTCATGTCACCCCTGCGCAGGCGGGTGCCCATTCAGTTGATATTATTCTGGATTCCCGCCTTCACGGGAATGACAGGATTGGTGTCTTTTACTCGGATGATGAAAACTATGTTTTGTCAATAGGCTCAAAAAAAAACCCGGAGCAAATGCTCCGGGTTTTTTATTAAAGGCGATCCCGGGGGGGTGCGAACCACCTTTAAAAAGGAGAAAGAGTCTAAAAAAGAGTGCTATCCAAGTAGACAGGTTTCTCCCTGACAGATATTATTCTGCAGAGTAGTGCAGCAAGGTTCCGTTTTGTCCGCCTACCCACAACTCGTTTCCGCCGGAACCCCAGACGGTTGAAAGTGAAATGTCCATGCAGACGGGAATCTTTGTCCAGGATTCGCCGTCGTATTTTACTACTGCGCCTTCATTACCCACGCCGTAGACATTATCGGGGCTTGTGACCCAGAGGGACAGTATCCGCACACCTTCAAGGCCTGTGTCGAATTCTTCCCATTTCACGCCATCGTAGCGGAACATCTGACCCATGGCGGTACCGATGATGTTGTCCTCGCCCAAAACAGCTATGTCGGTCAGGTGATGATTCCATGTGGTTGCTTTAATAGCCTGGCGTTTCCATTTTTCACCGTTCCAGTGAACCAGGAAGCCATGATGTTCGTTGTAGCTCATAGCCCAAATGTTGTCTGGTCCTGTACCTTTCAAGAAACCGAACGGCCTTGCCCCATCATCGCGAGAGAATGTTTGTACTTCAAGTTTTTCACCATCCCAATGACCAATAGCCGGTTCGCCATCACCTAGGTCGAGAACTCCTGAGACCCAGATATCGTTGGCTGAAGTGACAAAGATATTGTACATGGAGAATTTTTCATACTGACCGGGAACTGGTTCGCTCTGGAACACTTTTGTAAATGAATTGCCATCCCAATGAGCCACCGCAGTATTGCCGCTTTCAAGACTTGTCAACATGTATGCATCATTTGCCGCCAAGGTGCTTACATCGTAAACCCAGTCAACTTCTACATCTCCGATTTTTTCAAGCTCCAACCACTCGGCACCGTTATAGCCCAGCAATTGACCTTCGAGGGTTATCATGTAAGCGTTGTCGGAGCTATCTCCCCAGATCTTTTGAGGGCGGCCAACAATGATTACGTCATCTTTAGTGCCTCCGGAATACTCCTGCCCATCGTAATGCTGTATCTCGCCCCAGCAGCTTTCACTGCCGGATCCATGACTGCACTGGCCACCGGCAATCCACATGTTGTCAGAAGACGTGCCCCACAAGGAAGTCAATTCGGCATCGGTTTCAACTTCTGTGTCTATGAATCCTTGTCCGTCGAAAACTACAACAGTTTTCTTTTCCTCTGATGTGCATACAAAAAGTTCGCTGTCGTAATCGCAGGAAGTGCCTGACAACCAGAAATCGTCTTTGGAGTTTACGTGAACTTTGTTCAACTTGATCAGCAAATCTTCTTCTGAAAGGCTATAAATACGGAAGCGCTCGCCGTTGAAGTTTGCAACCATATTTCTTGAAGAGAACCACAATTCGTCTTTACCAGTCGACCACATTGAAGTAATTGCAAAGTCGTCCTCCAAGATTGGATCCATTCCATATGCGGCATCTCTCAACTCTTCGATGAGATGAGTTTCTTTGGTCCAGGCGATCCCATCGTAGTGAAACAAGTTGCAGCCGGTAGCCATTTCTTCTCCATAAACCCACAAGTCGTCTTTGGAACTGGCTCCCACAAGCATTCCTCTTTCGTGATCGAAGAAGCCGTATATAGTCTTGTTTCCGGATTTTTTACCATAAGAGTCAGAACCTTCAGGCCATTTGTCCGGTGTAATCTTACTCCAGCTATTTCCATCGAATTGAATTATATCCTGGTTCGAGACTGCATATGCGTTATCGCTTGATGTGGCATAGATTCTAACCATCGGCAACAGCAGTTCGCCTCTATCGAAGACTTTTGTCCATGCTTGTCCGTCCCAATTGTAGATTCCATATTCTCCTGCAACAAAGACGTCGTTTATGCCACGCACCCAAACAGCGTAAGTATTGGACTCGTCTTCTATCTCAGCCAAATGAGACCAGTTGAAACCGTTCCACTGGTATACAGCGCTCGGTCCAACGGCTACGGCATAATCGTCTCCGAATCCGGAAATGTCATAAATAGGTTCACCGAAACGCGGGGAGCTTTCCCAGCCGTCGCCGCATTCCATGGCGGGCCAATCTGCGTCCCAGTCGGCGGCGCGATCGGGATTACCGTAGGCCAGCAGGTTTTCATTCGAGAGTTCATCTGCATCTAAAGCGCCATTATCGTTTTTGTCACGATAGAGGCTGAAGGCAGAAATAATATTGCGGTCGATTTCTTCAAGCAGGCTGGAGTTTTTGTATTCGTTGATAACCAGACGACCTTGATCGTCGGCCTCCATAAGATCCAGCATTTCTTTGCGCATGATGCGTCCCGACTCTATCGAGGCAATCAGCTTGTCTTTGTCCTCCGACTCCCAGATAAAGGAATTACCGGCAGCCGAGAAAGGCAGCACTCCGTAAAGTGTGGAATCGAGTATGACCTTGGTGCCGTCTTCGGTTACGCCCTCGGCATGAAAGCCCGTGCCGCTTACCAGCCTGAAGTCTATTGCTCCGAAAGAATGCAGGGCAGGGACTTGCAGTTGCAGAGTGATTTTTTCCTCTGCCATAATGGGATACAGCACGTTAGGATCATCAGGATCTAATAAGGCCCCCACGTTCGAATTCGGCCAGGAGCCGTCGGCGAAGTATACGCCGGAAATATCGAGCGTGATTTCCTTCCACATTACCGAGCCGCGATCATCTTCCGTGCTGAAGATCACATCGACCGCCGCCGGGTTACCGACCGTGGAACCGCCCTTGAAAATGATATCCCTGTCCAATCCTCCCTCGCTTTGCGCATCAGTGTCGCCATCCGGGCCGGTATCATCGGACGAAGAGTCCGTGGAGCAGGCAATTGAGAGCAGTAGCCCCATCAGCGCCAACGTGAGCAGCAATCTTGTCATTAACCGTTTCATCCTATCCTCCTAAATTGCCCCCCGGCGTTGATTCATTTACATGCAGACGCATATTCGTTGATGCAATCCCTGTAGGATTTCGTCATGTTCCCGTTCTTGTCGTATTCGTAATAACTGCGATAATCCAGAGTGCCGTAGCAGTCGTTGTTGATGATTTCCTCGGTGACATTGCCAAGATTATCAAAGGTCCAATCCTGACAGAGTGAGTCCTTGCTGCCATCGCAGAGGCTGTCTATGTAATATGAGGCAAGCTCTTCTGCAGTGTTATAACCTTGATGCACGCAGCTATCCGACTCGCCATCGCAATCCTTGTCTTCTTCCCAAAGTATGGGCAGATCGTTCTCGTCGTAGTAGATATACATGCAGTACTCTGTCTGAGAGTCACAGCCGGGCTCGTAATCTTCCTTGACCTGCAGACCCTTTTCGTCGTATTCGTAATTCCTGCAATTGAGAATTTCTCCTGTACAATTTTCATCGTTCTCTTTATGCATTCTTGTGCCATGCTCGGTATCCGTCCAGGTCTGCGTGATGCAATCTCGATTAGGTGTACCGTTGCAGTCATTGTCTTTACGGCTCTCTGTCAACCTTCCTTCGGTATCGTAGGTCCAATTCTGACAATTTTTGTCTTTTACGTCATCACAATTAAAATCCGTATAAAATTCAATCGGTTCGCCCGTTGCCTTATAAAAGTAGATCATACAGTCGTCAGTCTCGCCGTCGTCGTCAAAATCGTCTGTTCTCTCTTGTTTCAACAATATTCCTTCGAGGGAATATGTATAAATCAAGGATGTGTCTATACTGCCATCGCACTTGTCATCAGATTCGCAGGAAGGCAATAAGCCATCGCCATGATATGTAAGAGATTTGCAGACATCGGGCTTGTCATCGCAATTTCTATTTTCTACGAGCGTGCCGGTTG
>CAYTHG010000035.1:0-17712 GCA_964437525.1 uncultured Myxococcales bacterium | reverse complement strand
CAGGATAGTCAAAGCACTGTTCGAGAGTCTGCAAACCAAGGGCGAGACAAACGGCAACGAACACCCGATAGGCACAGGCAGCACAGTCCTAATAATCGACTACGCCGGTGAAACTTTCGCCCCCATCATGGGTAAACTCAAAGAAATCGGTTTCCGTGTCATGCTGGCCCGCGACACCGACGCCGCCATCAACAGCTTGAAGCACAACAATGTTGACCTGATTCTGTCGGAGATAGAAACCCGCCCGGTCGGAGGTTTCAAGCTGTGTCGCTCGATCAAAGAGAATTCCTCCTTCGGTGATGTCATCTTCGTTTTTATATCGCCCGACGACGAAAGCTCCGATCTCATTCAGGAAGCCTTCGACGCCGGTGCCGACGACTTTTTTGCCTATCCGCTCAAACCGGAATTGACAGTTGCCAAACTGAAACGCCTGATGATGGCCCGACACAAGAGGAAATCGTCGGCGGAGATGGAAGCGGTTTCGGCCAGTTCTTCCGTATCCGGTTCGCTTTCCCAGCTTGGTATACCAGATGTGCTGCAACTGCTGACCGGCTCACGCAAAAAAGGCATTTTAAATCTGCGCTCGGGTCACAAAGAAGGCCGCATATATATCACCGACGGCTTGGTAATAAACGCCGATCTCGAAGGAGTTCAAGGCATTCCGGCCTTCAATCAATTGATACGCTGGGAAACCGGCGACTTCTGGTTCGATGGCGGCGGTGAACTGCCGGAACAGAAGATAAACATCCCTGTCCAGAACCTCATCCTCGAAAGCTTCAGAATCTGGGACGAAGAAAAAGCGGGACGCGGCTAGACCTTCTTCTTTACAATATTTCGATCTGCCCAAATCAAGAATACTCTGGGCGGCATATATTTTTATGACAATATATTTCCCCTTACATCACAAGGAAGGAATTGAGAAGTATAGCTGTAAGTGAATTACGTGAGTAGTAATTGATTCGACAACCAAAACATGGAGGAAGATTATGTCTGCAAAGAATTACTTGATGATCGTATTGGCAGTTGTATTTGTAATCGGGTTTCAGGCTTGCGGTGGCGATGATGAGGATTCATTGTGTGAACCATGGTGTGAAAAAAATATTGAATGTGATGACAATGTCGATGAAGGATACCTAGATTCTTGCATAAAGGATTGCAAGAAGGCTGAAAGTGAAGACGAATCATTCGAGGAATGTCGTAAAGCCATCAAAGAAAGAACAGAATGCGCAATTATGCTTTCCTGTGAGGGATTTAAAGAATGGGAAGATAAGAGCGATGATAGTTATCCATGCCAAGAGGCTGATGAAAAAATGTGGGAAGTATGCGATCTTTAAATATTAAGACCGAACAGGGGAACAATACCAACCGGCATTGATTTTTATAATCCAATGAGGACATAAAGGTAAGAACATGAAGGTATGCAACTACTTCATAATCGTGTTGCTATGCATCTGCATGATGTCGTTTGCCTCTTGCGGGGGAGATGATACTGACGATGGCTATGAAGGCGAAAGCGAAGGTGAAGATGGAGAAGATGAAAACGAAGAAGACAATAGAGTACAAAAATTATGTGATCATATTCTAAATGATATATCTGATGCTGCCTATAAAGCAAAAAGTTCTTGCCTTGGCAGTTTCGAAGCTTTGCTAAATATATGCGCGGGCAGATGTGAATACGCTGATGATCCCAAAGATTGTGAAGACTGCTGTCAAGACAAATACGATGAATTGTACAGTGAAAGACAGGATGACTGCGTATCTCAGTATGAAAACCATATTGAACACTATAACGATTGTCATGAACAATGTTTGGATGCAGAATCTTGGCCGGACACACCACAGTGTATTGACTACTCTGTAAGCTCCAATACCTATTTTGGTTCGAGTGATTGTATATGATTATTGTTGTAAAAACGCCCGGGCAGGGAACCTGCCCGGGCGTTTTTGTATCTACAGCCCTAAAGCTTTTTTGATTTTTCCGGCCAGTTCGGTATTGCGGGTCAATCCCATGAACATCTCGGCGCCCGGACCTTCGGCGGCTACGGGAACATCGGCCAGTATGCATTGTACCGTATCGGCATAGGTGTTGCCGCCTATCACTACTCCGCTGGGATCGCGTTTTTTCATGGGCAGGAATTCGGGATCGGGCAGGCGGTCGTCGCGGTGTTTGACACGCGAGATCCATCCGGCCACGACGCGATGAGCATTGTCCCAGGTATCCGGGAAGCCGTTGCTGTCTTCATCTTCGTAGTCGGGCTTTCCTTTGGCAGAGGTTATATCGTCGCGGACGGACGGCAGTTTGTGCATACGGCGCGTGACACCGATTCCGGCCACGCCACCCAAATCAGCCGTGGAAGCCACAACCAGCAGTGTGTCGTTGGCGGGGTTGTCGTCACTGTTGACACGCCTTGTGTATGCCAGCGCGGCCTTGACTCCCAGATCGAAATCAAGGAACTGGTTGGCGGCGCGTTCGGCATCGGCTTGCTCCAAAAACGGCACCATGCTGCCGTATTCGACCAGCAGGGCAAAGCGCTTGTCCTCGGGCATTGCGGCTAAGGCTTCGGTCATTTCATCGGCAAGGGTAGCCTGCATGTCACCGCTGTTTTCCCTGAAAACAAGTTCGCGCTTGCCCTTGATTTTGCGTATGTACTGTAAGCCCAGTTCCTTGGAGGGAATGGCGTTTTCGGCTCCGGCAAGCTTGAGGGAGGAAACGGTTTTGTCCTCGGTGCCGATGTAGCCCCAGACCATCTCGCCGGAAGCGCTCAACTGCGGTCCCAGTCCTTTGCAGTTTTCAAGATTTTCACCACCACAGACAATGGCGGCACTTGAGTCTTCTATGGCAACAGCAAGTGTCTTTTCCGCTTCGGTTGACAACATGTCCTGCATGGCCAGATCGTCCAAAGCCAGCTTGTCGTCGCCCTTGATGGCACGGGCGATGGCGTAGAGTCCGTTACCGGCACCTTCTGCCAGCATCAAAATCACGTTGGCTGCTTTTTTGCCTTTTTCCGACAGGGTAGGCATCTCTGCGACTTTGCTCTTAACGCCTAAGCTCAGATCCAGAAGTTTGTAGAAGATATCTGTCGCGTTCTGGTGCCCGGTGAAAATCTCCGCTCCGGGACCGGCTGCCGCTATACGAACATCGCTTGCTACCGGCGGAGCCAGCACGTGTTCTTCGCCTCCGTCCTTGGCATCCGGCAGATTACCAGTGATTACCTTGGAGAAACGCAATTTGCGGTTGGGGTTGGCCATTACGCCTTTTGCCGTGGCCATTGCCGGAGGAATTACACGAGACAGCACAGCCCAGTTTTCATGGCGATCTACACGAGCCGCAAAATCGAAGGCGAAATGCGAAGTCGGGTTGGCCTTGTCCGGGAAGCCGTCGAGGTCGCGGTCTGTGTATTCAATTTTCGTTTTGGGACTGATGTATTTTTTTGTGCCGAGGTTTCTGGGAGTGGTTACGCCTATAACACCTGCCCCGGCGGTTTCGTGACCGGAGGTGCTTATCAGCAGGGTGTCATCACGGCCTTTTACATATTCGTGCAGCATCCCGACAGTTTTATCGAATTCCAATTCGTCGTACATGGCCCGGTGGCCATCCTGCAATTGCAGCATCTTCTCGATTATTCCCGCCTCGACTATCAGGAGAAAGCCTTCTTCGTTGCGCTCCAAGACCTTCAATGCGGCCTTGGTCATATCCATCAGTTGCGGCTGATCATCCTCGCCGTAGCGGGCATCGTCGGAAGCCAGTTGCAGACGATCCAGTTCGGAACTCATATGGTTGTTGTGGAAAAGGCCCAAAAGACGTTCGGGCGGATTGTTCATTTCCTGCAACAACTCGCCGCGCTTTGTCACCAGAACAAAACCGGCCTGTCGCATGGCATATCCGAGGTCGTCCAGTTCTTTTTTGCGGTTGGGCTTGAAGGAGCGCTTGTCACCACCCATAAGAACACGCAGATTGCCCTTTTCTGCAACATCGACATAATTCTCGGCTATGCTGCGCAAGTGATTACGGGAGCCTATATGCGTTACCCAGGCTGCAGTGGTGGCATCCGTAACTTTAGCGCTTGTTACCAGACCGATAGCCTTACCTGAATTTTGGGCGAGCAACTCGGCCAGGGTGTCGATTCTCGGGTTGTCCATGGGTTCGCGTGGCGTATGATCCGAGAAAACCGAAAGCTGTCCGTTCTCGCTCAGTTGTCCGGTCGCAAATGCGCTGGCAAGCGCTGCCGAGTCTGCGGCCCATGCTTTTGTGGAAGTGCTGGACAATTTGCCGCTGACAGGCAGCTTGTCGGATTCGAGCATGTCTTTGCCGAGGGCTTTTCTGGCGGCGGCCTTCAAGGCTGCACCGGCACCGTCGTCAATGGCTATAATAATATTTTTGACAAGCACTTCCTCGGGCTTGGGTTCAGATACTGTCCAGCTACCCTGAAACACCCGCCCGCCTTCGACGCGGATCTCTATCGGGATTGTGCCGACTTCTTCCACCACCAGCCCACGTACCGCTCCGGCCAGCGTGTTACCGCGTGAACTGTCGGGATACAGATCCATCAGTATGTTTTTCTTGCCGTACATCAGCTCTCCGGCGCGTTTGGAAAATCCCACGCGCTTTTTGGGAGTGACGTTCAGGTAGAAGTCGAATTTCTGGCCTTTTACCAGATTCGAAGCGTCAGCCGGGAAAAAGTGAAAATCCTCTGTAGCAAGCGACGGAATGGTGATAAATCCGTCAGGGAGCTTCTCGACTTCCTTATGACAGGCGCTAAACGATAAGGTTATTGTCAGGACAAACAACCATGCAATGCGATGAATATTGAAAGATTTCATCAATCTCCCTCCATTGAGTTCCATGTTCTGTAAATCGTTTGAATACAGCCACAATACTTGTATTTGAACGTAAATATTCGCTGTTTACGATTATAGATAATTTAGCCGACAAGTCTAATATTAAGCCGAATAATGCGGGCTATAAAAAAATCCCCGCCTGTATCAGACGGGGATTTAAATTATTGAAGCAAATCGAGCTTACAGTCTTGTCAACTGCATTCCTTCGCAACCCATGGGACAATCCATGCTCATAAGAGTTGAGAGAGTCACCTTGGCAGTGCATTTCATGAAGAAAGCAAAAGTCACGTCGTATTCGCTGGTGGAAGTTTCGGCGAAGGTTCCTGTGTCGAAGGAGAGATTGGTGGGCTTGACATCGCCGTTACAGCCGTCTGTGGGAATAAATTCAAGTACCGTTCCCATGGGCATCAGTACGCAAGCGACAGGCGCTAACAGCACCGTCCATTGACCTTCGACGTTTTCGCACATACCGGCGTATGTCGGCAGGCATTCGCCTTCGACGCAGTTCCAGTCTTCAGGGCACTGGAAATCGAACCAGCAGCTTTGCGATGAAGCCGGAACGCACTGATTGAATTCGCCGTTGTCCTCGCAGATAAGCCCTTCTTCACAATCGGCATTTACCATACACTGGTCACGGGAGCGGCATACGCCCAAAGGACCAAGAGTCAGGTCGCAGTATTCGTTATCTTTGCAGCCATCGTCAGTGGTGCAGGGTGCGGAAATTCCGAACTTGCAAACGGTGTAATTGCCTTCCATCTCGCAGGTCTGGTAAATGGTGCAGTCGGTGTCTGTGGTGCATTCATTGGCATACTCGCAATAATTGCGGGGACTGGCCTGCACACATTTGTATCCAAGAGTGCAATCGCTGTCGCTATTGCAGGGAGCCTCTTCTATGCACTCATAATAGGTACCATTGAATTCGCAGACCTGGAATTCAGGACATTCGTCATTTGAAGTGCATTCGTTCATCGAGCGGCAAACACCGATTCCGGCAGCCACTTCTTCGCAGATTTCACCCTGAGCGCATTCTTCATCGCTTTTGCAGGTGCTGCCGATATTGAGTTTGCATTCTTTCCAGTTCTCGACAACCTGACAGGACTGGTAAACCGAGCAATCCTGGTCGGTGGTGCAAGTACTGGCCTGAGTGCAGGCATTGTTTTCATCGCACATATAACCGAATTCGCAATCGGAGTGCTTTTCGCATTCCAACTCGCCCGGAACACAGATATTCCAGTTGCCATCTGCTATACAAGTTTCATTTGCTTCACAATTTTCATCGGATTCGCATTCGCTCTTGAACACACATACGAGGTAGCCGCTTCCGCCTTCCTGCTGACAGGAATACCCGAAACCGCAGTCTTGATCCGCTATGCACTGATTACCACCGCTTTCGATGCATTCGTTCCAGTGGTCTTTTTCTTCGCAGACTTTGCCGCTACCGCAATCCAGATCGTTGAAGCACTCGTTACGATTGACACAACCGTCACCGGCGGCATCCGTCAGACACTGGAAACCCCAGGGGCAATCGAGATCTACCAGACAATGCCATTCGTCGTCACCATCGGGAGTTTCGTCGCCGTCGGGAGTTTCGTCTCCATCGGGAGTTTCGTCTCCATCGGGAGTTTCATCGCCATCGGGAGTTTCGTCGCCATCGGGCTTGGTATCGCCATCGGGGGCATCATCGCCATCGGGAGGAATTACGCAATGGCCGGCCCAACATTCTTTACCGTCCAGGCATGAATGATCGAACTGCCATTCACCGTCATCATTGCAAATCATAACCGCCAGCGCATCGGCACATTTCAGGTCGCCGGGCTCACAGCTTTCAGCGCCGTCACCATCGCCATCTTCATCTGTAGGGGTGTCGCCGTCTTCGGCTGCAGCGTCGTCGTCACCGCCTAAAACTGGCTGGTAAGTAGAATCGCTGGAGGTACAGGAAATACCGGCAAAAGACACAATTGCCAATATAAACAAGAAACCTAAGGATGATTTGATAGACATTACTACCTCGCTGGCAAGTTTTTGTTTGTCACGCGGGTGACACATTATTGGAAAACGCAAATAAGTATAACATTGTTCCTGTCATATTTAACAGCTAAATAAGTAAATATTTTGTGTCTGCCTGACCCGTCCCCATTTTCACAAAAACAAGAAGGCCGCTATCAGTTCTGCTCATCTATGGTGACACAGCATATCAGATTGCTGACAAAGTTAACTCTTTCAAAAAGGCTAAGGATAAACTTTCGTCATCCCCGCGCAGGCGGGGATCCGGGTGCTTGATTTCCTAAATGGATTCCCGCCTGCGCGGGAATGATAATTTTCTACTGTTTGTGTAAATATCCTTAAAATTAAAGGTTTGTCAATAGGCTCATACCTCCGCTCATCTCGAATGCCACCTGAAAGGGTGGTTTATTGAGAGATGGTTCGATACAATTTGCTCTGCAAATCACTCACCATGAACGGGGTTGCACGGATATCACATTAAAACGACAACTTACCTGGAAGCAGGGAATACTGAGGTATCCAGCATTCCGTTTAAGATGGGACCAGCCAACTGCGATTGAAAGAATATGACAGGGGAATTATTTAAATGGACAATGATCGCAGGACAATAAAAAACGCCCGAGGCGTACCTCGGGCGTTGAACTGACTTCTTTTACCGCTACTTAATTAAGCTTCGGTCGGAATGACGTAGGCGCGCTTACGGCCTTTATTGCCGAAAGTCTCGAATCCGAGTACGCCATCAACTGTAGCAAAGAGAGTGTAATCTTTGCCCATACCGACATTACGGCCCGGATGAATTCTGGTGCCGAGCTGACGGATGATGATAGTGCCGGATGTCAGAGTCTGGCCTGCGTAACGCTTTACACCGCGATACTGGGCGTTGCTGTCTCTTCCGTTCCTTGAACTACCACCTGCCTTTTTATGTGCCATGACACTACTCCTTGGGTGCTAGCCCGCTATACCGGTTATCTTAATCTCGGTGAAAGGCTGACGATGGCCTCTGAGCTTTTTGAATCCTTTGCGGCGTTTTTTATGAAACACCAGGATTTTTTTGCTCTTATCCTGCCTGATGATCTCGGCTGTAACTTTAGCGCCGTCGAGCATCGGTCTGCCGATTTGGAAATTACCTTTATCGGAAAGCATCATCACTTGATCGAGAACCAGTTCCTGGCCTATTTCGCCATCCAGTTTCTCTATACGGACGAAGTCTCCCTCGCGAACCGTATATTGCTTTCCACCTGTTTTTACGACTGCATACATGATCTTCTCCTGATGCAATTCAAATGCACGGTGGCGTAGTCTAAGCGCACTGTGTATCCACTGTCAAGTTTTTATTACCTAAAATATCTTCATCTGGCAACAACTTTTAACTGGCTGCCGCCTTTTTCTCTGTCTTTTTATCGCTCTTGGTCTCTTTTGTCGGCTTTTCAGTCGAGCTTTCCGAGCTGCTAGCGCCCGAACTGCACGATCCTTCCGAACATGCCGAACAACTGGAAGAGCCGCCCTTCTTTGCAAAATCAGTGGCATACCAACCCGAGCCCTTAAGCACGAAAGATGCTGAAGTTATTAGCTTATGCATCGTTTCCGTCTCTCCGCAAACCGAACATGTCTCGGGAGCGGAGGCATCGACAGGTTGAATTACTTCGCTTTGATTTCCGCAATTATCACATTTATATACGTAAATCGGCATCACAACCTCCAAACTCTAGCCAAGAAGGAAAATAAGCTTAATCCGTCAAAATGCAAGTGTTTTTTGTAAAAAACAGCGATACGCCGGGGTGAATATATTCTGTATATAGAGGTGAGCGATGAATTTATGAATGCTTTATTGATTCCAGCAGGGACGAATTTTAACATTTGAGCTTGGGCGGCGCTTCCCGGCCTGCTCCATACCCTTCCAATTTTTCTCGGGCGTTTTTCAATTTCATTGTGTAAAATGCTTGGGAGAAATTTCATAACGATGTAAGCGCCGCATGTGGCGTTTGATATGAGGTGATGTAGTGTACAAAAGACACGCTGCCTGTTTTACACGGGCTTTACTGCTTGCGACTCTTTTCTTGATTTATCCTTTTTCGCTGAATGCCGAAGTGGGCGAGATGGCCAAAATCGCCGACAACGACGTTTACCTGATGACAGCCCACGTCTGGAATGTCTGGCAGCGCTTTCAGGACGGCGAAAACGTGGATCTGGATGTGGAGTTCGAGAAAGAAATCGGGCTGCACCCCAACTACCCCAGTTCTTACCTGTGGGCGGCATTGCCAAAGGTCAGGCGGCTGTTCATCAACCGCGAAAATCTCCACAGAGACACAAAAGTCCTGCCCTATCTTCAAAGCTGCGTCGATCTGGCGCATAAAGCGACTAAAATCAAGGGATTGCGTGATAGCGGCAATTACCACCTTGCCATGTGCGAAGCCGGGCTGGCCTTTTATTCGGGTATCAGGCGCGATTATTTCGACGCCCACTCCCACGGCATAAAAGCCTTTGACTCCATGAAACAACTGATGAAAGACAGGCCCAACCTGCACGCCGCGCTTCTGATTTACGGCATCTACAACTACTACACCGGCATCTTCGGGCCTTTTACCAAGGCGATTTTGTATCTCATAGGATTCACTCCCGGAGACAAGCCGACGGGATTGAAGCAGGTCGAAAGAGCCTCCGTGGAGAAATCGCCCTTCAGGTTTTTAGCTCAGGTCTTTTTGACGAACCTGTATTCGGCCAGACTTGCCAACAGGAGAAAAGGCGTCGAGTTGTGCGATGAGCTTATCAAGGAACACCCGAAAAACTACCTGCCTTACATGCTTAAGGGCGAGGTTCTGATAAGGTATCCACGTTACAAAAGCGCAATGAAAGCCTATCGTCAGGCCCGCAAGCTGATCCCCGAGTCATCGACCAACTACAACGAACTGATGGTCTCCGCCGACGTGCTTTTGATACAGATGCGCATGGCCTGGATTCGCAGCCTGACCGAGCGCCACACGGCTTCTTTGAAGTGGCTGAATCGCTTCGCAAACCTAAAGCGCTCCAACTACAACGACGGCCCGCTGCTGGCCAACGTCCTGATGGGACACATTTACAGCATGGCCGGAATGGACGACAAGGCGCAGAATTTCTACAAGGCCGTGGATCGGCTGGAACACGGCGAGTGGGTCAAGGACGTAGCCAAGAAATACCAGAAACGCCCCATACGCAAACGCGGCAAATACATAAGATTCCACAAGAAAAACAAAGACAAACTCCGCAAATGGCTGGAGAAATACCCGGAGATCAAGCCTAGGGGGTGATGGGGGGGGCATTCGATTTCATCGAAAGACCGTGGCACCCGGCACCCAATTCCATCATTTGTTCAAAGACCGGCCACCCGACCTAGAGAAGACATGGTCCATTTGGAAAGATTCCAAATTATTGACACACAATATACAATAAGGTATATTAACAGTTATTCTTAAATAAACACCAGATAATTGGACGATTTTCTGAAAGGAGCAAAACATGATAGTGTGTGGAATAGGAATAAAATCTTCAGAAATTCATTTGGTTACTCTTGAGGGGAATAAAAATAAATACGAGCATCTTACAAATTCAACCAGAAAGATTTCTCTCAAAGATGAGAAGAACCAACAAGAAGTTCAAGCTTTTCGAGATACTGTTTACGCATATTTCAGAGAGAACCATATAGAAAATATTGCTATTAAAAGCAGAATGAAAAAAGGAGAATATTCTGGGGGGTCTGTTGGCTTCAAGCTTGAATCAATAATTCAACTGTATGGCGAATGCCCTGTAACCCTAATTACACCACAATCAATTGCTGCCGCTGAAAAGAAATATTCTTTGAAAAATCCTAGCTCTATCTTAAAATACCAAATAGATGCTTTTAAAACTGCATTCACCATACTTTCATAGCCCATGACCAACCTCAATATTAACACAATTGAAGCTCCTCAACCTATCAAAGATAAATTAGAAAATCTTAGTGAGAGTTACAATTTCGAGAGGCAAAGCGATAAAGGAGCCAACAGTTGGCTGTTTTTCGGTAGGAATATTGTTAGTAATCAGAGTATAGCCTTAAAATTCTATGATTGGTCTGGAGATACTAAATATCATGCAGAACCTAGAAATCTTGTTTCACTCCAATCCAATAATGTCATCAGTATTTTGAGTGCAGAGATAGTTAATGGAGACTATGCATATTTTATAACACCTTTTCTCTCTAAAGGGGATTTAGATGACAAAATAAGTAGGGGATTTCGTGCTAACATTAGAGCAGTAAAATTGGCAAGAGAAATTCTTTCAGGATTAAGCCACCTCCACTCAAAATGTCTGCTTCATCGTGACCTCAAACCAGAAAACATCTTTCTATCGGATGATGATCGGGCTGTTATCGGTGATTTTGGATCTGTAAAACAAATACCAGATGGAGAAACTACTGTTCCAGGCTCTGGCCATTCCTTAATTTATCGTCCACCAGAGTCAGTGAGTACTGGTATTTACGGAATTCCTGGGGATCTTCATCAAGTTGGTGTCGTACTTTATCAACTGCTTGGAGGAAGTCTGCCATACAGAGAAGATTCTTGGCTGAATCAAAGTGAATTAAAAAGATATAGAAAATATTCTGACCCTATCGACAGGCAAGTATTTGCAAACGACATTATCAAAAAGAAAATCGAACGAGGGCAAATATTGAAAATGAATTCGCTTCCTCCATGGGTTTGTGTGCAACTCAAGCGCTTAATATCAAAAGCGACTAATATCGACCCTAGTAGAAGATTTCAATCCTGCTCAGAATTTATGGCGCAAATTAGTTCCATATTTCCACATATACACGATTGGCAAATACAAGATGGATACCCGACACATAATGGGAAGAGAGTTCAACATCGTATATTTAAGGATCAGAAAACAGGACAGGAAATTGTACAGAAAAGGTGTACCGGCAATTGGAGAACAGACAATTCTATAAAAGGAGATTCAACCTCTGATCTTGTGAAGCAAATAGAAGCTAAAAACTCATAATCAAAAAAAATCTCAAAACTGGAAAAACGTCCGTGTACCCGGATAGGTCGGGAAACTTGTTACCCGACAATTCATAATTTGTCGGATAAAGAATTTATCCGACATACATTTTTTTCTTATTTCTCATAAGGCTCAAGCTCCTCATCTCCGAAGTGCGCGGTGTATGCGGGTGCGATGCCGAAGCATCTTTCGTACATTGAGCAGAGCGAGCAGGGCGGGCGTTTGACGCCTATGTCTATCTGACCGCGATCCAGTTTGAAATCCGAGCCGGGCGAGAGCACCAGCGCGTTTTCGTCCAGCGGATGCCAGACGAATTCCTCAAAGCCTTTCATAAAGCAGTAAGGCAGGTAGTAGACCTTCATGGAGTCCACGCCCAATTCCCGCGATTTGTCGCAAGCCCGCTTGATATACGGCGCGGCCTTAGACATCTGCGGGACAAGCTCGTCCACGCGGGATTTGACGCGCCCCTCAAGCGAGATGAACCACATATTGAAGCGCCGCGCTCCCAAGTTGTAAAAGAATTCAAGCTCTTGGGGCAGGCGCTCGAAATTGTGGGCGCTGACTATCATGTCGATCTCGACCAGCATCCGCCCCTGTGCCACGACGTTTTTTATGCCTTCAACCAGCAGATCGAAACTGCCGGGAACGCGAGTCAGTTTTTCGTGAGTCTCGGCATTGTCGCCGCGCACCGAAAAATTGACCTTGTTGCAACCGGCGCGTTCAAGCTTCTCCACAAAACCCATATCGGCCAGCTTGAAGCCGTGCGTCTGGACGCTGAGTGTCTCAAATCCAAGCGCGGCTCCGAACTCCACCAGCTCGAAAAAGTCCTCGCGTATGGTCGGCTCGCCACCGCCGAAGCGCAAAAGCTTGGGATCGAATGCCATGCTGTCGGTAATCTTGCGCCTGATTTCCTCCGTCGTCATGTTGTGCGTCCACAACTCGTCATCCACGGCGCAAAAGGGGCAATCGGCGTCGCAGGCATAACCGGCGATCATATCCAGCATAAAGACCTTGTAGACTTCGCCGCTATCAGGATGCTTTCCGTAATCCCAGAAACCGCCGCAGACAACATCGTTGGGGCAGCCCTTACACAGACCGTTTTTGAATCTCTTGCGGCCCAGGTACTCGGCCAGATTGACTTCTTCGCCATTGGCAAAAAGCATACGCCTGACCGACTTGTGGTAATCGAGCGTGCAATAGTCCTCGTAACCTGGCACCAGACAATGGGGCGCGTTGATCATAAAGACCTGCATTTTGTCTTTGAGATAGTCTATGGCAGGTGGCACAAAGCGTCTCAGGGCATCGGGTGTCGGCGCGAAATCGGGATCGGCGTCGCCGAAGGGCGTATAGATCTGAATATTGAAGACATCGGCGCCCAGCTTGGCCACCAGTTGCGCCAGTCGCGGCAGGTCTTCTATATTGTTGCGCAAAACGGTCACGTTCAATCCCAGACGTTTGAACATCTTGCGGGCGTTCATTATGCCCTTGACGGTCTGCCGCCACGAGCCGGGCGTGCTGGTCAAATTGTCGTGTAATTCGGGGGATGATGAGTGAATGGAGATCAGCAGATCCACGCCGCTTTGACTGAGCTTTTTGCAGAAATCCTCGTCTGCCAGCATACGCCCGTTGCTGGTCAAGGTGATGCGCTCGAATCCGAGTTCATGACCTGATTCTATCAGGTCGAAGATACGCGAATACATGAGCGGCTCGCCGCCGTCTAAATCGAGCAGCTTGACCCCACGGGCGCGGGCGGATTGCATGGCTTCGATTTGACGCTCGAAGGCACCGTCGGAGCGTTTGCGGTCGGCCACAGAGCAAAAGCCGCATTTGTTGTTGCAGCGGTAACTGACATTGATTATCAGCTTTTCGGATTCTTCGGCACCGAACTTCGTCTCAAGATTTGAGGCGACGCGCTGCCAGTCAACGGTATTTCCAAAAATATCATGGACTTGCACAACATTCTCCGACAGCTCGACCTCTACGTCGAAGGCCATCTGCAATCGCAGTTGCCACAAACTGCGCAGGGCGATATTGATTTTGTAAAGGTCGTCGCCATCAAGACCAAGCTCGACTTTGACAATCGGTCTGGACTTTGAATCCTCCACAAGACGCGCAAGTTCGCTGGCGAATTCTTCGCTCAAATAGCCGTCTTGATCTCGCTCAAGTACAATACTATTTTGCACTGTGGGTAATTTTCTTGAATCTCGGTTTTTCATTGCATAAATGTAACCGTCTGGAGTGCAGCTTGTCAATATTAGGCACCCATATCGAAAGCTTGAGAAAACTCCCGCTACTCTTCAATATTTTGGTGAATTTACTTTACAGATTGCACTGGCGGTGTATATTAAACACGGACCAAATTTGTCCAATATATTCTTACATTGAGGAAGATTTAGTGAATACAGGAGGAATCAGGTAATGAAAATTTCCAAGCTTTGGGCTGTCCTTATCATCATGATTTTCGCCAGCGGAGTGATTTTCGCCGGTTGCGAGAAGAGCTACAAGGACAAAAAAACCGCTGAGGTTAAGGAAACAGAGAACAAGATCGAAAAAGAGAAGAAGGATGCTTTCGACAAGGCCAACAAGCCGGTAGAGACTGAGGCCAAAAAAATCGAAACGGCCGCCAACGAATGCCACGGCCCCATCGGCCTGACCGGCGAGAAAAAAGAATTGACTCTGGAAGGCAAAAAATACAGCGTCCAGGGCCATCTCATCAAGCTTGAGACCGCCGATGAAGACGACGAATACAGCTTCGGTGTCATAACAGACATCAAAGACGGCATCCCCACCACCATGGAGAACCTCAAAAAGTTCTATGCCGAATTCGCCAAGGAAAACGTAGACGCCATTCTGGTAACCGGTGACAGCTCCGAGTCTTACGAATCGCTGAAGACCGTCTTCACGTTCCTGGGACAGCAGAAGCTTCCGACCTTCATTATCATGGGCAACCGTGAAAAGAAGGAAAACTACGTCAAAGCCATCAACGAAATGATGAAGCTGTATCCCAACCTGTTCAACATGAACGTCCTGCGCCGCTTTGATGGCGACGATGTGGACCTGATCTCCCTGGCCGGATACTATGACGAAAACTACATCCACAATCCTCCGGGATGCCTGTATGGCAAAGCCCAAATTGATGAAGTAGCCAAGCTCGCCAAAGAATGCGACAGCCCGGCAGCCATCATCAGCCACGGACCTCCGCGCGGTGTCGGCAAAGATGCCATCGACCACGCAGTCGAGGCCGGAAACGTCGGCGACCCGGAAATGGCTAAAGTCATTGCCGCCGCCGAAATCTCCTTCGGCACATTCGGAAACATTCACGAAGCCGGTGGACGCGCTGTGGGCGCAGACATGAAGACCGTCTTAGCCGAAGGCAAGTTCTTCGACAAGCTGTACTTGAACCCCGGCCCGGCAAGCTCGGACCCGTGGAACATGAACGACGGCAAAGTCTCCAACGGCATGGCCGGAATCTTCAAAATCAAGGCCGGCAAAGCCATGTACAAGATCATCAGGGTGAAATAATCCCCGCCTGATCGCGTAAGTCAGTAGTATTAAGGCTCCGCTTTTTAAAGGCGGAGCCTTTTTTTGTGTTGTGGAGTATGCGATTGTTACGACAATGGCAGCCGTAGGTCGGGAAACTTGTTACCCGACAATTCCCGTTTTGTGTTGCGGAGTGTGTGGAGGTAGTCGGATGAGCGGTGTTGTATACGATGTTTTCGTAAGTTTTTCGGGGAAGCAACGCGAGTTTGCAAGACAATTGGTATCTGAGTTGCGTTCTTACGGGTTCAGTGTTTTCTTCGATGAAAACGATATGGATTCGGGATTGTGGTCCAAGATCCTGCCGGACAAAGTGCGCCAGAGTAAGAAGTTCCTGCCGCTTCTGACCAATAAATATTTCACCGCAGAAGGAGCGCTGGTTGAACTTAAAACCGCCCAGAAGTATTGCAAAGAAAACGAAAACGAACACTTCATAACGCCGATAGTATTGAGCAATCTGAGCAAGAAGAATCGGGAAAGTTCCGTTTTCCGTTCCCGTTTCTCGCAAGTGGATTTGCGCGAGGATTTCAGCCAGTGGTCGGCAAACGACGGAACTATTTCCGAAAGCCGCAAAGACGAGCTTATCTCGTATATCGCCCGTAAGATCGTTCACTTTGTCGATCCTGAAAATCACGATGCCGCGCCGCCTTTTGAAAAATGGCTGGCCGAACAATATGTCCCTGTACGTTTTTTGTGGGGACCGTCTCCCATGCGTTCCAACTTGTTCGGTCGTAAAAAAGATATTGAAAGCGCTCGCGGTCTGCTTGACGGGCGTGCGCTGCTTGCCGTTCAGGGAATCTCGGGTGTGGGCAAAAGTGCTTTTGCAAGGACGCTGTTCGATGGAATGCGGCATTATAAGCCGCGCCGTTTTGAGGTGGCCTACTGGATGGACTTGACATACGGCAGCGAAACGCCCTTTTCGGAGTTTGCCAAGCCTTTGATTCATAACCTGACAGGCAACGACGCTCCCGATAATTTCGATTTTGCTCCCGATCAACAACAGGCGGCCTATGTTTACAAATTACTGGCAGAGACAAAGACGCTTGTATGCCTGAACCAGTTCGAGGCGCTGATAGACACGGAAGAACTCGAAGTGCGCAACCCGGCCTGGGCTGAGTTTTTGTCTTTGTGCAATAACGGCAAAACCGGCAGCAGCCTGATTCTGACAAGCTGGAAGGAAGTCCGCGACGGCAAAGGGCGCGTCGTTAAATCGAAAGAGCTTTTTGGTGTCGATGCCGACAGCGGCGCGCACATTTTGGAAAGCCAGCAGGTCGAGTCGGATTTCGAGAGTTTGAAGAAACTCTCCGAGAGATTGCAGGGCCATCCCTACGCCCTCGAAGTCATCGCGCCTGAAATCAAACATGTCATAGAGATGCTGGATGACTATCCGCAATTGCTCGAAGGTAAGGCTGACAAGGTCGCCCAAAAGGTGATCGGCTTTGTGGCCGACAGGCTGGAGGACGAATGCCGCAGGGCGCTGATGTCTTGGGCTATCTTTCCCGGTGCATTCGATGCAGAGCTTGCCGCACAAGCCGCCGGGATGGACAAACCTGTTCTGGTGGAAGCAATCAATCGTTGCGCACACAGAAATCTGCTGCAGAGCAATCAAGGTGGTAAAAGCTACCAGCTTCATTATCTGGTGCAATGCTGGGGACGCGCCAAATTGCGCGAGGATAAAGAACTTTACACCGAAGCTGTAGACCGCAGCGTCGAACACCTGCTGCAACAGCAGAAGAAAAAAGTCGAGGACTGCCGCAAGGTCGATGAAGTCAAACCCCTGCTGGATGCAGTCGAAATCCTTACGCAGGCTGGCAGAGGAGAAGACGCGACCGATGTTTTCTTTGACAATGATTTAGTGGAAAACCTCGACCGCATGGGCGAGTTCAGGCGACTCTTGAATATTTATGAGGCTTTCCTAGTATGCAAGGATCTTGAAGAAAGCACTCGCGCTGCAATTTACGGCAACCTTGGTAATGCATACGACAGGCTCGGGCAATTCAAGAAGGCCATTGAATTCCATGAAAAGCATCTGGAAATCTGTAAACAGACCGGTGACATCGCTGGCGAGGGAAGAGCATACGGCAACCTTGGCAATGCATACGACAGCCTCGGGAAATTCGATAAGGCCATCGAATTCCATGAAAAGCACCTTAAGATTGCACAACAAACCGGAGACATTGCTGGCGAGGGAAGTGCATACGGCAACCTTGGCAATGCATACCACAGCCTCGGGAAATTCGACAAGGCCATTGAGTTCTATGAAAAGCAATTGGAAATTGCAAAACAGACTGGCTACATCGCTGGCGAGGGAAATGCATA